>WQSI01000040.1 GCA_009787945.1 Defluviitaleaceae bacterium
CTTTGCCATGCACCACAGACCTCACCTCTGTTCTGACAGCCTTTGGTTTACAGCTCTAATAACCTCCGAAACCACGCCGCTTTCAAGAGCATAGTTTTTAAGCTCCTTTTCTCCGACCTTTTCGCCGTTGACATATCTTTTAACTCTAAGCATATCCCGCCATCACTCCTTCTTGTTATATTGTCGCCGAAAACCACAAAAAATAACCCCAACCAAAGGGCTAGGGTTATTGATTATTATTTTGTATATTCAGCAATTTCCTGGCTGTTGCCATATAGGAAATGTCCAGGGGTAACTTCCACGAAGTCTGGTTTATCTTCGGTGTAATCTGCTTGCTTGTGTTCGTAGAAAATCCGCTGTCTTGTGCGCTCAAAATTAGGGTCTGGGAAAGGTATTGCAGAAAGCAACGCCTTTGTATATGGGTGCATAGGTTCGTTATAGATATGCTCCGCTGTGCCCATCTCCACAATTTTCCCTTGGTGCATAACCCCAATGCGCTTAGAAAAATACTTAACAACAGACAGATTGTGGGCGATAAACAGGATAGTCAATCCCATTTCTGCCTTTAGGTCGTTAAGCAGGTTAAGCACCTGGGCTTGGATACTCACATCCAGCGCAGACACTGGCTCGTCAGCAATTATCATTTTGGGCTTTAGCACAATGGCGCGGGCTATGCCAATACGCTGACGCTGACCACCAGAAAACTCATGGGGGTAGCGGTTGGCGTGTTCTTTCGTCAGCCCAACAATGTCCAAAGCTTCGTAAACCTTCTGCAAAATCTGGTCGTTATCACTGTACATTTTGTTGATGCGCATACCGTCACCAATAATGTCCTTTACCGTCATTCTGGGGTTTAGAGATGAGATGGGGTCTTGGAAAATCATCTGCATACCAGATGTTACCATTTGGCGCACCTCTTTGCTCCGTTTGCCAGAGATTGTAGTGCCATCAAAAACAACATCCCCCGCAGTAGGCTCGTATAAACCGATGATGGTGCGCCCTGTGGTGGTTTTGCCACAGCCAGATTCCCCAACCAAGCCGAAGGTTTCGCCCTTCNCAATGGTAAAGTTCAAGTTGTCTACGGCTTTTAGGGTTTTGGCGTTTCTGCCCTTGCCTAGGGTAAAATGGCGGCTAAGGTTTTTCACTTCTAGCATATTATTTCCCAAAACCATCCACCCCCTTGGCTTTTTGGCGTTCCAAACGCTTCTGCAAAACTTCTGGCATTTCCACCTTTGGCGCATCTGGGTGCAAAAGCCACGTTGCGGCGTAGTGGGTGTCGCTTATTTTGAACATTGGCGGCTCTAGGCGGTTATCAATATTTAAGGCGAATTTATTACGAGCCGCAAAAGCATCCCCAACAGGGGGATGAAGCATATTCGGCGGTGTGCCAGGTATGCTTAACAATTTCTCGTCGCTTCCTGTGTCCATGTCGGGCATGGCGGCAAGCAAATTCCAGGTATATGGATGTTGAGGATTGTAAAAAACCTCATCAACATTGCCGATTTCTACGATTTTACCAGCATACATCACCGCCATGCGGTTGGCAATACCTGCCACAACCCCCATGTCATGGGTGATGAAGATAACAGATAAATTCCGCTCCTTTTGCAAATCCTTAATAAGCTCCAAAATTTGGGATTGGACGCTAACGTCAAGGGCTGTTGTTGGCTCGTCACAAATTAAAAGCTCTGGGTCGCCTGCCAATGCACAGGCAATTACAATTCTTTGGCGCATACCTCCAGAAAACTGGAAAGGATACTGGTTGTAACGCTTTTCAGGCTCTGGGATGGCAACGGCGCGCATTAGCTCCATAGCCTTTTCAGGGGCATCCTTTTTGCTGATTTTCCCTGATAAAACCAAAGATTCTGTAATTTGCTTGCCAATTTTCATAACAGGGTTAAGGGCAGACAGGGGGTCTTGGAAAACCATTGCCATCCGCGAACCGCGTATATTCGAGAATTGCTTTTGGCTGATTTTTGTCAAATCCATGTCGCTGTAGCTGATTTTACCTTGGCTGATGGTGGCATTTTGTTGCAAAATACCCATAATCGCCTTAGAGGTTACAGATTTGCCAGAGCCAGATTCTCCAACAATGGCTAGGGTTTCTCCCCGCGCCAAATCAAAGCTAACATCTCGTACAGCCTTAACATTACCAGTAAATGTCTTAAATTCAACACTTAAATTCTTAACTTGCAGTATATTGTCAGTCATTGTCATTGTCATTGTCATTTCTCCCCCTCTCTAATGTCCACGCAATGTAGGGTCAAAAGCATCGCGCAGTCCGTTTGACATCATCTGGAAGGACAGCATCAACAGCGAAATTACAAGGGCTGGGAAAAACACCGCATGGGGGTTTGTTAAAAGCATTTCCTGCCCTTGGGATAGCAACACGCCCACAGAAGGCTCTGGTGCTTGTATCCCCAAGCCCAGATAAGACAAAAACGCCTCTGTCATCATAAATACGGGGATTGCCACCGCAACCTGGGTGATTGTAGGGCCAATGGCGTTTGGCAAAATGTAGCGGAAAATAAGCCTTTTGTCGCTTGCGCCCATAATCCGCGCCGCCATAACATACTCCTGACCTTTATGCCTGTAAAATTGCGCGCGCATCATGTTTGCCATGCCTATCCAGCCAGAGAAGGTAAGTGCGCCTATTAAGCTCCACATACTTGTACCAAGCCTTGTAGCTATAAGTATCACCACAATAAGCGTGGGAACGGCGGAGAAAATCTCCATAATATTAAGCATTATCAAGTCTGTTTTTTTGCCGTAATATGCTGCAACTGCACCATAAATTACACCAATTGTAAGGTTGATAAGCACGGCAATTGCCGCCATCATTAGAGAAACCCTAGCCCCTCGCCACAACCTTGTCCACAAATCCCGCCCAAGCATGTCTGAACCAAACCAGAAATAAATATCTTCTGCCCCTACATTTGCATAGGCATCAATGCGAATTTCTGCCATTGCCACGGTTCTTGCCCCTGCGGTTTGGTAGAAGGTGCGGACGGTTTCAATATAAACATGTTCCCAGTTAGGCATGTTGGCAACTTGGACAGTTACCGTAGACGTGCCATCAAAAATACCGAGATTTTCAAGGAAGGGGATGCGCGGGGGCAGCCTATCCCATTGGACATTTTGCTCACGGAAATGGAAATCCCCCATCATTGGACCGAAAATTGCCATAACAATTATGAAAACCAGCATAAACAAGGCTACCATGGAGGCTTTGTTTTTAGAAAAGCGTATCATGGCATCTTTGAAAAAGCCCACAGGCGGGTTCTCAGGCGCAACGTCTGCTATAACATCCGATTTTTCATGGAATTTAAAATCATCTTCAGTGAAAGTGTAGTTTTTTATAAGTTCTGCATTGTTGTTATGATGCACTTTTTCCACCTCCCACCACAACTCTTGGGTCTACAATGCTGTAGCTTAAATCAATTAACAGGCGGGCAACAAGGGCAATGGCAGTATACATTACCGTGGTTGTCATTACCAGAGGATAATCGTGGCTTAAAAGGGCGTTTATCATTATTCTGCCCATGCCAGGGATTGCAAAAATCTCCTCCACTACAATCGAACCGCCTAAAATTCCCACGAAAATGCCAACAAGCATACCCATTACAGGAATTAAGGAATTTCGCAAGGCGTGGCGGAAAATTGCCTGACCTGTTCGCAGTCCTTTCGTTTTTGCCAATAGCATGTAGTCAGAATTTAGGGTTTCTGTTAGCTCACCTCTTAAAAACCTGGTTATGAAGGCGATGCCGCCGAATGATAGGGCAAGAACTGGCAGTATCATAGAATAGAACCTATCCCAATCCCAGTTTTGCGACGTGGAAAACACAAGGGGAAACCACCCAAGCCTAAACGCCAAAAAGTATTGCATTAAAGACGCAAGCACAAAGCCTGGAACAGATATAAACACAACCACCAGCGCAGATATTGCGTGGTCGCCAAACCTATTCCGTTTTAACGCGGCTAAAGAGCCGAGAAAAAAGCCCACAGGCACAAGTATAAAGTTGGATAACAGGTTAAGCACAATGGTTATGGGGAAGCGTTCCATAAGGATGTCGGTAATGTCGCGGCTGGGCTGCACAATTAGCGAAATGCCAAAGTCGAAGGTGACGATGCCACGCAAAAAATGCCCAAACTGCACAATTAAGGGCTGGTCTAAATGAAAACGCCGCTCCATTGCAAGCCTAACCTCGGGTCTTATCGCGGGGTTTTCAAATGGTCCGCCAGGCACAGAATTTATCAAAAAGAATGTGAAAAGGGACACCAAGAAAAGCGCGACAAGCATAAACAAAACACGTTGAAGCACATATTTAAGCAAAATTTCACCGCCTTATATTTGCAAAGCCACAAAAGGTCAGGGGCAGATAAGCCCCCAACCTTCGTGTTATTTGCTTGTTAATAGTTAGGGTTTATGGGTTTACAGTAATACTTCTTTCCACATTAGGCTCGATGAAAGATTGATGCACAGCATGACCTACTGGGAATAAGAACTCTTCAAGTAGTAAGTGTACTCTGTCAGAATAAATAATAGCGGTGTTGTTTTGGTAAATTGGAATCCAAGGCATATACTCAAGAACAATGGCTTCCATTCTGCCAAGAGCGTCAATTCTGCCTGCGTCATCAAATACCAAATCGCCTTGAGCAGAGCGGGTTTGAAGCTCCATAAACTCTGGGCTGTTCATTTGGTGCAGTCTTAGAGGTCTGTCATATCTCCAGATGTCGAAGCTTGACCAAGCGTTCCAAGAGTTTTGACCTTCTGTACCCCAACCAGCGTCATGCAAACCTGCTTGCATTCTCTCGTAAGAGGCGGTAACTGGCATAGAAGTAAGAACAAGCTCAAATCTATCAGCACCGAAAAGGGCTTCAAATTCTTCCTTCATAAATTCGCTGGCAAGACGTTGCTCTAATGAACCTTCAAAATATTGAAGTTCCATGGCAACAGGCACAGAGCCATTTCTTTCCCAAGCGGCGTTGAAAAGCTCCAAAGCACGGTCTGGGTCAAAGCTGTAATTTGCACCTTGGTTGGCTCTACCCTGCGGCGTATCACGGAAACGCACTGGGTTGTTTACCAGGTCGCCTACCCAAGCACGGCTAGAAACGATATAGTTTGCAGGGATAAACACTTGGTAAATATCAAAGGCGATTGTAACCCTGTCAGTTGCGTGGAATAGAGCATGTCTGAAATCTGCATCCCTAAGGATTGGGTTGGTTTCAGAAGCAGAGTTGATATGGAAGCCCCATACAACAGGACCTTCAACGCGCACGGTGCGCGGGTCCTCTCTAAACTGCGGGAAAGTGGTGCTGTTGAGAGCCATTTGGTCAAGCTCGCCATTTAGGAACATTTGCATTACAGTACCAGGGTCTGGAATAACAAATTCCTCGATAACATCCCATGTAAACATATGGGCTAATGGGTGGTTCATGTTTCTTTCAAATACGCGGTATTGGTCACGAGCCCAGTCAACGATGATGAAACGTCCGCTTTGCGCCAAATCAGCAAGCTCTAGCCCATAAGTGTTAACGGTTCTGTCAGCGTTAAAGGCGGCTTCATACATTTCTGGGTCAACAGCGGCAAGAGCAGCCATAGCACCGAAAGTTTGAAGAACGTCAATTTCTCTGGTTGGGGTGTGTAATGTGAATTGAATTGTATAGTCATCAAGAATGTCAATGCCTACATCTGCCCAAGTGGCTGGGTTGTCAGTTGCTGGAAGGTTATCCACCCAGTTTGGTGAATCTTGGGCTTGAATTGCCATATAATCTTCCATGCTCAAACCAAGGAAGTATGCACGCGCGCCAACTACGTTAAATACGTTGAAGAAAACTTGCGCACCTGGACTTGCAAGAACTGGGTCAAGCAACATCATCCAGGAATAGTCATAGGTATGTGCGTTAATTGGCGTACCGTTGGTAAATGCCAAATCTTCACGCAATCTGATAGTCCATACGGTCATTTCGTCATTATACTCTGGCAATTCTGCTGCAAAGCCAGGGAACCAACGCAAGCTGTTAGTTTCAGGGTCAAGTAAGTGGTAGAAAAAGCTACCTTGAGAATAGGTTAGTGCAACGCGCACTGGGTCAAATGTGTGGTTATGTGGCGCAAGGGATGGGATGGAAGAACCAGTTCTTCTATAAACAACCACGCCTTCTGCCACAGGTGGTGCATCCGTCTGCCCATCTTGGTTGTTGTTTGTGTCAACAACGTCAACTGGTGGGGTGTCTACTGTGTCGTTGCCGCCTCCGCCGCATGCTGCAAGCAAACCAAGGGTAAGCGCAGAGCCAGCAATTACAAATGCTTTTTTCCAAAACTTCATTGTAAAACCTCCATTTCGATTTTGTTTATTTTTATTTGCACAGCTTGCCTTTGTGGCGTTGCTGTGTTACAATAACAAAAAGCAAAAATTTAGGGGGATTAACCAATGCTAAAAGCCGCATTAGCAAACCGCAACAAACTTATAATACTTTTCGCAATTATCCTAATTTACGGAGCAATTCATTTCGCATTAAGCGACAACCACCCCCTCCACATTTTGTCTAACATTTGTTTTCACGTGGGCATCTTTGGTTTAGGATACGCACTGCTTTTAGAATTATTAAACAGAAATTACTTTAAAATGTTTGCGTACCCTATTTACTATTTCGTAGAATCCCGCAAGGCAGCCAACAGGCGCAAGCACGGCATGGAAGCCGAGAAACCCCTATCCCCCTATGACTACGAGCAGAAGGGTTTGAAAAAGCGTAAAAACACAATATTTTATATAATAGGCGGGGTTTTTATCATTTTGTCGATAATTTTCGCCATTCTTTTCCAACCCTATCTTGCACAACTATAACACAGCAAAACCCATCTGTCAAGCCGACAAATGGGTTAAGCGCCTAATTGCTCCGCCAAATCGCCAACAGAATGAAATATATTTGTAATATTGTGCCGATTAAAAGCCCAGAAAGCCGACCACCTATATTATTGCGAATAGCATTTTGCATTTAACAAAAATTTAATATTTTTTTTAAGTTTAATTGCTTTTTTCGTATGGGTATATTCATCGGGACTGCGTAAGTAGAAAATTTCACGCCATGGCTAGTGTCGAAATTATCTATTGCCTTAATTAAGCCTATGCAGCCAACCTGAAAAATGTCATCAATGTTTTCACCACGATTGTTAAAACGTTGGATAACACTTAAAACAAGCCGCAGGTTTCCGTATATATATTCACTTCGGGCATGCTTACACCCCTGCAAAATTTTTGCAAAAAGGGCGTCTTTTTCCGCCTGCTTCAAAATAGGAAGCTTGGCAGTGTTGACACCGCAAATTTCAACTTTAGTGCGCTGTGTACCACTCATCCACAATTCGCTCGCTCTCTTCTAAAAGTTATAAAGATATTTTTTCCAAGGTGGGTAAGTTTATACCAGCAAAATATTCCAAAAGATTTAGGGGCGCACAACATGCGCCCCTACAAAATTATATTTGTGCTGTATATTGATACGGCAACGGCACGGTTGTGCCAACCTGAGTAATGTCTATCAAATGCTGCAGGCTTTCCGTTAAAATGGCTTTTTGCATGGCTTTATCGTGGGGTGCGCCAGCGTTTGCACCCATGGGAACAAGGGGGGCAACGGCACGAGGCGCGCCATTTTGGCGGGTTACAGGTGGCAGGGCAGAGATGATGATGGTAGGGATGCCAACCTCCTCAATTGCTCTTTGAACGACGACCGCCGTTCTGTGGCAAGTACCTCATCCTCCTGTTAAAACAACAGCGTCAACACCTTCTGCAAGCAGTCTTTTGGCAATTTCTGGTCCTGTTTGCTTGGTGAAGGCTTCTTGGTCGCCGCCACCGCCCATAAAGCCGTAGTGGTTGGGGGCAGAAGCCTTGATAAATCCCTCTGCTACAAGCTCGTTAAGCCTGTCTACAGGGAACATGCAGTTAATATCCTTATTAACATCAGCGTTATCATATCCGCCGTGGGAAACCATCATTTCGTCTACATGAGCCGTGTTTGGCACGACACGATAGCCTGTATCCCCCGCCAAATTAAACCGCTCGTCACTTTTAAGATGAACCCCTGCCGCCGTTGCCAGTGCCACGGTCATATCTTTTAATTCTTTGGTTACGGCTGTCCACACAGGCGGCGGCGTAATTGGCACAAAAATTTCGGACTGCAACCCTTTTACGATTGTCATATGCATACCTCTCTTTAGTTATTATCTGCGGCGCAAAAACTTGATTAGCATAACAAGTCCTACTATAGCACCGACAAAAATTCCTAGGGCAATAAAAATCTTTTTGCGCATTTCAGGCCCTGGATAAAGCATGAAAGTATCTTTATCAAAGTCGATTTTTGCCGACCAATTATTGCACTCATCAAAATGAGGTGTTTGTTTAAATTCAGCAATGCTGCCAATTTCGTACAGCTCCGACAATGCGATGAAAAGCTTGCCTGCCACTGGTATCTGGGTCATTGCTGCCAGCTCTTCTTCGCTTTCCCCTGTTTTTTCAAGGGCTTCAAACAACTTACCCTCGTCCTCTGTTCCTTCAATTGACAATAAGTATTCATTTAAACGCATAATAATACTCCTCCTTGTTTATAAAAAACATTATCTACCAAACATTTGCGACCATTGTATGGGGAAAAACCTTGCCTCCCCGTAAGGGGTCTGCTTAGGTTCTGGAACATCCCCTTCCAAATCCCAAACCACACCAACCCCAATATATCTGTTGGCGGTGTTTAACATTTGCGCCCTATGCACAGGCAAATTTATCCATTGGTTTATGGTGGAGCTAGGCGACATATTGCCCCCTGCCCAATTTTCAAACACCAACCCGTCAATGCCGTGGTCTGGGGCATCATATCTGGGCAAATTGCCCGTTATAGGGGAAATGTGGCTGCTGATATAGCCGAATTCCATATACTCACCAGCGCGATAGCGGGCAAAATTTGCAATTTGTTGGTTAAACAACAAAGGCTCAAGCCCATGTTCTGCGCGGAATATGTTGGTTAGGCGGATAATCTCTTGCTCTATGATGTTTTGCACCTCCTGAGCAGAATATCCCCTGTCCAACAAGTTTTCTGGATGGAAGGGGTCTGCTGATTGAGGTATCGCATCTGGCGAACCAATAAAAACCATCATGTGAGTGTGGTAATTTTCATTATCTGCGTTGGGGGCAAATATGGCATATCCTATGCCTATATAAGTGGCGTATTCGTCCATGAAACGCTCTTTCATTTGCTCTAATTCTAACCAACTTGCCACAACAAATTCAGGGGATACGGGATTTGTGTTGTCGCTCATGCGATGGGCTAAAGTGCCGCCGCCCCTTAGGTTTTCTATTCTGGTCTGCGCCATTGCGGCAAAATCCCCATCCCATATAAGGGGATTAAGCCCTGCCCTCATCCGCTCAATATTTATTAAACGAAAAACTTGCAACACAAATTTGTTTCGGCATGGTATATTATGCCCACCAGCTTTAAACACCACATAAATATTACCATCATCACCTAGCCCCGCGGAAATCCCTGCAATTGTGGGGAATTCCCGCAACAGTTGGTCGCTTATCCCTGGATTGTTAGCCCATGATGCAAAAACCTCTTCAGGGCTTACGCCGCTAAAGCGCGCAGTTGTTGCGGAAACATGGGCAAGGTCAAGCCCTGAACCGCTAATCCTTTCTAAGTGACCACGGCCATCAGAGCCTGTGTTGCTAACAAACCCTCCAGCAACCACATCCATAAGGTGAGCATCAGAAACAGCCGAAAGTGCGCTGTCCATCACAAGCTCTGATAGTCCATTATCCGCTCTATGGCCGTTAACAAGCTCTAAAAACCTTTGGGCAAAGCTGTTCCCATCAAATGCAGCGGCATAAGCTGGTTGCGGGGTAAAAAACCACACAAACACGGCAAAGGCCGCAAACGCCAGAAGTCTTTTCATCTAGCTGACCCCTGCACGGGTGAGCTTTGGTATAATTTGGCTTTTGCGGGAAACCACATCAGGTAAGAAAACCCTGCTTGCTCCCTCTTCCATGCCAAAGGCAACTTCTGCCAATTGCCTGCCAGAGCCTGCCGCAAAAAGTTCGCTTCCGTTGCGTACAATGTCTGTCACCATGAAAACCAAAAGCTCGCAGTTGTTGGCTTCATAAAACTTATCCATTTCTGTCAAAATCTCTTGCTCCCGCGCCATCAAACCTTCAAAATCCATAACATTAATTTGTGCCACATAGGCGTTAACCTTGCCAAAGCTAAACTTTTTAATGTCTGTGTTTAACATTTGCTCCACGCTCATTTTATCAAGGTTTGTGCCTGCCCTAAACATCTCCTTGCCGTAATCGTCAATATCAACCCCTGCAATTTCTGATAGGGCTTCTGCCGCGGCTTTGTCTTGGCTGGTACAGGTTGGAGAAGAAAAACTGAGTGTGTCTGACAAAATTGCAGAAAGCATCATCCCCGCCATGGGCTTTGGAATTTCAACCCCGTTCTCTCTGTACATTTTGTAGATTATGGTGCATGTGCAACCTACAGGTTCAATGCGGGAATATAACGGCGCGTCGGTTTGAATATCCGCCAGGCGGTGGTGGTCAATAATTTCGATAATTTCTGCCTGGTCAAGCCCGTCAATGGACTGACTGCGCTCGTTATGGTCCACCATAATAACCTTTTTGCCAGCCACCCGCATTACATGGCGGCGGGACAAAATGCCCATTAACGTGCCATCCATATTAACCACAGGAAAGTTGCGGTAACGCTTGTTTTTCATGGTATCAAGCAATGTGTCCACATAGGAATGAGGGTAGAAAGTTGATATGTTTTCTGTGTTCATTAGAGAGCGGACAGAAATCGCCTGGGTGATAAGCTTAACAGCGGTAAACGCCACGGCATCCACACAAACTATTGCGCATTTTGCACCTTCAAAGCCCTTTGGCTCTAAACCTCCTGTAAGTATTATACAACCAAAGTCATGCTCATAATACATCTTCCAAGCATATTCGATGTTGCCGCAAATTATAATGTCCTTATCGCAAACCCGCGAATCTTTAGGAAGCCCGCCCACATAAACGCGCCCTTCAACTGTGGGATATTTATATTCCCCGCCAAAATGCTTACCATCAAGAATTTTTATTAAATTAGAGTATAGAATTTCGTGGCGGGAAATGTCCGACCCTTCCGCTTCCATGAAAATTTCTGTTACGTCTGCCATGCCGATAATGCCTTTTAACTTGCCGTTTTCGCAAGTGATTGGCACAAGGCGGCTGCCCTCTCCATGACGCATAATATCCCATGCGGTTTTAACGGGGTCGCTTTCCTTTACGGTTTGCGGCTCGTAAACCTCCAAGTCCTCAACCCTTTGTTTTACGTCCTCTAAAAGCTCTGGCGTGTCCACACCAAAGTAATTAAGGGCAAATTCGGTTTCTTGGTTAATATCACCCAGGCGGTATGCCTTTGCGCCTGGCGTTCCCGTCTGCTGTTTCAAATAAGCATAGGACACCGCAGAAGCAATTGTGTCTGTATCGGGGCTTTTATGCCCGAAAATATATACATTGTCTTTAGAATAATTCATAAACCCTCCAAAATGTTAGAAATATTTGGCTTATGTCTATTATACCATGTGAAAAAAAGTTTTCAACATCCTTTTTGAAATTTCGTCAAAAACTTATTTATTTTTTATTTTGTAAATAGCCCAGCGGCTTCCTCCCAATATTGACCATCTGCCAAGGCAAGCCCTGCCTCTCGTATGCCCATATCCTTGTGTTTAGCCAGTTTATAGACTATATGACCTGCACCATGCCCAAGCAAATTCCTCTGCAATGCCCCATCAACGATAGGTTGCACCTCTAGGGAGCTGAAGCCCATGCGCAAAAGCACACTGCGCTCAATTGCAGGGGTGGTGTTTTCTTTGCCCAGCTGCAACAAAGGGTCAACCACCTGCTCTGTAAGCTTCCAAAATTTGTCTTTCAGCTCTTGGTCTGATAAGTCTGCAAGGTGGGCTCTGCGCTCATTAAAATCATCATTTCGTTTCAATTTGTTCCACCGCCTTTCTGATATATTCCTCATCCGTTTTGGTTTCTGCCGCTAAATATGCCAAATCTGTTTCTGTTAATGCCCTGCCGCCAAGCCCTGCCACAGCGTTGCGGATATATGATGACCGCAACCTGCCCAGGTCTGCGTCACGCAGTTTAATGCCCTCAACACTTTCAGGCAAAATTATGCTCTCCCCAGGGATTTCTGCATCTGTGTCACCAAAGGCTATTTTTATGCCGTTTTTACGGGCAAAGTCCAGCTGTGGGCGAATATGCTTCCCTGCCCCTGTATATTCCGTTTCCTGCACCACAATAATTTGGTCTTGCTTCATTTCCCTGGCTAAAGCCATGGCGGCGGCAAGGGATGTGTTCCCCGCAGGCCCTCGCTCCAGCCCTTCAAGGCTTGCTAACAGCTCTGTGGCATAAAACACCTCACCTTGGCTTACCAGCAAATATCTATCCATATACCGCAGAGGGCGGGCGGCAGAGCGGGGCATGTCGCTACGGTCTGGCCAAGTGGCAAAGGGTATTCCAAAGCCTGTATGCCCTGTGGTGAAGGATTTGCGGTTAAAATGGGCATCGCTTGCCATATGAAGCCCGCTAAGGTTAACAGAGGACGCTACCACCTGGGCTTTACAACCCACAGCCGCCAAGCCCCTTGCTGTGCCTGTGATGTTTCCGCCCCCCGCGTGGGTGACCATAACAACATCGGGCTCTTTCCCCGTCATTTGGCGGATTTGCTGGGCAACTTCCACCCCAAGGGTTTCCACCCCCGCAATGCCAAAGGGGGAATACAAGCTGGCAGAAAAATACCCAGTTTCCTCCAAAATTGTTAAAAATTTGTAAAACAATTCAGGGCCAACTGACATTTGGATAACTTCTGCCCCTAAAGCCTCACATTTACGGGTTTTTTCCAAAATTTCAGGCTGACCAACCTTCTTGCTGTCAAAACATTCTTGAACGATAATGGCTTTCAGCCCCTGCTTTGCCCCTTGGGATGCCACCGCCGCCCCATAATTTCCGCTGGTTGCCGCCGCAACCCCTTTAAAACCAAGCTTTTTAGCGGTATGGACAGCAAGAGCCGCCCGCCTATCCTTAAAACTACCTGATGGGTTTGATGCCTCG
>WQSI01000041.1 GCA_009787945.1 Defluviitaleaceae bacterium
TATTATGGCTTGCAAAGTAAAAAATGACTTGGGAACGATAAGCATTAACAGCGGTGTTGTGGCGCGAATTGCGGGGCTTGCCGCCATGGAGTGCTACGGAATTGTGGGCATGGCGGCAAAGTCTGCAAGGGATGGCATTGTCCACCTTCTTCGCATGGAAAACATGACCAGAGGGTTAGAATTGCGCAATAAAGACGGGCTTTTGACCATTGATTTGCATGTTATTGCTGAATATGGCACAAACATCACCGCTATTTGCGAATCTCTCATGTCTGCGGTAAAATATAAAGTTGAGGAAACCTGCGGGCTTAATGTGGCTGCCGTAAACGTTTTTGTAGAGGGGCTGAGAGTCCATGGCTAAGGGGAAAGTTACGAAGATGGACGGGGCTATGCTTCGTCGGATGATAATTTGCGGCTCAAACCGCCTTATGGCGCACAAAGGGCGCATAAACGCTCTTAACGTGTTTCCTGTGCCAGATGGAGATACAGGAACGAATATGAGCTTTACAGCCCTTGCGGCGGCTAGGGAAGTGGAAAAGCTGGACACAAATGATATTTATGAGGTGGCAAAGGCAGCGGCAAGCGGAGCATTACGCGGAGGCAGAGGCAACAGCGGAGTGATATTTTCCCAGTTTTTCCGCGGTTTTTCCCGTGCTTTAGAAGGTCATGCCAGCGTTGGCACTAGAGAACTTGCTGACGGTCTAAATTCTGCCAATAAAACTGCTTATAAAGCCGTCATGCGCCCCCAAGAAGGCACAATGTTGACTGTGTGGCGGGCAATGGCAGAAGTTTCCACAAATTACGCCTATTCTACTGACGATTTAGGTGTTTTTATGAAAGAAATTATGGCAGAAGGTTACGAAACCCTCAAGCGCACCCCTGACATGCTGCCTGTTCTGAAACAGGCTGGGGTTGTGGACAGCGGCGGAGAGGGTATTATGGTGTTTTTTGAGGGCATGGTGCAGGGCTTTGGCAGCCGCAACCCGCAAATTGTGGCAGAAGGCTCTGACCATGTAGAGGAAGCCCCTGATTTTTCAGCTCTTGCCGCCATTAACCCAGAGGACATAACTTTCGGCTATTGCACGGAATTTTTTATAAATGTAAAAGGCTTTGATGACGACGCAGAGGACACTTTCAAGGCATATTTGGATACAATGGGCGACAGCATTGCCCTCGTTTCTGATGATGAAATTGTTAAGGTTCATGTCCACACGGACCACCCAGGGGCTGTTATGGAACGCGCCATGGAAATCGGCCCTTTAAGCAACCTAAAGATTGAAAACATGCGCTTTCAGCATCATGGGGCAGTCAGCTTTTTAGACGCTAAAGAAAATGTGGACTTGTTTGCCCAGTCTAACCGCAACGAAAGGCGCGAAATTGGCGTTATTGCTGTTTCTAGCGGTAAGGGCTTTAAAGAAATTTTCACAGAAATTGGGGTGGACTTCATAATCGAAGGCGGGCAAACCATGAACCCTTCTGCCGAGGAAATAGCCAAAGCCGCAAACGCCCTAAATGCCGACAATGTGATAATTTTGCCTAACAACAAAAATATTATTTTGGCGGCACAGCAGGCAATACATCTTTGTGAAAATTGTAATGTGGCAGTTATTGAAAGCAAGACCATTCCTCAAGGCATTGCCGCCATGTTTTATTATTTGCCAGATAATTCCATGGAGGAAAATCTGGAAGCTATGGGGGAGGGGCTAGACGACGTGGTTACAGGGCAAATTACCATTGCTGTGCGGGATACGGAGCTTGATGGGCAAAATGTCAAAGAAGGCGACTTTATCGGCATTTTGGAGGGTAAAATCGTCTGCACCCATGAGGACTTGAACATTACAGCGGCGGAGCTTGTAAACGCCATGATGTCAGCAGATTATGACATGTTTACCATCTATTCAGGAGCAGACGCAGATGATGCCACAACCGCACAAATTCAGGCATATGTAACGGAAAACTTTGAAAATTGCGAACTTACCGTGGCTCACGGCGGGCAGGCGGTTTATAATTACATTTTTTCAGCGGAATAAACGCTTTACACTGGAGGTAACATATGGAAAACACCTATAAATCGGGCTTTGCCGCCATTGTGGGCAGGCCTAATGTGGGCAAGTCTACCCTTTTAAACTCATTGCTAGGGGAGAAGGTGGCAATTATCACCAACAAGCCCCAAACCACGCGGAACATCGTTAAAGGCATAATCACCACAGATGAGGCGCAGATTATTTTTGTGGACACGCCTGGTATTCACACAGCAAAAGACAAGCTAAGTGAAAATATGGTTAAAATGGCGGAAAACAGCGTTAAAAACGGGGATGTTGTGTTGTTTATGACCGCTCCTGCGGAAAAAAGCGACATTCACCCAGCTGATGTGGACATTTTGGCTAACTTGGCGAAAATTTCGGGCAAAAAGTTTCTGGTGATTAATAAAATTGACACCATAGACAAAGGGCGGCTTTTGCCCATTACAGAGGCATACAACGCTGCCTGTCCATTTGACGAAACCTTCCCAATTTCCGCACTAAAAGGCGAGAATTTGCTAGATTTGCGGGAAACCATCGTTAAATATCTGCCAACAGGCCCAAAATTTTTCCCAGATGACATGATGACGGACGCACCTGATAAATTCATCATTTCCGAGATGATACGGGAGAAGGCGTTGTATATGTTGCAGGAGGAAATTCCCCATGGCATCGCCGTGGAAATCACCCAGTTGAAGGTTCGCTCTGATAAGCCCATCATCGACATTGAAGCCACCATTTATTGCGAGAAGAACAGCCATAAAGGCATCATAATCGGCAAAAACGGGGCAATGCTAAAGGAAATTGGCACAAGGGCAAGAAAGGACATTCAAAGGCTGTATGAAGAGAAGATAAATTTGCAATTGTGGGTCAAAATCAAGGAAAATTGGCGGGATTCGGACTTTTTTATGCGCAATTTCGGCTTCCAAGCAGACTAATTTTGACAGCATAAGTTATGGGATTGTGGGCATCATAATCTAAATTTATTTTACATCTGGGGGGAATGTCAGATGCAAGACATATTATGGCAGAATTTTATGGAAACTGGCAGTGTTAACGCCTTTTTAGACTATAATAATTTCATCAGATTAGGTTATGACCTTATAGAGGGTGAAGATGCCGACATTTAAGGATAAAGGCTTGGTTTTAAGGGAAGCCGACGCTGCTGAAAACAGCAAGCGGCTTCTGCTTTTAACCCAAGAGCGGGGCAAAATTTGGGTTTTTGCCCGTGGGGCAAGCGGCATGAAAAGCAAGCTTAAAGCACCTAAAATGGCGTTTTGTGAGTTTGTGGTATATGATGGCGGGCAGTTTTTAAGCCTTACCCAAGTGGCTCAAATCCAGTCCTTTGCCTCCATAAGCTTTGATTTTGATGGATATTGTGTTGCAAACTTCCTGCTAGAAGCCATAGATAATATGATGTTGCCCGCCATGCCTGCCCGTCAGGTGTTAAAGCTTGTTTTATCAGCATTTGTGCGGCTTGACAAAGGGGCAGACCCTTGGCTGGTTTTTACGTCAGCAACCTTCAAGTTGTTGCAACAAGAAGGCTTTGTTCCAATAACCGACAGTTGCGGGAATTGTGGCGAAAAATTTCCTGGGAAATATTTTTTCGGGCAAGACGGTGTAACTTGTGAAAAATGCGGTGGCATACCATTTTCAGAAGAAGCCCGCCTTGCCTTGGAATACATATTAAACACACAGGTTGATAAAATTTTTAATTTTAGGGTTTCGGCAGATGTGCTAGACGCTCTGACTTCCGCCGCTTTACTGTTTTTTAGCCATCATGTAGATGCGCAGTTAAAGTCGATGGAATTTATTAGGAGGTAAATTATGGCTTTGTTAAAGCAAGAAGAATATTACAAAGACCCGCCAAAGCGGGAAATTATTGACGGCATTATCACTTTGATGTCGCCTAGCGGAGGGATTTATCACAATATCGCAAAAGGTAATTTGGGGTCATTGCTAGGTCCATATTTATTCAATAAAACATGTCAACTTTTTGTGGATGGGGTGGATGTATTCCTGTCAGATGACAATACCTATGTTCCTGACCTTGCTGTTGTTTGCGATAAAAGCAAATATGAAGGCAAAAAGGGCATCTTCGGCGCGCCAGATTTGGTTATTGAGGTTTTATCCCCAAGCACCACTTGGCGCGATAGAGGGCGCAAGAAAGAAGTTTATGGGCAATCGGGCGTTAAAGAATATTGGCTGGTAGACACCAGGAACTTTCTTGTAGAGGTCTATCTTTTACAGGGCAAAACCCTGGAATTAGACAGCGTTTACCATCTTTTGGACAGAGAAGAAATTGAGATGTTAAAAAAAGAAGGCAAAGAAATCCCCCCAGACAGTTTTGCCGTCAACATTTTCCCTGACCTTATAATCAGCTTGTACGACGTTTTCAAAAATATTTTTGAGGAGGTGTAGGGTGAAGTACAAAAAAGATAAACACGGCAACCAATTGTCGGTTTTAGGGCTTGGATGTATGCGGTTTAAAGACTTTGCAGAAACCGAGCGGATGATTTTGCGGGCAATTGACGGCGGTGTAAATTTCTTTGACACGGCATTTGTGTACCCAAACAGCGAAGAAACCTTAGGCGAAATCCTGGCTAAAAACGACAGGCGAAGGGATATTTATATATCGACCAAGTTGCCCATCGGCATGTGCAACACCTATGAGGATTTTGATAAGTTTTTTCATCAGCAGTTAGAGCGTCTGCAAACCGATTACATAGATTACTATTTCATGCACAATATCACCAGCTTTGCCCAATGGGAGAAGATGGTCAGCCTGGGAGTTGAGAGGTGGATTGCAGAGAAAAAAGCTTCGGGAGAGGTTAAGCAAGCGGGTTTTTCCTTCCATGGTATTTGCAGCGATTTTCTCAAGCTTTTAGAGGTTTATAATTGGGATTTTTGCATGATACAGTATAATTATTACGACCCCCAATATCAGGCAGGGGAAACAGGCTTGAAAGCCGCTGCCGCCAAAGGTATTCCCGTGTTTATTATGGAGCCGCTGCTTGGCGGGCGGCTTGCTACTGGTCTACCAGAAGCAGGTGTGGAAGCTTTTGCAAGGCTTAACAAGGACAAGCACCCTGCAGAATGGGCTTTCTGGTGGCTTTGGAACCAAGAAGAAGTAACCATGACCCTAAGCGGCATGAACACGGTGGAAATGATAGAGGCAAATATGCGCTCGGCTATGGAGTTTCGCCCATTAACTGAGGTGGAGCTTAAAGCCTTTGACCAGGTTCGCGAAATCTTCCGCAAAGGCTACAAATTCCCTTGCACGGGTTGCAATTATTGTCTGCCTTGCCCGCAAAACATCAATATTCCCGCCTGTTTATCGGCATATAACACAAGTTATGCCCAAAAATATTACACTGGCATGGCAATGTATGCCACAACCACCGCAATGCTAACCAAAAGCGTGCGAAACTGCAACATGTGTGGCAAATGTGAAAAGGTTTGCCCGCAAAATATAGAAATCCGAAAAGCCTTAAAACGTGTGGCTAGACGGATGGAACCAGCCCCCATTCGCCTGGGCTTTAAAATAGGGCGAAAGCTGATGCGCCGCGTGATGGTGCGAAAGTAAAGGAGATTTTTAGTATGAGCAGACCAGTACAAAATTTAGTCCTTGCCGCTTTGTTTTTTGCAATCGGCATCATCTTGCCTGTTATTGTGGGCAACACACATTGGACAGGGGCAATGCTTCTGCCCATGCACTTGCCTGTGCTTATGGCGGGCATCATCTTAGGGCCGAGATATGCAGGCATCATCGGCATTTTGCTACCTATTACCGCCTTTTTGCTAGGTCATGCACCGCCATTTCCTCACGTCATCATCGCCATGTCCTTTGAACTTCCATTTTATGGAATTGCGGCTGGCATCCTTTTTGGGAAGCTGCCTAAAACTTTCCCCTTTTTAATGGTGTCCTTGGTTGGCGCAATGATAATCGGGCGTGTGGCTTCTGCCATTGCCAACCTTGTGGTGCTTAACCTATTTACAGACACGCCGCCTTTCTCTTTTGAAGTGTTTTTAACAGGGGCATTTGTGACGGCATTACCAGGCATAATCATTCAAATCGTCCTTATCCCGATTTTGATTGTGGCACTGCAAAGAGCGGGCTGGAAAGGCGGCACACGCACATGATAGGGGAACAATTGCTGGACCTTATTAAGCAAACTCTAAAAGAAGGCAAACCCTTTTTGGTGGGGATTGACGGGGATGCAGCCGCAGGAAAATCCACCCTTGCCGTATCTTTAGGCAAGCTTTATGGGTGCCCTGTGTTGCATATGGATTATTTTTTCCTGCCCCCACCCCTGCGCACTCCAGAGCGACTAGCAGAGCCTGGGGGCAATGTAGACTATACGCGGTTTAACAAGGAAGTTCTCACGCCATTGTTGGCAGGCGAACCCTTTAAATATCGCCCATTTGATTGCAAAACCATGGATTTTGCAGAAGAAATTGCCATAAAACCTGGCAGATTAGCCATTGTGGAAGGGGCATACACTTTTCACCCGACCCTCGCCCATGCCTATGACATCAAGGTTTTTGTGGCTGTTGACCAAGAGGAGCAAATGCGCCGCATAATCAACAGAAACGGTGCAGAAGCCGCCCAGAAATTCAAAGATATGTGGATACCCATGGAAAAGCAATACCATGCCGCTTTTGATATTCAGGCTGGCTGTCAGATACATATAAAAACATAGGGAGGGGATAATCTCTGGAGTTTACAGATTTTGTAATTCGTGCTGTCAGCGCGGTTTTGTTCGGCTTTCTTATTGGGCTAGAAAGGCAGTTAACTAGCAATCGGGTGGGCATCCGTACTAATGTTTTGGTTAGTATGGGGGCCTGCCTGTTTACCATGTTTTCCCAGCTGATGGGGGCAGAGGACACCACGCGGGTTGCCGCCCAGGTGGTGACGGGCATTGGTTTTCTCTGCGGTGGCGTAATTTTTAAAGAGGGCATGAATGTAAAGGGGTTAAGCACCGCCGCAACCATCTGGTGTACCGCGGCAATTGGTGTTTTGGCAAGCACTGGGCTTATTTCGTATGCGGCAACAGCCACTGGCATATTGATAGCCGCAAACATTATTTTTCGGTTTATCTCCGATAAAATCCACCCTTTGACAAATTATGGTGACGGGGAAAATGTCTATACCCTGTCTGTCACATGTACCGAAGATGACGAATTTAACGTGCGTTCTGTTATTTTGGACAGCCTGGCAGAAGCCAAACTGCAACTGGTAAACCTGGAAAGTGCCGATGAAATCGGAAACAAGGTAGAAATTGAAGCAACAATTATTGTCCAAGGCAGGCGTAAAGACGCGCTTATTGAGAAGCTAATAGCAGAAATCGCCTTGGAAAAAGGCGTTTCAAAAGCTGGCTGGGAATCGGAATAAAAATTTGGAATTGCAACCGTGGTCAATCTGTGGTATAATTGTGGAAACTTGCAATTACAGGAGGATATTTATGAGCGCGAAAACAAATAACAGGCGGCAAGTTGTTGTCGTCTTGATAGTTATTGGTGTTATTTTGGCTGTTGGTGTGTTTTTTGTTGTTAACCATCAGCTGTCGCAATTTCCCACACAAATGGTTAATGTGCCAGATGTGCAAACCCGTGTGGTTTCCCAAGATGGCTCTACCCATGCCTTCGGGGCGCGGGTGGTGCTGGAGGTAGACCGCTCTGCAAGAAGCGTCAACAGCAGAACCCTACATAACGAGGTTTTAGCGGCATTATCTGGTTTAAGTTATGAGGAAATTACAAGCTTTCATGGCATGACTCTCGCAAGGGAAGCCATAGAGGAGCGTTTATCAGGCACATTTGGCGAAGATGAGCTGGTGGGCGTTATGTTTAGAGATTTTTTAACTGGCGCGCCTTTGCCTGGGTCTGGCGGCGGTGGCGGAAGCAATCCGCTTCTTGATGCCTTGCTAGGCACAGGAAACGATTAAACCTAACAACCAATAAAAAAACATCACCCCGCGGTGATGCTTTTTTATTAATTACGGTCTTACATAGGTAAACACAATACTCGGGAAATCCAGATTTTCAATTACCAATGTGTCATCAACCATGGTAAAATCCCACCTATCTCCGCCAACTATTCTGCCTGCATTGTTAACTACCTCAATAAACAACAAATTGCCTAAAAAGTCAAAAACCCACCATTCAAAAGTTTCAACTGCGCCACCAGAACCCCAGTTGCGGCTACCTGTGCCGTCAGCATTAAACTGGATAAAAAACTCCTGGTCGTCTTGCCAACGCCACTCCCCTAACAAGTAGTTATAGTTAAATGCTTCGCGTGGTGGCGGCAGGTCAATTTCGCCATCATGGCGAAGATACACAAATTCAAGACCATAAATGTCCATGTGGCTGATTATCAAAACATCGTCATATATGTCAAAAATCCAGTCATCCCCCCAATTTCCAAGAGGGGAAACCATGTCCTTCATCAGCCAATCATCTAATGTCCACCAAGTAAAATCATCTGGAATATGCAGGTTTTCCCAATTGCGCTGACCTGTGCCGTCACCCTCAAAAGACATGAAGAAACGGCTGTCCCCTGCCCACGTCCACGTGCCTATCAGCGGGCTTTCTATGGCTTGGGCTGGGGCTGGCGGTGATACGGTGTTTGTCGCCCACGCCCAATTGTCCCATGGGGCAGGGGAGGTAACGCCAACCAAATGCCAGGAGGCCGCGCTACCAAAGCGGGTTGTTTCATCGCTTACAACTGTGGTAAAGCCTGTTACTCGGTTGCTTACGGCAACAGGGTCAACCCTCCAGTTGTTGATGATTGCAGGGGAATAATAATTAAACAACCGCTGAATTTCGCGGTATTGGGCAAGCCTAAAATCGTCATCCCAAGCATATACGGAGGCTAGATTGTCAAAAACCTGGTTCATGGCAGGGCTTTGGAAGCGGGAGAAATTCATCTGGATTTCTGGCCCCCATACACTAGCGGGATTGGGATTTGCCCCTATCACCCAGTTGCCGAAAAACAGGTCAGCCTCATCATCATGCCCGTCTTGGGTCGCAAGATGCACAATCATATTAAAATCATGCAAATGCCCATCCAGAAGCTCCACGCGTACACCCACATTCGACCAATCGCGGATAACACGATAGGCAATTTCGTGGTTAATCCCGCCAGGCAGCTCGTGGATTGCAAGGATTAATGTCATAGGCTCACCTGCTTGGTTAAGCCTGTAACCGTCATCACCCCAAGCGAAACCCGCCTCATCAAGAAGCTCATTGGCGCGTTGCGGGTCGTAGGGGAAGCCCTGCAAATTAGGGTCTAAATACCCGCCATGGAAAGGGGTTATTACAGAGTTTGCAGGGAAGCGCATACCATACCAAAGCTCCCTCGCCATTGTTTCTTGGTCTATGGCGTATGCCATTGCATGGCGCAGGCGCACATCTGCCGCAGGGCGGGTAGGGTCAACAACACTTTGCCCCGTTTCCCAGTCATAATGCCCAAGTCTAAAGGCGAAGTAGCTGTAAACACCGCTTAATTGTGAAAGGAACTGGAAATTATCGGCATCTGCATAATATTGGATTTGGTTTAGAGGGAAGTTTGTGGCAATGTCAAAAAGCCCTCCTGCCATAACATAGGGTATCATGTCAGGGCGGACAATCTCCGCCACAACCATGTCCAGCATAGGCGCACCTAGGAAAAAGTCATCAAAGGCTTCAAAAAACACCGCTTCCCCGAGGATAATGCCCGCAATGCGGAAAGGACCCCAGCCAATGGGGTTTCTATGCACAGGGTCAGAATACTCCATGTCCCGAACCTCTATGCCCTCAAAGGCGTGGCGCGGCATTGGTATAGACCACATAAAGAAGTATTGAAGAGAAGGGGGCATTTCGTCAAAATAGATGGTTAGCTCCCTTTGGTTTTCAGACAGGACAAGACCGCTGATATAATCCGCTTCCCCGTGATGATATGCCCAAACCCCGCGGACAGATTGGACAGGGGCTGTAAAGCGTATCCCTGTATAATCGCGGTGGGCAATGGTTTCATAAGCAAAAACCAAATCGTCAAGGGTAAGGGGCGTGCCGTCATGCCACAGCACATTATAATTTTGGGTTATATGTATGTACATTTCTTCAGTGTTTACGGTGTATGTGGCGATGCCCGTGTTGCCAAAGGCGCGGTTTTGATTTGATGAGAAGATGCTCCAATTAGTTCCTGCAATTTGTGCGATGGCATTATCAGTGCCACTGCCCCAACCAAAAACACCACCGCCTAAATAACCGCTAAGCGTAGAATAAGAGCCTATGGCAACCCGCAGAATATTACCCTCATCCCCCCGTTGCAGGGGAGGGGCTGTGTTTTGCGTGGTCTGTGGGAAGTGAGCAAGAACGGCTTCTAAAGAGCCGCCAGAAGGCAGATTTGACGAAGGCGCGCGAGGTGGCACAAAGCCAGGGCTGGTAATCATTACCGTGCCTGTTTCCTCATCGAAGTCCACATTAAAGCCTAGGGTTTCGGCAATTGCACGGACAGGCAAAAATGTCCTGCCTTCTTGGATGAAAGGCTGGCTGTCCTCGTCAAATAACAATTCTTCACCGTTAAAGTTGATGGTTACGCCAAAAAGGCTGGTGGTTAGGCTTGCTGTCAACATTAAAACCGCCAAAAAGCCCGCTAAAATCTTTTTTCGCATTACATTTCCTCCTAATTGTATGGGTAATGGCTTGTTAAGCCAATTTGACGCCACAATCTGATGTTGGCAGTGTCATTGCTTACATTATATCACGTTTTGACGGCGGTTGCAAGGTTAATATAAAGGGCGGGAAACCCCCGCCCTATGCCGACACTATTTTCTATAAAAATATCTCTGACTCGCCAAGTAATCTTCAACCTCCTGCAAACACTCGCCAAACCGCTGAAAATGCACTACTTCCCGCTCCCGCAGAAACTTAATCGGCTCACGAACATCTGGCTCGTCAATCAAATCCAACAAATATTCGTAAGTGCTGCGTGCCTTTTGCTCTGCCGCCATGTTCTCATAAAGGTCAGTAATCGGGTCGCCTTTTGACTGAATGTTAGCCGCAGTCCAAGGTATGCCCGCAGCCGACTGAGGGTAAATGGCAGTGCCATGGTCGGCATAATAAGGGTCAAGCCCCGCCTTCCGCATCTCCTCAGCAGAAGCACCTTGAGTAAGCTGAGTCACCATTGCCCCAACCATCTCCAAATGAGCCAATTCCTCCGTGCCTATATATGTATCAAAATTGCCCCTCTAATACTTCGAGGATATTAACATCCACATTGTACTTTTCCAACTTGCCAGACGCATCCCATTTTACCCTAACCCCAAATGGTACGAAGCTCAAAAATATGTCTACGGTGTTGTCATTACGGACAACAACTTTTTCTATAAGCTCACGGTAGAGCATTTCATCTTCAAGGTTCATATTTACGACACTACGAATTTCTGCGATACAGGCGTTAATTCGTGCTACAACATTTTGCTGTAGACTATGCGAATTTTCGGCTTCAAATATTTGGGCTTGAATTTCGGCAATGTCGTTATTGTATCGCTCGTTCATCAGCTTTAGGTCATCTTTGTCGATAGTTCCCTCTATCATAGCATTTATTGCTTTAGTTTTTTTGTCGTTTATATCATCTATCTTGCCATGTAGCTTTTTAACATCAATGGTTGTAACGTCTTGCGATAGTACAGTTTTGATGTCGTTGGATAGTTCTTTAATAATTTTTTCCTTATTGAAACGGATATGTTCAATAACGAATTTTGCACAGGATAGAGCCACCTTATCACTTATGGCTTTAGAATTGCAACCAATTTCATCACCGTAGGTGTCTGTTTTGCGTGTGCCGTGATTAGCTGCCGAATAACAACGCCATGCCTTATACACTTCGCCATTTTTCAAATTCTTTTTACGGCTAACAAAACTTTTGCCACACTCACCGCACACCAATTTGCCACTACACCAGTAGCGGTTGCTGTGTTTTGATTTCTGTTCGTCGCTCGGGGAACGCCTAATAAGCTCCTTTTGCGTCTTATCCCATATTTCTCTATCTATAATCGGCTCGTGATGGTCACGCAAATATATCATATCCTCATGCCCACGGTTATATTTTTTCGCATGGGTCAAATAGTCTGGTGTAAAGGTCTTTTTTTGCAGAAGGTCGCCCACATATTTTTCATTACGCAAAATACGCAGTATGGTGACGTTACTCCATTGTTTAACTCGTTTGGGGCGTAGTCCCGCTTCCCGCAATTCCCTTGCGATTACATGAGTACCCTTGTTTTCGTTCAAAAACTTGTGAAATATCAACCGTACTGTTTCGGTTTCGTCATGGTTAATAATCAACTTGCCATCTTTCACGAAATAACCTAGCATATCACGCCCAAAGACTATCCCCGCTTTCATTCTCTGTGTTTGCCCCCATTTCACACGCTCGGATGTTTTACGGCTTTCTTCCTGTGCGATAGATGCCATAATAGTCAATCGAAGCTCACTATCTGGGTCAAGGGTATTTATATTATCGGAAATGAACAGAACGCCTATACCAAGGTCTTTTAATTCTCTGGTATATTTTAGGCTGTCAAGAGTGTTGCGGGCGAAACGGCTAATTTCTTTTGTCAAGATAATGTCAATATTTTTCATTTTTGCTTCTGCAATCATGGAATTAAAGCCTTTACGCTTTTTCGTTGAGGTTCCTGATATGCCTTCATCATAATAGACATTAACCAAAGTCCATTCTTTCCGATTTTTGATGTAGTCCGTAAAATATTGCCGTTGACTGTTCAGAGAGTTAATCTGGTCGTCTTTGTC
>WQSI01000042.1 GCA_009787945.1 Defluviitaleaceae bacterium
CCAAGGCATGACAATTACCATAATAGCCTGTAAAGCCCCTACCAAAACAGCCGCAGACTTTTTCCCTGTCAGCGCGACAGCGAGAACCAAAAACATAAAATAAATGCCGCCTGCCACCGCGCCGCCAGGTATCATCAGCGGCCCTGTAACAAAGCGAACCAACAAGCCCACAATGCCGCCAACTGCCACACCAAGGGCAGAAAGCACCGTGATAACAACCAAATCAAGTATTGTGAACCCTGCAAGCAGGCTTCTTCTTGCTTTTGCCATAAAATCACCTCAATAAAAAATGCGCCGCCAAAAAGGGATGCGCAAAAATAACGGCTTTATCCCCTTTACAAACATGGAAGGCGCATCCGTTTCCAAACGCACCCGCGCCCTTAAACCATGGCACACCGCTTTAGGTTCTTCGGGTCGGAGAAAATTTTTATTTTTTTACCGTTTAGAATTATATCACATGTATAACATGCCGTCAAGCACAAAATTATCGAGAAATTACGGCATTAATCCTGTCAATAATAAGAAATAGGATAACATACAAAATTACAATAAAATATATTGCTTCAAAGTTAAAGCGGGACATTTCCAGGCGCAAAAGCAAGCCTAGCCCACCTCCGCCTAAAATCCCGATTACAGCAGATGACTTAATCATCATTTCAAAACGATAAGACAGGAGATTTACCAAATCTTTACCCATAAGGGGCAAAAACAGGAAAAAGAACATGCTAACGCTTTTAAAACGTCGGTTTTTGTAGGCGGTAAATGTCTTTTTGTAATTACCCACAACCCTATCTTTGATAAGCTTGGTTAAAATGCCGAAATTGTGCAGAGCCAGTGCCAACGCCCCTGTTACAATATTTGGGCGCATGATGAAGAGGAGCAAAACCATAAATACCACATCTGGCACAGAGCGGTTTATTACCGACACGGCATTGTTTACGGCTAGGTGAATTTTGCTGCCTTTGGTGAAGCCATGAAAATAGTGGAGCAACAGGGCAGTGAACAACACAACCAAAAACACCGTTGCCAAAACCCCTAAAACAACCGTGTCCACCGTGGCAGACCAAAAGCGGGATAGGTTATCAGCATTGAAAAAATCGCCGTTAAATGGGTTTATCACATTTACAACTGCCTCCCCTGAACGGACTATCCCCTGCCAATTGCGCATTTGAAAAAGCCCCAAAAACTCCCGAAAATGGGTTATTAAAAAAACGCCAGAAAGCACCACAGCACCAGGGATAAACCACTTTAAAAATTTGCCGATGCGGTATTGGATTTTCTCTAAAGCCCATGCGGTTAGCATGGAAAACAGCAGTATGAAAATGATAAGGCTGTATATGTAGGCGAAAAGGGCATTATAGTCAGCATCGGTCATGGTGTGGTGGATGTGCAAACCAATGCCAGGCAAGCCAATGTAACTCAGCACAACGGCAGAACGTATGGCACATTCATATCTATAGGAAACATAATTTAGATTGCTGTTAAAGGAGTTTGGAAATAGATTGTAAAAAAAGTTGCCGCGATATTTATATCCTCTGTTTTTGTACGCCAGAAAAGACGTGTCGCTCACAAGGTTCATATTGTCAGTGAAAACCTTGCTTTGGATGCCGCCGAAGGATATACCTATTGCCATAATGGCGATAAAGGGGTTAAGTCCGAAAATTAACACCAACAGGTACATAAAAACCACCTCATGGGTGGAACGGAAAACCACCGCTGTAGCAAGACCTAGCACTTTAGATTTGCGAAAGCGGGTGCTGAAATAGCTTAGCAAAAGCCCGATGGCAATGCCCGCGAAAAAACCTGCTATAGAGTAAATCAGCGTATTTTGGTATCCCGTTAGCATGTTGCCCAATGTGACAGCGTCAAAACGAGGGGTGAAAGCGGCAACAAAAATTCTTTGGAGGTTTTGGAGGGAGTTTGGGATAAACAAATCCGTCACCATAATTTGATATACAAACACCCCCACAAAAAGGGCGGCGACGGCGTATAAAACCCATTTGCCCAAGCTTATCCCTTTAATCATCAAAATACGCCCCCATATCCTCAACATTTATATTAGCAACTGCGTCATCAAGCACAATTTTGCCGCCCTTCATCACAATAATCCGTTGAAAAAAGCTGATTAAAGATAGGTTATGGATGGCACACATCACCGTGCAATCTGCTTTGTTGCTAAGTAGGGTTTCAATGGCGTTTCGGCTGTTTGCCACGTCAAGAGCAGAGGTTGGTTCGTCTAGCAAATAAACTGCCTTTTCTTCATACAAAGCGCGGGCGAGCAAAACCCTCTGCTGCTCGCCCCCGCTTAGATTTTTAACATATTGGTTTTTCTTTTCTGGTATGTTAAGACTCTCAAGAACCTCGTCCACCATTGGTTCGTGCTTACAAATTGAAGCTAGGTTGCGAAAAAACGACCTGCCGCCAAAACGACCCATTAAAATGTTGGTTTTAACTGTAAAATTCGGTATTAAATCTGACTTTTGCAAGGATAGGGAGATGTTTTGGATATTTCTGTTAATCTCTCCTTCGTATTCACGCAGCCCAAAAATACACTCTAACATTGTAGACTTGCCGCTGCCGCTTTTGCCTATCAGGCAAATCTTCTCTCCTGCGCCAATATGCAAATCGTCCACAGACAACGCCAATTGGTTGCCATAATTAACTTCAAGCCCTTTAATGCTAATCATTAAATCAACCCCAACATACGGGCAACTTCTTCAATGTCGTGATAATTGCCGTTATTTGTGGGTATGAAGCCCTCAGACACAAAAAACGGATGAAGAAGGGGGTTATTTGCGATGTCTACATTCATCAAAGCGTCTACAATTGCATCAAATGAACCATTGCCAAATGTTGCGTCAATGTTGGCTCTTGGCGACATGGAGAAGTTGTAATTATAAAACTCTGGCGTATAGCTGATGAATCTAATTCTATCGTAATCTATATTTCCCTCGTCTACATAACGATGCCAAATAATGTCATTTAGCGCACCGCCGTCAAATGTGCCGTTTTGCACAAGCTCAATCACCCTGCTGTGGCTTCCAGAATAACCCACATGCCCTGCAAAATCATCTTCAGGGGTTATGCCCCACTGCATCAGATAATACCTTGGCATCAAATGCCCAGATGTAGAGCTTTCAGAAGCAAAAGTGAAGCTATACCCTGCAAAGTCTGCCATTGTATGTATGTCTGTATGAGCCCCTGCTATGAAAACTGACGTAAAGCCTGTATCTTCATATCTTTGAGCAACAGCAACAGAATTTGGCAATTGCGCCCTGCCCTGCACCCCAGTTAACCCGCCGAACCAAGCCAGATGAATTTCCTCTCTGGCAAAGCCGCTAACCACTGCGGCATAGTCTGTAACACCACGATGCTGCACATTTAAGCCAGTGGCTTCTGATAAAACCGACGCAAGCTCGTCCATTGCCGCGTGAACCCTTGTAAGGTCTTGGTCTGGAATGGCACTAATAAAAAACACAGGGTCATCATCTGTGCCGCAAGCCGCAAAGGCAAGTAAAGCAAGCAATCCAACTAAATATAACAAAAACTTTTTCATAAAAACCTCCTAAAAATTTGTTTGTTTTTGCATTTGAATAATAACATAAACATCTGCCAATCTTCAAATACGAATTATTGATGACATCCGAGCTTTTCATCAAAATTTTTAATAATACAATTGCGGTTGCTTTTATCGGGATAATGTGGTACAGTAAATAAAATAAGGGGGTTTCGGCATGAACGATGATAATGCGTTAAACCAGCAATGTTCCCATTGGGAGCGTACCTATGCGGGCAATCAAGATAAATTCGGCACATCACCAAGCGAGCCTGCCATTAAGGCGGCGGAGCTTTTTAAGAGTAGAGGTGTCAAAAGTATATTGGAGTTAGGCGGCGGGCAAGGTCGTGACACTATATATTTTGCTCAAAATGGTTTTGATGTCCATGTGCTGGACTATTCCCATGCGGGCATTGCGTCCATACAGAAAAAAGCCCAATTAATGGGCTTATCTCATAAAATAACCGCAACCAGACATGACGCAAGAGAAAGGTTTCCTTTTGACGAGGAAAGTTTTGACGCTTGCTACTCCCACATGTTTTTTTGCATGGCGTTAACCATAAAACAGCTTGAAAATGTCAGCCAAGAGATTTTGCGGACATTAAAGCCTGGGGGCATCAACATTTTTACCACCAGAAACACTGACGATATACACTTTGGCACTGGGATTCACAGGGGTGAAGGCATGTATGAGGTCAACGGGTTTATTGTGCATTTTCTCAGCAAAGAGCAGGTGGAGCATCTTGCGAAGGGGTTCAAAATATTGGCTATAGACGAATTTGAGGAGGGAGATTTGCCCAGGAAGCTCTTTCGGGCAACTTCGGAAAAGGCTTAACCCCATTCGTTGTAAAGAGAAGCAATCAACTCTTCCAGCTGGTGCTTTTTTCTATACAAAACCTCCATTTCGTCGTAATTAGAAGCAGACAAATTCAAGGCTATTTCTTCGTCAAGGGCAACCATTTCAGCTTCTGCGTTATAAATTTGCGTTTCAATTGACAGCGAATTAACAGCCTTTTCCTTCGTTTTGATTGGGGGCTTCTTCTTTTTCTTTTTGGTTTGCTGATTTTCTGAAAGGTCTGCCCCCCGTAAAAAGTCATCAAAGCCGCCATCATATTCTGTAATTGTGCCGCCTTCCATGCTCCAAATTTTTGAGGCAAAGTGGTTTAAGAAAAAGCGGTCATGGGAAATAAATAGCATTGTGCCGCTAAAATCTGCCACAGCGTCTTCTATCCACTCTCTTGACTCTATGTCCAGGTGGTTTGTCGGCTCATCAAGAATCAAGAAATTTGCCTGATTTTGCATTAGCAGGCATAACTTCAAGCGGCTTTTTTCGCCTCCTGAAAGGCTTCCCACCCTCTTCGCCACATCGAGGGCTTTAAAACGAAAACGCGCAAGTATGCTGCGTAACTTTTCCTCGGGAGAAGGGTTAACACTTCGCAGAGCGTCAAGAACCGTCATGTTTTCGTTATCAAATATAACAATCTGCGACAGATAGGCAATTTTGATATTGCTGCTCACTTTAATTTCGCCTTCGTCGCAAGACTCTTCACCCATAATCATTTTTAGGAGGGTGGTTTTGCCGCAACCATTTGCACCAATTAAAGCGATGCGCTCGTTTCTGCCAATAACAAGGCTAACATCATCCATCAGCATATTAAGACCGTAGCTCTTGCTCACAGAATCAAGGGAAACCACCTCTTTTGCCGCATATCCGCCGCTGTTAAAATCTTCTGTCATTTTTCTTGATGTGGCTGGCTTATCCACCTTTTCCATTTGTTCAATACGCTTCTCCATTGCCAGAGCGCGCTTTGCCAAGCCCGAATTTGCAGGGTTTATGGCAGCCCATACCCTTTGCCGTTTGATTGCGGTTTCTAATTGCTCAATTTTCCGTTGTTGGTGCTTATATTGTTTTGCCAGGGTTTGGTAACGCCTTTCCTTTTCCTCCACATAGAAGGTGTAGTTGCCCGAATAAAAGTTGGCTTCTCCATTGTCAATCTCAATAATTCTGCTGACAACATTATCAAGAAAAACCCTGTCGTGGGATATTACAACAACGGTTCCTGGGAACTCCTTAATGAAGTTTTCGAGCCACGACAAGGAGGTCAGGTCCAGATGGTTTGTTGGCTCGTCAAGCAAAAGTATGTCGCAATCCCGCAGCAAAATACGGGCTAAATTAACCCTTNTTTTTNCCCCGCCACTAAGCAGACTAAAGGGGCTGTTCCGCATATCTTCGCTAATATTCATACCATTGCATATCTTTTCGACCTTTGTTTCAACTTCATATCCGCCAAGCCGCTCATATTCCTCCATTAGCTTACCATATCGCGTAAGCATGGATGGCGTGTCATTGCCTTCGATTTTCTTCATGGCATCATAAACATTAAAAACCTCTTCAAATGAAGAGCGCAAAACATCCTCAACCGTATCCCCCTCGCCAAAAACGGGAATTTGAGAAAGAGTTTCCACCTTTTTGTCGGACGCTTTAGACACACTGCCGCTGTCATAATACTCATCTTCTGCAATAATTTTAAACAGGGTTGTTTTCCCCGAGCCATTTTTGCCCAACAGCCCTATCTTTTCGCCCCTGTAAATTTCTAGGGTAATTCCCCGAAGGACGTGGTTTGAGCCATAATATTTATTTAATTCATGTACTGAAATATCAATCATAATTAAAACTCCTTTTAGTTTGTATACAAAAAACCTGCACAGACTGTTTTATCTGCACAGGTGTACCAAACATTCAAAGAAAGCGATATTAAACCGCTTTTATAATGCACGGTGACAGGCATACAAAACAATCTCCTAAAAAAGGGCGCAAAAACCCCTTGGTTGAAACTGCAGTAAATCCACGCCTGCTCGCCGCATTATTTAAGAGCAAAAAATGTTTCATTCCTATCACCTCCTTAAAATTCAAATCGACTGCCAAATTTCATTTTAGCACAACTTTACCAAAAGGTCAAGACTTTTTTGGTGTTTTGGCAACAAGATAATATTTCCCTCTTTACATCTTGCGCGGTTTGTGTTATAATGTTTATTGTAACCTGTTGACCATTGACTATCGAAAAGGATTGATGGCATGAGAATTGAAAGAATCAGCGAAAATCAAATAAAGTTTACCTTGACACAAGATGACCTTTCCCATCGCAACATGCAGTTGCATGAGCTTTCTTACGGCTCTTTGAAGGCGCAGGAGCTTTTTAGGGAGATTATGCAAAGAGCCGCAGGAGAGTGTGATTTCCACACTTCTAGCGAAACACCCCTTATTATTGAGGCGATACCTGTATCCCGTGACGGCATTATGGTGATAGTTACAAAAGTGACAAACCAAGCGGAACTTGACCAGCGTTTTGGCTTTCCGCCGTTTCCTGTGTTTGGGGCGCGTAACAATCAGCAAAACCAAAATCAACACCAGCACAATCAGCATCCCCATTATGGGCAGCATCCCCATCAGCCAAACCAAGGGCAGTCTTTCCAGCCAAACTTTGGAAATCCCCAAAACAAACCCCCTGTACAACTGCATAAAAACGCCCAGTCCATTTTTGAATTTAAAGATTTGGACACGGTGGCGGACGCTTGCGCCCGCATTTCTGGGGTTTATATCGGTAACAACGCCCTTTACAAATATAGCGGCAAATATTATTTAACCATCGACAATGACAAAATTAATTTGCCCCATGCTCAAGAAAACGCACTTAAAGAGTATGGCGACAAATTCTCTAACTTGGAAATTTCCGCTTTGTTCCTTAAAGAGCATGGCGATGTTGTTGTCGAGAATAACGCCGTAGGCATCCTTGCTGAATTTTTGAGTAATTAAATATTAGGAGGACACAGAAATGAACGTGCTAAAAGATTTGCAACCAGCTGATGTTTTTGCGAATTTTGAGATGATTTGTAACATTCCCCATGGCTCTTGGGATGAGAAGGCATTGAGCGATGCCATTCTCGAATGGGCGCAGGGTTTGGGGCTTGAAACCCATCAAGACGAGTTACATAACTTAATCATCAAAAAGCCAGCAAGTGAAGGTTTTGAAAATTCGCCCCCTGTTATTTTGCAAGCCCACATTGACATGGTTTGCGAGAAAAACACCAATGTGGATTTTGATTTTGAAACCCAAGGCATTAATTTGCTAATTGAAGGCGACTTTATAACTGCCGACGGCACGACCCTAGGGGCAGATAACGGAATTGGTTCTGCCATGATGATGGCCGTTTTGGCAGATAAAACTTTAAAGCACCCGCCAATTGAAGCTGTGTTTACCACAGTGGAAGAGGCGGGCATGGACGGAGCTAAAGCTCTTGATGTCAACCTTTTAGAAGGTCGTCGGATGATTAATTTAGACAGCAGCGAAGATGGGATTTTTTGCGTGGGCTGCGCTGGCGGAAGTGGCGTAACCATTAAATTGCCCATAAAAGAAGCAAAGGCAAACCCAGGGGTCACCACCTCTGTAACTTTGTTTGTCAGCGGCTTAAAGGGCGGACATTCTGGTGCAGACATTGATTTGGAGCGGGGTAATTCCAACAAAATCCTGGGGCGCGTGCTGCACAGTCTAAACACCCCCTTTGAAATTGCAGAAATTGGCGGCGGAAGCAAAACAAACGCCATCCCTCGCGAAGCTTGGGCGAAGCTTGTTGTTGCCCAGTCTTGCATGGACTTGCTTTGGGTGGAGCTTGAGCATATAGAAGCCGCATATAAAGCAGAGCTTTCCACATCCGACCCTGATGTTTCCATTAAATTTATAAATGTAGAACAAATTGGGGAAGGGGCTACGGTTTTTGCCGAAGAAACCAAAGGGGCAATTATCGACCTGTTGCTTCTTATCCCTCATGGTCCTGCCCACTTTAGCATGGATTTGCCAGGTTTGGTTGAAACTTCCAACAACCTTGGTGTGGTTGCCGTGAAAGATGATAGCATTGTGATTTCCTGCGCTGTGCGCTCTTCTGTGGAATCCCGCAAAAATTCCCATTGCACCCGTATTAGTAGGCTTGGGCAACTTTTAGGGGCTGAAACATCGGTATCTGACGGCTATCCAGGTTGGGCGTACAATCCAAAATCTCCAATCCGTGATGCTTCCGTTAAGGTTTGGGCAGAAAAGTTTGGGGAAGAGCCTGTTGTCCGTGCCATTCACGCAGGGCTTGAATGTGGTATTTTTGACAGCCGCATCCCAAACCTTGATATGATTTCATTTGGGCCTGATATTTTCGACTTGCATACACCAGATGAACGTACGAGAATTTCTAGCGTCGCAAAAAACTATGAATTTTTGGTCAATCTTTTGGAAACCTTGAAATAGACCTGTTCTTGAAGCCTCATTTAGGCAAAAATCTGGCGAAAGCAGGTTTTAGAACAGTAGACCTGTTCCGAAACCTCATTCCGCCATCTTTTTGGTCTTTTTGCCGAAATGCCACAGCGTCAGAACCCTCACATACCTAGGGGTATGTGAGGAACCTGCCCCCTTGCATTTCAACAAAAATCCTCAAAAATCTGACGAAAGCAGGTTTCGGAACAGGTCTAGTCTATAAAGTGGGTCAACTCAAGGAGGAATACGTCATGGAAAGAGAAAGAATGTACTTAGAGATTATCAATGTGCTGAAAGATGGGGTATATTTTGTCGACACTGAAAGACGCATAACTTTCTGGAATAAAGCTGCCGAGAAAATTTCTGGATATGCTGCCCATGAAATTGTTGGTTTGCGCTGCCAGGAGAGCAAGCTAAGCCACATTAACGCAGAAGGTTGCCTGCTTTGTGAGATTGGTTGCCCTCTATACGCCACAATAATCGACGGCACCCAAAGAAGCGGTAACGTGTTTTTGCGCCATAAAAACGGTCATCGTGTTCCTGTTCGCGTAAATATGTTTCCTATAACGGAAAACGGTGAAATTGTCGGTGGTGTAGAGGTTTTCTCTCAAAGCTCCCCTGTGGTATATGACAACGAGCTTATCGACAGCCTACAAAACCAGGCAACAATTGATACATTGACAGGGCTTCCCAACAGAAGAAGCCTGGAAACCTTCCTGGAATACAAGTTCAGCGAAGTTTCTAGTTTTGACAAAACCTTCTGTGTTCTGTTTATCGACATAGATGATTTTGGAAATTTTAACAAAACATATGGCCACGAAATTGGTGACGCGGTTCTGAAAAGCATGTCCTCCAGCATCATGCACACCATACGTAATACAGATATTTTTGGTCGTTGGGGCGGCGAAGAATTTGCTGGGGTTTTTGAAATCAAACAAGAATATGAAGCGTCTATTGTTGCAGAAAAAATACGAGTGCTTATCTCTAAATCTGAAGTTGAAATAAGCCCTACAGAAAGCGTGACAATTTCCGCTTCTGTTGGTGCTACAATCATCAGAAAAGATGACACTTTGGTAACTGTTATGAAGCGCGCTGATGAACTTATGCGCAAAGCCAAGGAAGGCGGCAAAAACCGCGTTTCTTTCTCCGCTTAATAATTAGACCTCCACGGAAATTGCATTCCGCCATCTTTTTGGTCAATTTCCGATTTTGACTGCAGGTTCAGAACCTGCACGAACCTATGGGTTCGCACAGAACCTGCCCCTTTGCAAAATCAAAAATTGCCTCAAAAATCTGACGAAAGCCAATTCCCGCGGAGGTCTACTATATAAAAACAGCGACCTGCACATGGTCGCTGTTTTAGAAACCTAAGATTAAAGGATGAGTTTGATGCAGATAATTAACAAGCTAGAAATCGCCACCCGCCAAGAGCTTCGTAATTGGCTGATAGAAAACCACGATAAGCTCGCCCAAGCGTGGGTTCCCGTGCTGTCCAAAGACCCAGACGAGCTTTCATATCTTGCAATTGTTGAGGAATGTCTATGTTTTGGCTGGATAGATTCAACCAAGAAACGCCTTGGTCGCTCCCCCGATGGTGAACTGCTTGACCATGCAACTGGCACAAATGATGTGATGTACCAACGAATCTCCCCAAGGCGTAAATCTGGTAATTGGACGGAGCTTAATAAAGAACGTGTTCGCCGTTTGGCTCGGCTTGGCTTAATGCACCCCCAGGGCGAAAAAATATTGCCAGATATGGACGAGAATAACTTCGCTATACGGCAAGATGTGATGGATGCCATAAAAGCAGACCTGACCACATACGAGAATTTCACAAAACTGCCAGCTCTGTACATTCGCATCCGAATTGACAACATCCAAAGCCATCCTCAAGGTGATGACACCTATAACCGCAGGCTTGAAAAGTTTTTGATAAATACCAAAGAAAACAAACTCTATGGCGATTGGAATGATGGTGGCAGATTGCTGTAAGTGAGTTTCTTTCTCCATTTAATAACCATATAAAAACAGCGACCTGCCCATGGTCGCTGTTTTGTTTTTATGCGGTTTCTTCATCGAATTTTGGAATAAACCTTCTTTCATTAAGCTTATACCACGTCAGCATCCAAACGCTGCGAACCACCAAGGAGATGGACACACCAACCCAAATGCCAAAAAGCCCCGAATCTGTAAATGTTACCATTAAAAACACAATTACAACGCGCAGGGCATTGCCAGACGAGCTGACGATTGTAGGCTTGTATGTATGCCCCATTCCCATGAAAGAGCCAAAAGCAACCTCTTCTGCGCAGAAGAATACTTGGGTGAAGGCAAAAACCCGCAGATATTCCACGCCCATTTGTATTTCGTAAGGGCAGTCCAAAAAGATGCCCACCAACTGAGGCGCAAAAGCGAACAAAACCACACCAATAAAAACCCCGTAACCAGACATGACCGCAAGGGATAGGCGGTAGGTTCGCCGCATCCTCCCGAACTTTTTCGCGCCAAAGTTTTGCCCCATAAAGCCCGTTAAAGCAGAGCCAAAGCCGCCTGCCATCATCCATGCCAAGCTTTCCACCTGACTGCCAACCCGCTGAGCGGCAAGAGCCCCTGTTCCAAATTCTGCCACAAAACGGGTCACAAGCATGGACATAAACGCCATAAATGCCGTTTCTATGCCAATTGGCACGCCCCATTTGAAAATTTGCCTAACAAATACAGCTTCAGGTTTCGCCAAAGGTCGATATACAGGGAATGGCCGCCCTTTGTATTTGCTCATTGCCCAAACCTTGGCGGCAAAGTTGATAACGCTGGCGATTACCGTGGCATAGCCCGCCCCTGCAATCCCCATATCTAGCACAAAAATAAAAATCGGGGTGATTGAGATGTTTATTGCCAATGAGCCAGAATTAATGATAAAGGGAACTTTGGTATTGCCATAACCGATAAAAATTCCTGTGATTACGTGATGCCCGAACAAAAAGGGCATTGCAAATGCCGTTGCAGCCATATATTGCTGTGCCATGGTAATGACGGCAGGGTCCTCCATGCCAAAAAAGCCAATTAGCGGGCGTTGCATGGTGATGAGTATAACCATATAAACCATACCAAACAAAAGCCCGATGCCAAAGGCGTTTTGGGCATACTTTTTGGCGGTTGCAGGTTCGCCTTTCCCCATGTTTTGGGACACGCCAATTTGCGCCCCCATGCGCCCGATAAAAATAAACGCCATAGCAAGCCAAAAATACATGCCCGCTGTTCCCGCGGCGGCAACAGCACCGCCGCTGTCGCCTTCCATGCGGGATAACCAAAACATATCTGCCAAATTAAATGCCATTTGCATGAAGCTGGTCGCCATTAAGGGTGCTGCCATTTTCAACAGGCGTTTTAAAATTGGGCCTTGGGTTAAATCATATTCGTTGTTTTTGTTGTCGCTCAAAAAAGTTCCCCCAAATTCTATCTTATGTATAGCGTTCTAAAACGCGATAATGTAAACGGAAATTGCGATGGCTAGGATTAGAACATAAAAAGCAAAATAGCGCAACTTCGCTTTTTTAATTGCTGCCATCATAAATTTCACAGCAAAATATCCCGAAATCATAGAGGCTAGAAAGCCTGCGGTTAAGATGGCAAAGTTTATGTCCGCCATTGTTATGTTGTAATCCCTTACAATATCAACAGTTTCCACCAACAAAGCCCCTAAAATGGCAGGAATTGACATTAAAAAGACAAATTTTGCCGCGTCTACCCTGTTAATACCACGGGCGAGGGCGGCGGTGATGGTAGAGCCAGAGCGGGAAACGCCAGGAAAAATGGCAACCGCCTGAGCCGCACCAATACACAGAGCGTCAAAATAGGTAATGTCTTTGGTGGTTTTTGCGGTTTTCTTCATGCGGTCAGATATTAGCAGGATTGTACCCGTCACAACAAAACC
>WQSI01000043.1 GCA_009787945.1 Defluviitaleaceae bacterium
TCAAGTTGAGTCCACATGCGGATAATGCCATTTGCTGCAAGGTCTGCATTTGGTCTTGATGGAGAGCCGCCTGCGCCGTTGTTGAAGATGTTGAAGGAGAGAACGGCAACGTGAGCTTCATTAATTACGATTGTGAAAGCCTTGTCAGCTGAAACCGTTCCAGTTGCTCTAACGATGATTTCAAAAGTGCCGTATTCCATTGGCACACCAGTGATTGCGCCTGTTTCTTCGCAAAGCGCAAGACCTTCTGGCAATGGGTTGCTATTTGGTGCTAATGCCCACGTTACTGCGCCTGCCGCCTTGAGAATAGCGTTGTATTCCAAGTCAACTTCGCCAGAAGGCAGATAGGTTGTTGTAAACACTGGAGCTGTGATAAACAGCGGAGTGCGGTTTGGCGGAGAGTTTAGCCAATGGTCTGCATGGGCTTCCCCTACAATTGCAATCATGTTAATTTCAAAAACTTCTCCTGGTTGACCTACAAGCCCTAGCTCTCTAATGTCGAATAAGCGTCCTGCTAGCGGCAAGCCAGCTCCTGGCTCTAAATCATCAAAACCATAAACTGGCTGACCATTTACAAGTATGCGATACGCACCAGATGCAAGGGCTGCGTTGCCTGCCGCATTGTTTGCGCCATGCAAATTGTGCGCCGTGCGAGAGCGATACCAAAGCATTGTGTAACCGTCTGGCTGAAGAGCAAAGTATGGAGCAAAGAGATAGCCAGGTACAACTTCAATGTCAAAGGTTCTGATTTCGCCGCCGAAGGCACTGTGGGCGTGGTCAGACTTGTGACGTAGATAGAAAGCCACGTTAAAATCGCCTGCTAAGGTTGGTCTGCCCCACAGATGGCCGCCAAACCAGTGATTATCTGGGTGAACTGCAAGACCACGTGGCAAATCGCCAAAGGTGACATATTCGCCGCAATGACCGTCACAGCCTTCACGCAACACAGGTTGGGAAAGGCGGAATTCGCGGGTAAAGGTTGATGGTGCTGTTCCAAGAGTCATTGTGATAACTGGATGGTCGCCGCATGCCCAAGTACCAACAATTGGCACCCAAGTTGCAGGCATACCAGTGTTGTTCCACTCTAGGAAAGGCACGGCATCATCAGCTCTTGCACCTGGCCAGTTTTCGCCTGTGTAGAAGCTTACGCTGTTCGGGCCTGTTGCGTTGTTAAAGCCAGGTTGAAGGTCTGCAAAGGTTGGCGCACCGCTTGGCCTTACCATAAAGGAAGCGTCAAAAGATGCGTCTATGCCGCCACGTCCTGTTACCATTACAGATGCTACGTGTGGAGCAATGCGGGCAGCGTGGAAGCCGCCAATGCCTTGTTGGTCAGTAGCAAGACCGCCGCGACCATCCTCATCGAGGTTGAAGTGAACAGCAACATCCAAACCATGCAATGGGCGCAGGGTTAGGTAAACATAATCCCCTGGCTCTAGGTTGGTGATGGTTGCGCCGATAGTTGCAGGAATATTGCCTGTACCATGTACATTCTCGCGGGTCAAGGAAATTCTTGGGTCAGAATCTGCTGTAAGGTCAAGGGTAAAGGCTCTTATATCAGCTGCATATCCTGGACCGCGGCCTGGGCCATGGCTAAGCAAGGAAATTGTTAGAGGTCCTGTTGCTGTGTCGCCATTGTTGGCAACTCTAAAGGTTCTTGCTGATGGAGTTTGAGCAAGAGTATAGCCAAAGGTTCTGTCACCGAAGTTGATGTTTCCTCTTGCATCGGTAGAACCAATAGCGGTTACAGTTACATCACTTTCAGTTTGGGCTTGCGCGCCAAACTCTACCCAAATTTGTTGAACAACAACCCATGGGTCAAAATGAGTTGGGTTTTCCCTGGTAGGGGCAGCACCTGTACGTCCGCTTCCGCCAGGTCCAACAACACGGATATTAACGTCAGTTGGTACAATTTGCGGGTGATGCTCTGGATGAGTTCCCTGGGTGTGACCAGCGGCGTTTGCAGGGAATACAGCAAAACCGTTGTGGGTTCCCCATGGAACTGGTTGGCTAGATGGAGCGTGGAAGTTAGAAATCGGAGTGTGAACACCATCAATAAATCTGGTTGAACATTCTGGGTCACACCAGCCGCGCTCTGCATGATACTCAATTGTACACGAACCAAAAACCTCACCTGGTAACCAGAATGGGTCTGCAAACCAACCAGAATGTATCATATTGCCTGCGATACCTTGGTTTGGCACCATAACGCCTTCTAGGTTAAAGCGTCTGTGGGAGTTGTTAGAGGCTGTACCTCTGCCAGTGTCCACATGCCAAATCAAAATACCTCTGTTCCAAACTTCCACGCTGGCAGACCTATCAAAGCCCACATGTTGGAAGTTCTCAAGCAAGAAGAATTGTTGGTGGTTGGAAACGTGGTTGCCGTCCAAACCAAAATGGTTGTACATTGCCAAAGTATTGGTTACTTTAACTGCCATTGGCACGTCGCCGTTTTCCACGCTATGGATGGCTGGGTCCCAATGTCTTATTGTGTTTTCATCGCTCCAGTGACCGATGTAGCCAGCCCAGGATTCGTTTGCGTCAACTACCATTGGCGTAATCCAGCCAAGTTGGTAGGCGAAAGTTGCTCTAAAGTGAGTTCCGCCAGTACCAAGGCGTACATTGTAATCGCTGTAGCGGAATGCGCCCCAAGTACCGCGACCCATGCCGCACCAGAAACCGATGCAAAGCTCGTGAGTGCCTGCGCCGCCGCCTACTGCTTTATCTGGCAAACCCCATACAGAGTGACCAGCTTCGTGAATCCAAATTCCCAAACCTTGGGCGATGCCCGTGTGGGATTGCTCACCATGAGAGCCATATGCTCCGCGGGTTGGAACACCAGCATTTGCGCCAGTTGTAGGGAAGGTTACGCTTGCAAGACGGCGAGAGCCTTCTTGACCATAATCAACGCCCATACCTGTGCAATGCTCGTCAATTGGGCTTCTGGTTATGTTGTTTCTCCATGGAGAAACAGAGGCGTGACCCCAGAAGCTCGGCTTTGCGGCGTTTCCGCCAAGAGAAGCTTCATAACCGCCATATATGAAATATAGGTTAAGGTCTTGGGCTAAAACGTCATAACGGTTTGTGCCTTCGCCGCCAAGCCTTGGAATGTTATCCCAATTAATAAAGTTGCGGACAACGTTAAAGGAATCAGTGATGCTTGGCATTTGAGAAGCACCACTGTTAATATTGTAAGTTGGGTGGCTTGCATCTAGCTGAACGGACACGATGCCGTGTTCTATATGCATATTAACCGCATTGAAAACCCCTGCTTCTTGCAATCTTGCGCGGTCAGCGTGGAAGTATCCATAGGTCATAATAGCGTTGTGAACCTCGTCAGTAAAATACTGAACAGAGCCACGTCCGCCCCATACGCCGTCAAGACCCATTCCGTCAGGGCGTACAAATTGATTGTTGTCGGTTGCTTCTAACATCCAATTGTTAAGGGTTATCCCTTGCAAACCTTGTGGATAGTTGGCATTAACAACAGAAGCGTTTCTTGTCGTGTCAGGCCCAGAGAAATATTCGGTTGTTCCGAAAAGTCTTGCGGACCAAAACTCGTGTACATTACCTTCAAATTTATGTGCATATGTCCAAGCCCCTGTTTGGTTTTGGTATGGACCTTGCACCGCTGTATTCCAGCCTGCTGGCTGACGTTGCGGGTTAAAAGGCACATTGTTCCATTCCATCATAACAAGGAGCATTGGTTGATATGGTCTGGTTACTATGTCATTTGGCCATGTAGGCACATGGGGAGGGGCAGCAGCAACCTCTTCGCCAATCATGGCGGCAAGGTGGGCTGGCATGGGGCTTATAAATTCGTCAATTACATCAACCCAGCCAAACTCATCTTTGTTTTGCTGTGCTACCTCTTCAGCAATGTCTAAAAAGTTAGTATCAAAGGAAGTTATACGACCGTGACCACCTAAGCGAGATTGGGCAACGGGAACTTGTTGTCCCACAACCCAATGACCAGACAGTGCTGTACCATCTCTGGTCATGGCAACGGCGTAATGCCAATTTTCTGTGTCGTGATTAAATTGTACTATGTAACCTTCTTCACTTTCACGCCAGTTAAAAAACTCGTCGCCCATGGCTTGTATCATTACATATGTGCCGTCGGCTTGGCGGAAAGGTACAGGTTCGGGCATGGCAGGAGCTGCTAAAGCAGCAATGCCTAGGGAAAGCGACATTAAAATCGCTATGAAAGTAGCCAAAGAAACCTTTGAAAGAAAGTTGCGCGGTTTTTTGTTCTGCATACTAATTTTCCTCCTTTTTAAAATTTAACACCAACAATGCCTAAAAATGGGACTGCTCCTACAGTCAATAATACACCTCCCGCCTTAAAGTTATTTGGGGCGGACGGCATTCTCTACCCACCCAAAAGAATTATAACACTACCGTAAAATAAATGCAACAAAAATGTAATGTTTTTTGTAAAAAAGTTTTTTTGATTGTTAAAATTATTAATATTAGGGTTCGCTTAAACCTATTTCCGAAAAACCGTTGACGTGGATTGGGGTAGAGTGTATAATTATTACATTACTGGGTCTGTTGAATAATTCAAGAAACTGAAGCGACTTTTGAGGGCAAAGCCCGAAATTTGTGATTTTGCGCAGCAAAATCAGCGTAAGTTTTTACATTTTTCAACAGACCCTTACAGCAGGAGTGTGAATTATGGAAAAGATTGTTTTGAATTTTGACAATATGAAAGTTGAAGATTCTCAAATTGCAGAAATTGAAGGCAAAATTGCTGATGCTATCCAGTCAATGGAAAGCAAACGGGGCGAGATGGCTTGGCGCGATTTGCCCTATAACCAAGATGCTGTTATTAACGAAATTTTAGATTATGTTGCAGAAAAGTCCCCTAAAGTTAACGCTTTGGTGGTGCTTGGCATTGGCGGCTCTGCCCTTGGGCCAATCGCTTTACAACAGGCGTTAAACAGCCAATTTTACAACCATGACACCCAGCTTAGGGGCGGCTATCCCAGGCTTTTTGTGCTAGATAATATCGACCCTGCAACAATGTCTGATTTGCTCGCGGTTTTGGACCTTGAAACAACTCTTTTCAGCGTGGTTTCAAAATCGGGGGCTACATCGGAAACCATGGCGCAATTTATGGTGGTTAAAGACCTTTTGGAAAGCCATTTAGGATTAAAAGCTCCAGAACATATTGTTTGCACTACAGACGCAAAAAATGGCAACCTAATTAAAATTGCTGGGGCCGAAGGTTACAAAACCTTTTATGTGCCAGATGGGGTAGGCGGCAGATTTTCCCAGCTTTGCCCTGTTGGCTTGCTTCCTGCGGCGTTTTGCGGGATAGACATCAAAGCCCTGTTAGCAGGGGCAGCAGAAATGGACAAAATGTGTCAAAACGCGGATTATATGAACAATCCCGCATATGCTTTTGCCATTCTGCACTATCTGGCAATGAAGCAGAACAAGAATATCACTGTTATGATGCCATATTCTGATAAATTAAAATTTATGGCAGATTGGTTTGCCCAGCTGTGGGGAGAATCCCTAGGAAAGCAGGGCATGGGTCAAACCCCTGTGAAAGCTTTGGGCACAACGGACCAACATTCCCAGGTGCAGCTATATGTGGATGGCCCAGACGATAAAATTGTGGTGTTCTTGGGGGCAGATGATTTTGGAAGTGAATTACAAATACCCAAAACCTTTGACGATATGCCCTCTATTGGTTTTCTTGGCGGGCATACCATGGGTGAGCTGCTGCGCGCTTCCCAAAAAGCCACCGAATACGCCCTTACAAAGGCGGGGCGTTCAAATATGACTATCACACTGCCAAGTGTTACCGAAAACACCATGGGTCAGTTATTTTATATGCTGGAAGTTGCAACTGCCTTTGCTGGAGAGCTTATGGGCATTAATGCCTTTGACCAGCCTGGGGTGGAAGAAGGGAAAAATGCCGTATACCGACATTTTGGCAGACCAGGTTTCTAGGGTTTGTCGGTTATGGAAAAAATTAGGAGGTCACAATGCTTAAACCAGATGAAAGATTAAATATTAACGAGATTTTACAGGATTTGGAAAATTACCGCCCGCGGCGTAAGGGGTGGACATGGCGCAAGCCTGCCCCAGGGCTAAAGATGGGGGATTTTGAATATAAAGATACAAGCGAGCCAATGAAGGCGGGCGTTCCTTTGATAACCGCCCACAATTTCGGCGGCATCGACCCTCAGCCTCTGCCAAATATTACCACAGAAATTGCATCAGGGCGTTTTGAGGATGACATTCGCCGTATGCGCATGGCGGCTCATCACGGGGCTGACCATATTATGGTCATCCGCACCGCTGGGCAAAGTCATTTTGAAGGGCTTATTGAGGGAACACCACAAGGGGTTGGCGGTGTGCCTGTTACCCGCAAGCAAATACGCGCCCAGCGCAAGGCTTTGGATATGATTGAGGACGAGGTTGGAAGGCCTATAAATTTCCATTCCTATGTTAGCGGCGTGGCTGGCCCTGACATTGCCGTGATGTTTGCAGAAGAAGGGGTTAATGGCGTTCATCAAGACCCTCAATATAATGTAATTTACCGTAATATTAACATGGTGCGCAGTTTTGTGGACGCTTGCGAGAGCAAGAAAATTATACAATGGGCGGGGCAAGCCCAAATTGACGGGGCGCACAATGCCAACGCCACAGCGCGGGATGCTTGGAAGGTTATGCCAGAGCTGATGGTACAACATGCCATAAACTCGCTTTTTTCCCATAAAATTGGTATTCCGAAAGGCAATATCTGCCTGTCTACCGTGCCGCCTTCTCACACCCCTGGACCAAGCATTGCAATGGATTTGCCCTATGCCGTTGCCCTTAGGGAATTTTTTGATGGGTATAAAATGCGGGCGCAAATGCACACCAAATATATACAGTCCAGCACCCGCGACGCTACCGTCACCCATGTGCTAAATATGCTGATTTCTAAGCTTACCAGTGTGGACATCCAGTCTACAATCACCCCAGATGAGGGGCGTAATGTGCCTTGGCATATCTATAATATTGAAGCCTGCGACACGGCAAAACAGGCACTTCTTGGCATGGATGGGCTTCTTGAAATGGTACAGCTTAGGGAAGATGGGCAGCTACGGGAAAAAGCCCGCGAAATCCAAGAGCGTGCTGTGCTGTTTCTTGAAGAAATGGTGGAAAAAGGCGGCTATTTCGCCTCTGTTGAGGACGGTTTTTTTGTGGACAGCGGCTGTTATCCAGAGCGGAATGGGGATGGTATTGTCCGTGATGCAGGAGGGGGCGTTGGCGCAAACACCGTAATCAAAAGGGAAGCCGACTATTTTGCCCCTGTAACCGCTCATTTTGGTAATAATAATACAGAGCAATATGGAGGCGACCCTGCCAACCCATCAGCCTTAATTGGCGGTTGCACCCTAGAAAATCCCGAAATGATTGTGTATATTGATGAGCTAGACGATACCGATAATGTTCACCAGCGGCTTGCCCCTGTGGCAGAATACCACAAAGGCGGCATTTTGCGCCCAGAAATGGAGTGGATGGCAGATGGTACGGTTCTTGTTAACTTAATGTTCCCTTGTGGCTTGAAGGTGGCAGAAGCTGCCGCCCTTGAAGCTGCCAAGCAAATGAACCTAACTGACCCAGAAATAATCCACCGCGAAGTCCTCCACGGGGCAGAAGGCACTCGCATTGAGCTAAAGGGGAAGCTATTAATTGACATTGATGTTAGTAAGCTTGTTATCCCGCCAGAGCCAGATGTGCTGACTGACGAAGAGATTTTTGAAGCCATTGCCGACAAGCCCATGACCATCGTTTGCGGAACTATAGGCGAGGATGAACATAGCGTTGGTTTGCGCGAAATAATCGACATAAAACATGGGGGCATTGAAAAATACGGCATTAAAACCCATTATTTGGGAACTAGCGTTCCTATTGATAAGCTGGTTAATGCCGCGATTGAGGTTAATGCTGATGCCATTCTGGCTTCTGTAATCATCAGCCATGATGATATTCACTACAAAAATATTAGTAATATTGATGCCTTGGCAAAAGAAATGGGTGTCCGTGACCGTTTGGTTTTTGTGGCAGGCGGCACACAGGTCACGCCAGAAATTGCTAAAAACAACGGTGCGGATGCAGGTTTTGGGCGTGGTACAAAGGGGCGGGATGTAGCGTCATTTCTGGTGAAAGCCCGCAATGGTGAATAAAATGACGGTAAATCCTGAAATTTTAGAATATATACAAAGGTGCATCTTGCCTAAATATCAATCCTTTGACAAAGCTCATAATGTAAACCACGCCAATAAAACCATAGAAAACAGCCTGTTAATCGCTAAAGATTATGATGTTGACATTAACAAAGTGTATGTTATAGCTGCTTACCACGATATTGGGCTGATTGGCGGGCGGGATGGTCACGAGAAGCTTTCCGCCAAGTTGCTTATGGAAGATTTTGAGCTTAAAAAGTGGTTTAATGAAAACGACCTTGCAGAAATGGCAGAGGCTGTGGAGGACCACCGCGCATCAAATGACCATCCGCCCCGTAATTTATACGGCAAAATAGTTTCTGAAGCGGATAGGGATGTTGAATATACCTCTGTTTTGACCAGGACTATCCAATACAGCCTGAAACAATTCCCTGATTACCATGGGGAACAGCATTTTCTGCAAGTTCAAGAGCATATGCAGGAAAAATATGGAGAAAATGGCTATTTGAAACTGTGGCTAGATACGGAGATTAACCGCAGAAATCTTTCTGAAATTCGCAATGCCATGAGATGCGGGGATAAATTTAAATCTGATTTTATGAGTATTTTTGATGAGCTTACACGAAGCAGTCAATAGGCTGCACCTCCTGCAATTGCCCATAAATACAGGCTTGCAACCGAGCCATGGGGCGAATATCGCCGCCTGTAACCCTCGAACATTTCGGGGGTTATTTTCTTGCGGCGGTACAGGGTTTGCATCCCCCTATGTATCGCCAAATCCCCATAACTTAGAATGTCTGGGCGTTGCATAGCGAAAAGCATTAGCATTTCTGCAGTCCATGTGCCAATGCCGTTTAGAGAGCTTAATTCCTTAACAATTTCAGCATCAGTTTTGCTGTGTAATGAAGCAATGTCCAGGCAGCCTGTAACCACCTTTTCTGCCGCCCCGCGGATATACCCCGCCTTGCGGAAGGATATGCCAAAAGCCTGCAAATCAGCCTCACTTATGCCAAGTATCGCCTCTGGCGTGACCATTCCAAGTCCCTCTTCCATGCGACCCCAAACCGTTGCCGCCGCCTTGGTGGAAATTTGCTGCCCCACCACAGCTTTGATAAGGGCAGAAAAAAGGTCGTCATTACTGGTTTCGTAATTTGCCGACCTTTCAATATGCCCAATAATGTCAATTGCCTTGCCAAGGGTTTTATCCCGCTTTTTTAGGTGGGCGATTTCCGCTTCGCCATATAGGAATACTGCCATCAACGCTTACTTCTAATACTGGAAATAGGCGCGTTTTTATCTCCGATATATTCAATAAATTTGCCTGTGCCAAGGGCGACGCAGCTGGCGGCATCCTCTGCCACCATTGCATCAATCCCCATGGTATGTTTTATCAGTTTGTCAAATCCGAAAAGCAACGAGCTTCCTCCTGTTAGGACGATGCCCCTCTCGATAATATCGCTGGCAAGCTCTGGAGGGGTGCGTTCAAAAACAGAACGTATAGTGTCAACAATTGCCGCAACAGGCTCTTTTAACGCCTCCCGCATTTCTTCGGAGCTTATGAGGATGCTGTTAGGCAAGCCTGTCACCGAATTTCGCCCCTTAACCTCCATATCAATGTCAACAGAACGAGGGAAAGCCGTGCCAATGTTGACTTTAAGGGCTTCTGCCGTTGCCTCTCCAATATGCAGGTTGTGAGCCTTGCGCACATGGCGGATTATCGCCTCGTCAAAATCATCACCACCTGTTTTTATGGAAGCAGAAACCACAGTAGCACCCAGGGAAATTACCGCCACATCTGCCGTTCCCCCGCCAATGTCCACAATCATAGAGCCGCGGGGCTTTGTAATTTCAAGCCCTGCACCCATTGCCGCCGCCAGGGTTTCTTCAAGCACAAAAACCTCCCGCGCCCCAACAGAGCGGGCGGCATCCTCCACAGCGCGCCTTTCCACATCTGTAACCGAAGCTGGCACACACACAGCAACACGGGGCTTGCGCATAGAGCCAAACTTTTTGCTTGCCTTTTTAATAAAGTATTTCAAAATCTGCTTTGTGATTTCGTAATCAGAGATAACCCCATGGCGCAAAGGGCGCACAGCAATAATATTGTCAGGTGTTCGCCCCAACATCCGCCTTGCCTCCGACCCTACCGCCAAAATTTCTTGGGTTTTTTTGTCAATGGCAACCATGGACGGCTCACGCAAAACCACCCCTCGCCCTTTAATAAAAACCAGCACATTTGCCGTTCCTAAATCTATTCCAATATCCATAATTTTCCACTCCAGTACAAGGTTTCGACAAACTTTATTATACCTCATAAAATCCCACATGAAAAGCTATTTTTGAAATTTTATTAAAAAAACCGCCCAAGGACGGTTTTTTGTCTATATGCTCTGCAAAATTTCAAAAAAACCAGGAAAGGACACATCTGTCCAGTGGGCGTTGTCTAGGGTAGACTTGCCCGTGGCGAGGGAAGCGGCAATGGCTAGTGACATGGCGATGCGATGGTCGCCGTGGCTGTCTAGTTTCGCGGCTTTTATGGGTATGCCGCCTTGAATTACCATGCCCTGTTTATCGGCGGTAATATGTGCGCCCATTTTAGAAAGCTCCTTTGCCATAACCTTCAGCCTATCGGTTTCTTTAAGGGTTAGCTCTTCTGCGTCCTTTATTGTGGTTGCACCTTCTGCAAACAGGGCAGCCACCGTCAAAATTGGAATTTCGTCGATGGTTAGGGGTATAGCGTTGCCCTCCAAGGTAATGCCCTTTAAAGGGGATTTTCTCACAATAATGTCCGCCACTGGCTCGCCGCCAGAAAAGTTGCTATAGTGCACCTGAACATCTCCGCCCATTTCCCGCAAAGCCGTTAAAACTCCTGCCCTGGTGGGGTTAACGCCCACGTTTTTAATGGTCAAGCCATTTTCTGCAAGAAGAAGCCCGAGAATGAGAAATGGTGCGGCTGAGGACAAATCTCCAGGCACTTTTATTGTGCGCCCTACCAAGTTGCCTGAAACATTCCTCATAGTTTCAAGCATGTTTTCAGTGTGATTGCGGGTAAGCCCTGTTACAAGCTCTGTCACCTTGGTTTCGGTGAGGGAGTATAAATCCGCCAGCAAAATGGCAGACTTGACCTGTGCGCTATACACTTTCATTGTGTAGTTTATGCCAGCTATTGGGCGGCCTTTTATTTTTAAAGGGGCAAAACCATCATTGCTTTCAATTTTTGCACCCATTTCCCTTAGGGGTTGCAAGACCCGCTCCATAGGGCGTTTGCGGAGGGATTCGTCCCCGTCAAGCTCGCTTTTAAAACTTTGCCCTGCAAGCAAACCGCACAAAAGGCGCATGGTTGTGCCAGAGTTTCCGCAATTTAGCACGGCTTTAGGGGCTTTTAACCCGCGCAAACCAACGCCGTTTATCCGCAAAATATCGTTTTCTGCATCGTATTCAAATTCCACGCCCATTTGCTTAAAACATTCCATGGTGGTTAGAGTATCTTGACCACGCAAAAAACCGCGAACTTCTGTAACACCCATTGCAATAGAACCTAAAATAACAACGCGATGGGATATGGATTTGTCACCAGGAACGGTGATTGCGCCGCCAACAGTCTTTTTTTGTGCAAGTTGTACAGTCAAAATATTCAACCTCCTCGCAAAACAATTAGTCCGTTGTGTAGTCGGCAGGTGTTGAGCTTGCGACAGCAACAATTTCTTCGTTTTCCATGTCGTCGGGGTCGCCGTATTGGGTGTATTCTACAGGGGTTGTGGGGGTGTTTGCATTTACCACATCTACATTGCGGTACATGCGCATACCCGTTCCAGCGGGGATAAGTTTACCAATAATAACATTTTCCTTTAAGCCGATTAGAGGGTCGGTTTTGCCCTTAATTGCAGCCTCTGTAAGAACACGGGTGGTTTCTTGGAAGCTGGCGGCAGAAAGGAAGCTGTCCGTTGCCAAAGAAGCTTTGGTAATGCCCAAAAGCACTCGCTGACCTTGGGCAGGCTCTTTGCCTTCCAAAATCAGACGTTCGTTTTCTTCTTCAAAATCCAACCAGTCGATAAGAGAGCCTGGCAAGAAATTAGAGTTTCCATTTTCTTCCACACGGACACGCTTTAGCATTTGGCGGCAAACAACCTCGATATGCTTGTCGTTAATATCCACACCTTGGGAGCGGTAAACTTTCTGAACCTGCTCCAACATATAGTCTTGAACGCCGCGCAAACCGCGAATCCGCAAAATGTCGTGAGGGTAAATGCTACCTTCTATAATTTCCTCTCCCGCTTCAATCATCTGCCCATTATATACGCGGATGCTAGAACCATAGGGGATTACATATTCCTTGCTGTCGCCAGTTCCTTCATTGGTAACAACAACTTTTTTGGTATCGCTCATGGCAACTTTCCCGCCAAATTCCGCGATAATTGCTGCACCTTTTGGTCTACGAGCCTCAAAAATCTCCTCAACACGAGGCAGACCCTGGGTAATATCCACCGAGGACACTATGCCCCCTGTATGGAAGTTACGC
>WQSI01000044.1 GCA_009787945.1 Defluviitaleaceae bacterium
GGGAAGAGTACAAACCAGGGCCATACGACAAAGCCTATATCGAAAATTTGCTGAAAAAATTAGCAGAGCTTGGGCCTAAACAGGTTGTGTTAACTGGCGTGCATTTTGACGAAAAAACCCTTGGGGCAGGGGTTTATGATGTCAATGCCAACACCATAGAATACGTTACCTCCCAAAAGGTGGAAGGGCATTTCCACGGCACAGGGGACGTTTTCGGCTCTGCCCTGCTGTCTGCCCTGCTAAAAGGTAAAACCTTGGCAAACGCTGCCCAAATCGCCTGTGACTATGTTTATGAGTGCATCAAAATCACCCTGGACCTTAACCAAGAGCGCAGATATGGGGTTGCCTTTGAAATGGCATTGCCAATTTTGATGAAGAAGTTGGGGTTGATGTAAATTCTTAAAATTTTTGTTTGCTTTTTTTGGCATAATGTGATATTATATAAATTGTAGTATTTATGGGAGTAGATAGGTGCTGGTGTGCCTCCTGGTCTTCAAAACCTGTGTTGGGGCGAGAAACCCCTGGGTGGGTTCGATTCCCACATATTCCCGCCAAAATTTCGGGCTTTGCCCTTAGTATATATTAGGGGCGCATAATATGCGCCCCTACAATATTTAGGTAATTATTGTGTGAATTATATAGTCACTTGATTTATTATAAGGAGGTATTAGATGACTTCTATCGAACAAACAAAAAATGCTCTGAAAAAAATCCAAGAAAACGCCCACCTAAAAGCGGTTATCGAGATTAATCCAGATGCTTTAGAGATAGCCGCCCAAAGGGATGGAAACCCTGATAAAAGTGGCGTTTTACACGGCATACCCGTGCTGGTCAAAGACAATGTAAACACAGGGGATAAGATGCACACAACCGCAGGCGCGCTGGCAATGGCAGAGAATAAGGCTGATAAAGACGCTCCCTCAATTACCAATCTGCGGGATGCAGGGGCTGTTATCATTGGCAAAGCTAATATGACCGAATACGCAAACTATATGTGTGACTTTAGGCTTAACGAGCGTATGCCAAACGGTTACAGCTCACGGGGTGGGCAGACCCTGCATCCTCTAGGCAGTCACGTTGACCCTTCTGGCTCTAGCACAGGCTCTGCAGTGGCTGTTGCCGCGGGGCTTGTGGATATGGCTGTGGGCAGCGAAACCTACGGCTCTATCATCTCCCCTTCACAGCTTTGCGGTGTTGTGGGGCTAAAGCCCACCGACGGGCTGGTTTCCAAAGAGGGGGTCATCCCCATTTCCTTTACTTTGGACACTTTAGGGCCTATTACCTCTAGCGTGCAAGGCGCGGCTGATTTGCTGTCAGGGCTGACAGGGAAGGAATACAAAATGGCGGCAAAGCTAGCAGTTGTTGGGGTGTGCCATTTAGGGGCTGACGAAACTCATGACTGGTACAAAGCCCAAGTGGAGCTTGTGGAAAACATGAAGGCGGCAGGGATGACCGTTAAAGACTTGTCGGACGATTCCATTGCCAAATGGGCAAAGCCAGGGACAGATTTTTTCATATTCCCCATTATGGAATATGAGTTTAAACACGCCATAAACAGCTACCTGGCAACCTCTAACAACCCACACAAAACCCTAGACCAGCTGATTGATTTTAACGAGGCAAACAAGGAAATTGCGCTAAAGTATGGGCAGGGCAACCTTATTAAGGCGGCAGAGAAAACCGACAATTGGAAAAACGAGCCAGAATATGTAAAGGCTTTATCCGAAAGGGAGCTTGCCCAAAAAACCTTAGACAAATATTTTGATGACAACGGCATTGATGTGTTGTTAATGATGTCGGCAAACTGCGCTATTGCCGCTGGTTTGGGCTTCCCAAGCCTTACCATGCCTCTTGGCAAAACGTCGGCAGGCTTGCCTATAGGCTGTTTGCTAATGGCGCGGAGGTTTGACGAGGACATGCTGCTTGCAACGGCTAAAACTGTAGAAAAGGGGAGGTAGACCATGAATTTTGAATATTACCAAATGTTTTTAAATGGGGGCTGAAAGTCCGCAGGGGGCTGAAGCTCCAAATTATCAGCAAGTTTGCTGAAAGATATTGTTGAAAAAATCCCTGTTATCAGCGACCCCGCCTTGATGGTTGGCTTTAACACCGCTGATGACGGGGCGGTTTATAAATTGCGGGATGACCTTGCCATCATCCAAACTTTGGATTTTTTCCCGCCTTTGATTGACAATATGTACATTTTCGGGCAAATTGCCGCCGCCAACGCTTTAAGCGATGTTGCGGCAATGGGTGGCAAGGCCGTCACTGCCCTTAACATCCTAGCTTTTCCCGAAGATGGGGATAAAGAGGATTTGCACGCCCTTTTGAGAGGTGGTGCTGAAAAGGTGGCAGAGGCTGGGGCTGTCCTTTGCGGCGGCCACTCCATTGCCGACAGCGGCGTGAAATACGGTCTTTCTGTTATGGGGGTCGTCCACCCTGATAAGGTTTTGCAAAATAACACCTGCAATATAGGCGATAAAATTATTATGACAAAGCCCCTTGGTGTGGGCATTGTCACCACTGGCTTTAAAAAAGGCAAGGCAAGCAAAGCCGCTTATGACCAAGCCATCACCGCCATGACCACCCTAAACACCATAGCCATGGACATTGCCCGCAATTTCCCCTTATCAGCCGCTACAGACATTACAGGTTTTGGCTTTTTAGGGCATCTTAATGAGATGGTGGCAGATTATTCCATTATAGTGGACAGCAAAGAGATTTTGCAAATTGATGAGGCTTTGCATTTGGCAGAGTCTGGGCTTGCCACAGCAGGCGGCAAGAAAAACCGCCTATCCCTTGAGGATTATGTTAGCCTGGAAGGGGTGGGAGCAGGCATGGAAGAGTTGCTCTTCGACCCTCAAACTTCAGGGGGCTTGCTAATGGCAATAGACAGCGAAAACGCCCAAACCCTTCTTGACCACCTTAAAGAAAAAGACATCCCATCACAAATTATAGCAGAAGTTGTTCCAAAACAAGATAAAAACATTATCGTCATGTAAAAGTAGGGGCGCATATTATGCGCCCGCTGCTGGGCAAACGTATCCTACATCAATATCACGTTTATCGGAAAACGGGCGCATAATATGCGCCCCTACAGACAACCCCCCTCGGTCGTCATTGCGGGCTTGACCCGCAATCCCATATGTCATTCCAAGCCCACTACTGTAGGGGCTACTTAGTGCTGATGGGCTCCCGCGTCAAGTGCGGGATGACGGGTTTGTGAAAATTACATAAATCACAAAAAATAAAAACCGCTGGATGCCTTAAACTGCGCACAGCGGTTTTGTTTACTTTAGATTGCGTTGTGGGTGAAGCATGCAATGGCGTGCAATGGGATAACTGCCACAGCTCCAAGGGGGTTTCCGCAGAAGCCGAAGTTAGGGCCAATTTCGCCCATTGGACCAAAGGCGTTGGTGCAGCTGCTGCCAACTGGGCAGGATGGGGGTGCGCCCACGTCGCAGAGCAGGCGAATTACTTGTGCGTCAGCAGAAAGCAACACACCTGTGAAGCCGCTGCCGCTGATGCCGCCAGAGCGGGTGAAGATTGTCACGGTTTTGCCGATTTTTTCGCAAAGGGACTCTAGCAAAAAGCCCCCTCCAAAGAAATCCATCATGGTTTTTCCTCCTTTACATAGTTTTTGTGGGAAGCGCGTTCTGGGTTGAACGTGCCTCTACCCCATACTATGTACAGGTGTTAAATGTGTTACAAGTTGTTACGGTTTGACATGATGGACAGGGATTTCAGGGCTTCGGCTATGTGGGGCTGTATCTGGTTTTCTGATAGTCTAAATTTCCAGTTGCCGTAGGTTGTGCCTGGGGTGTTGGTGCGGTGGGGGCTGTCAAGCTCCAAAAGGTCTTGAACGGGGATTATTGCGGTGTTTGCGGTGGACAGCATGGCAGCGCGGATTAAATCCCATGCGGGGCTGTCGCCACTTACATTAAAATATCTGCGGAATTGGTCTTTTTCCTCTTCGTCTGCGTTGTTGTACCAACCTGGGGTTGTGTCATTATCATGTGTGCCTGTGTAGGCTATTAGGTTGTTTGTGAAATTGTGGGGCAGGTGGGTGTTTGCGGGGTTTTGGTCAAAGGCAAATTGCAAAACACGCATACCAGGCAGACCAAGCTTTGACAGCAAAGCTTCCACTTTCGGGGTGATGATACCCAAATCTTCCGCAACAAGGGGGATTTGCCCGAGGTTGCGCTTCATAGCGTCAAAAAATGGCTTCCCTGGACCTGGCATCCATTTGCCCTCTTTGGCGGTTTCTGCATCTGCCTGCACTGCCCAATAGCTTTCAAACCCGCGGAAATGGTCAAGGCGGATAATGTCAAAACATTTCATCGCCATAGCAAGGCGGCTTGTCCACCAGGCGTAATCATCAGCTTTGTGAGCCTTCCAGTCATATAAAGGGTTGCCCCACAGCTGCCCGTCCTCCGAAAAATAATCAGGAGGAACACCTGCAACAGCGGTAGGTTTGCCGCTTTCATCAAGCTTAAACAAATTGGGATTTGCCCAGCAATCTGCGCTGTCATATGCCACAAAAATCGGCACATCGCCCATAATTTTAATGCCCTGCTTGTTTGCGTATGTCTTTAGCTCTGTAAACTGTTTGAAAAATATGTATTGCAAAAACATGTGATATTCAACCTCTTCAGAACAGTCCACAGGCTCATCCGCCCAGTTGCTCCACATCTCTCCGCTAAAGTGACTTTTTAAAGCAGAAAAATTTGCAAAGTCAAAAAGCCAATGGGCATTTGCTTTTTTAAAGGAAAGAAATTTTTTGCAAGGCACAAAATCCGCGTAGGCACGGCGAAAAAGCCTTTCCTTAATTTCCATCACTGCGGCATAATCTACAATATTATCGGGGAAATTATAATCTACATTAATTTCTTCATTAAAAAGCTTTTCTGGACAGATAAGCAATGGATTGCCCGCAAATGTTGAAAAACATTGATAAGGCGAATCGCCATAGCCAGTTGGGTTAATTGGCAGTATCTGCCAAATGCTCTGCCCCGAACTTTTTAAAAAGTCCACAAATTCATAGGCAGACTCTCCAAGGTCACCAATTCCAAATTTTGTGTAAATGCTTGTTATGTGCATAAGCACACCGCTAGACCGCATAAAAACGCCCTCCTGTCATATAAATCTAAACTATCCAAAACCTATATAGTATTTTAATTTGCCCAAGAGCCAAAATATTATCAGAGGCGGCGTTAGAATTGCCGAGAAATCTACCAAACGGTGATTCTAAGACCGACCTCAAAATTTAGGGGGAGGTAACAATTAATGAAAAGAAGAATTCTAACAACTGCGGCAGTTGCGCTGGTTGCTCTTGCGGCAACAGGGTGTGGAACAAACCTAGCAAACAACGCGTCAGCCCTTAACAGGGCAGGGGACAATGGCGGGGTTCGCCACGAAAGCAACCTTAATGCTAGGCATGAAACAGCTCGCCACAACTACCGCACCAACAGAGGTGCAGGTCGCCACAACACCACAAACCAAATTGGCAGGCGTTTAGGCAACAACCTAAACAATGTCCAAAACAACAACCGCCACCACAACCGCAACAACACAGCCCGCAGAGGGGTTGCAAGGCACAACGCCGACAACCGCTACCTAACACAGGACGCAATGGACGGCTTGGCAAGCAGGCAGGAGAACAGAAGGGAAACTTCTGGTCAACCTCGTCTTGTGGAAAACAACAACCTTAACAACAATTTCAACAACAACCACAACAACCTTAACAACCACAACCGTTTAAATGACGGTATTAATGTAAATCACCTAAACGACGGTTTAAACGCAAACCGCTTGAATGATGGTATGCACACGAACCGTTTAAATGATGGTATGCATACGAACCATTTTAATGATGGTCTGAACGCAAATCGTTTAAATGACGGCTTTAACAATGGTATTCACGGCAACCGTGAGCATAGATTGGGCATTAATGACGGTTTGCACAGAAACGGTAGACTTCACCGCAATGAAAGGCTTGGCGTGAATGATGGAGTCTACACAAACAGAGTTGACGAAGTGGCACTTGACGGCATTGTAAGGGAAGGCGATGTTCGTGACGGCGTGGTGCGCAACGGCAATGGCCGCGAGTTTGATGTAGAGCGCAGAACCGATAACCAGCGCATCCGCACAAATGACAGACGCAACAGCATAAACACAGCACGCAACACCAACCTTAACGGCAGGGCTTTGGAAAACCAAATTGTCGCTCAGTAACAAATCGTGAAATGGAAATAAAAACCAAGGCTTGCAATCTGCATAAAAAGGGTTGTTATGTAAGATAATACTAACTAACCTGCTACAAAATGTAGTTTGGGATGGATTTTGTAAGGCTTGCAACGGGTAGCGTTTAGGCGTTGCGCGGAAAAGGGGAAGGCTGTTACACTCGGCCCTCCCCTTTTCAATTTTTTAATATTAAATTATGCAACAATCTTTTTCTTGTTAAGGTAGCTTTCTAAGATTTCTTCAGCAATATTTTTTTCAATACTATATGCTATCATAATTTCTGATAGGATGATTTTTTTAGCGGTTGTCATTACCTTTTTTTCGGCACCCGACAAGCCCTTGATGCGCTCACGGCAATACAGCTCATAAAACACAGCAGCAGACTCTTGCAAAAGCCCTGTTTTTATGCGATCCATATTATCCTTATAACGCTGGCTCCAATTATCGCTTCCTGCGCCATGCTTCGCACTGGTCACTTCCGCCAAAGTTTCTGCAATATCATCTTGTGACATAATGCGGCGCATGTTTACATGGGGCAAAGAATCTTCACATAGCATGATTTTAAGCTCGCCCAAAGGTATCTGCAAAACACAGTAATTGCGCTCGATGCCGTCAATGTTTTTCAATTCAAAATCTTCAATTATGCCAGCACCATGCATAGGGTAAACCACAGCTTCTCCAACTCTAAACATATCTCTCCTCCTTTGTTGATTTTATGTATATTTACATTATACCACAATTTATTTTTTTGTCAACAAAAAATCTTGTTGTTTAATCAGCACGTCCCCGGGTTGCAGACAAAACCTCCAAACAACGTCATCCCGCGCTTGACGCGGGACCCCATCAGCACTAACAGAGCTTTGCCCCTACTATATGGGGCTTGGAATGGCTGACGAGATTGCGGGTCAAGCCCGCAATGACGATTGAGGGCTTGCCATCAGACTGTGTCTGTGCTGGTTAATTCAAAAAATCCTCAAGAGCTTTGTCTATTGTTTCAAAGTCAAAGCCGCGGCGTGATAGATATGATTTTAATTTTTGAAGCTCCTTAGGGTCTGTTGGCAGCCCTTTATGGCGCACTTTCTTTTCCAGGGCGCGGGCGGCAAGGGTCAGGTCGCTTTCCCCATCCCCATCTTCTTGCATATTTTGGTATGCCGCGGCTATATGACTTTCCGACACGCCCTTTTCCTGTAATTCCCGCTCAATACGATACCGCCCAAAGTTGTTAAGTTTTGTTTTTTGGTTTATAAATGCCGTTGCATATGCCACGTCGTCTAAATAGCCCCGCTGGGTCAACAATTCTAACACTTCCTGGATGCTTTCGGCAGAATATTCTTTTTCAGCAAGCTTGTCCTCCACCTGCCTAATGGATTTCATGCCCCGCCCTAAATATTTAACGGCGGAATCTCTAGCAGATGCAAATTCCACCTCATGGCGTATTTTGCCTAACTGCTCCTCATCTAAATTTTGCCCAATTTCCAGCCCATGGGCAAGCAAGTCCGCCCCATGTATGCCAAAAGCAAAGCGGTTGTCGATAAAAACCGAATACCGCTTTGGGTTTTTAATTTGTTGTGTTATGTCGGTAATTTTCATGGCTAAAACCTTCTTAAAATTTAAAACTTCCAGGGTGGTATGTAAATATGGTCAAGCTCAAAAAAATCTTCCCCTGTTTCGTAGTGGGTGGTTTTATGATTGCCTTCTGGATGCGGCACAAAACCGCATTTTTTAAGCAGGGCTTGGGCGGGCAAATTATCCTCCATTGCGCCTGCGTACAGCCTCTCAACTTCCAGGGCTTCAACGGCATAATTAGCCGCAAGGGAGAAGGCAGAAGCCCCCAATTTTTGCCCGCGGTAAAGGGCATACAGCCAAATTGCCAAATCGTGAGGTTCGTGGGATATGCCAATTTTTAAAGGCATCTTGTGCGTCGTGGCTTTGGGTTTCCACCAGGCGCACTATCTTGTTTTCCGCGTAAATTTCTCGCTTACTCATTTTCTGGCTCTTCCTCCAAGCCCATTTCTTGGATGATATTGTTAATTTCCTCATCATCTAAATCAATTTGGGCAACCACGTCATCATCTGCATCCTTTTTGCTTTTTTTGGTAGACTTTTTAGCAGGTTTTTTCTCGTCGGCAGGAGCTTGTTCAGACAATTCTGTCGGTTTTTCTGGCATACCGAAATGGTTACGGACAGCAAGCTCAATTTCCGCCTTTAAATCAGGATTTTCGTCAAGATAGGCGTTGGATTTGTCTTTACCTTGCCCAAGGCGCAAATCTCCATAACTAAACCAAGAGCCAGAACGGTTGACAATTTCAAGCTCTGTCGCCAAATCTAAAATATCGCTGCCTTTGGCAATGCCTTTTCCAAAAATAACATCAAATTCACAAACCTTAAAAGGTGGAGCAACTTTATTTTTAACAACCTTAACCTTCGTGCGAAAGCCTATTACCTTATCCCCCTCTTTAATTTCCCCTTTGCTGACACGGCGTATGTCCAAGCGAACAGATGCGTAAAATTTCAACGCCCGCCCACCTGTGGTTGTTTCTGGATTGCCATAAGAGCCGATTTTTTCCCGCAATTGGTTTGTAAACAAAATTACACAGTTGTTTTTATTTGACAAAGCTGTCAGTTTGCGCAGAGCCTGGCTCATCAGACGGGCGTGCAAGCCCATGTGGCTGTCGCCCATGTCCCCTTCAATTTCTGCACGAGGCACTAAAGCCGCAACAGAATCTATAACGATAACATCAATAGCCCCAGAGCGCACCATTTCGTCAGCAATGTCCAGGGCTTGCTCCCCATTATCAGGTTGGGATATGTAAAGCTCGTCAATATCAACTCCTAGGTTTTTGGCATAAACAGGGTCAAGGGCGTGTTCTGCATCTATAAAGGCAACAATGCCGCCAAGTTTTTGCGCTTCTGCAATTAAATGAAGGCAAACCGTGGTTTTACCCGAGCTTTCTGGCCCGAAAATTTCAATTATGCGCCCGCGGGGAAAGCCGCCAGTGCCAAGGGCAACATCCAAACTTAAAGAACCAGAAGGGATAACCTCAATTTTCATTCCCGCGGTTTTCTCCCCCATTTTCATAACAGACCCCTTGCCAAAACTTTTCTCAATTTTGGCAAGGGCTGTTTTTAGGGCATCCTTTTTATTTTTATCAATATCACTCATTTTGTGTCCTCCGATTTTTTCATTTGTACCATAAGGCGGGTATTAGCCGCCCCTATATCATACCATAATCGCCTTAAAAGTGCAAGATTTTTGTCAGCAAGCTCAAGCTTTGGGTCACGGTTTGGTTTATTATGCTTTGCCTGTCACCTTCAAAAATGAATTTGCTGACGGTGGTTTCACCATTAGCGCAAAGGGCGACATAAACCAGCCCCACAGGCTTTTTATCCGAGCCGCCATCTGGGCCTGCTATGCCTGTTGTGGCAAGCCCAATATCTGCCCCTGCTGTGCGGGCAACCCCTGCCGCCATCTCCCCAGCGGTTTGAGGGCTTACCGCCCCATAGGCATCTAAAGTAGACTGCAAAACCCCCAATCTCTGGACTTTTGCGGCATTGCTATATGTTATAAAAGCCTCATCAAAGACGGCAGACGCACCAGGGGCAGAAACCAAAGCTGCCGACACTGCCCCGCCTGTTAACGACTCTGCAATAGCGATTTTCAAGCCTTTAGCCGCAAGGCTTGCCACAATTTCACAGGCTTTATCCATTTTTGCGCCTCTTTATCACCAACACCCAGATAACTGCCAAAACCGCCGCACCTGCGTAAACAATGGCAACAGAGCGTAACATATACCACATAGCATTCTGGTGAAGCTCCACAAAAAAGCCGCTTATCCACACATGAAGGGCGGCAAAGCCCATAAGGCTTGCAAAATGCGCCCCAATGGCAGGCAGGCTGGTTCTTTTGAAAAACTTAAACACATACAGGCTAAGGACGGCAAAAGTCGCCATTAAAAGGCGGCTTAGCAAATGCCAATAGGTTGCCTCTGCCCCTACCCCTTGGTAAATAAGGGTTATCGCCATGTCGAGAATTGTGGTGGCAGTAAACATCACGCTTATTAACACAAATTTGTTAATGCGCAGCATCCGCTCCATCGTACTTAGTTTTTCCATCTATCTTACCTCCTTAAAAATTTGGCGGTTTCGCCACATATAATCTACAGCAGAAATTATTGACAATGCCACACACACGTAAATCAGCACAACGCCAATCCAGTATGCGGCGGCATGGTTAACATTAAGCAAAACGAGTGGTATCATGACCATCTGGGCAATGGTTTTAAGCTTCCCTGTTGTTCCTGCGGATATTACCACGCCCTTTTGGGAAGCAAGCATCCTAAGCCCTGCAATTAAAAACTCCCGCCCTTCAATAACCACCAAAACCCACGGGGAAATGTTCCCAAGCCACAGCAAGTAGACCATGGCGGCCATTACAAGAACTTTATCAGCCAAAGGGTCCATAAATTTGCCAAAATCGCTTATAAGGTTTAATTTTCGGGCAAGGAAGCCGTCTAGCCAGTCTGTCAATGCCGCCAAAACAAAAACGCCAGTTGCCACAATGCGGGCGACCTCCATTGTGTACCAGCCAAAGTCTGCCCCGTGGATAGCCAGAACAAACAAAGGTATCATACACACCCGCCCTATTGTTAACTTGTTTGGTAAATTCATAAAATTCCCCTTCCTTAAAATTCCCCAGTTCCGCTTTTTATGGCGGCATCAATAGCTTCTTGTCTGCGCTGAACATATTCCCTGTGTTGGTATGGGGTCATCAGCACCTTGCGGGGCTTTGCGCCATCTTCTGGCCCTACCAAACCTCTGCCCTCCAACTCCTCCATCATGCGGGCGGCGCGGTTGTATCCAATGCGGAACTTACGCTGGAGCATGGAGGTTGATGCCTTCTCCTTTTCCACAACAAAGGCAATTGCGTCGTCAATTAGTGGGTCAGACTCCTCTGAAAAGTCTATTTCTTCAGGGGCAGCGGTGATTTTTTCAATCATTTCTTCGCTATATTCGGCTTCCCCGTCTTGCTTAATAAACTCCACAATATTTTCCACTTCTTTGTCAGAAACAAAGCTTCCCTGTATGCGGCGGGGCTTGTTCATGCCCACGGGAGAGAAAAGCATGTCACCCTTGCCGAGGAGCTTCTCCGCCCCAACCATGTCAAGGATAGTGCGGCTGTCTGTGCCGCTGGAAACAGCAAAGGCAAGGCGGCTTGGCACATTTGCCTTTATCAAACCTGTGATAACATCCACCGAGGGGCGTTGGGTTGCCAAAATAAGGTGTATGCCTGCGGCACGGGCTTTTTGGGCAAGGCGCACAATGCTTTCCTCCACCTCTTTGCCGCAGGTCATCATCAAATCTGCAAGCTCGTCAATGATGATGACAATTTGGGGCAGTTTTTCCTCACCTTTTTCAGCAAGGGTCACATTGTAGCCTGCCAAATCCCTCACCTTGTTTTCCGCAAAGGCAGAATAGCGGGATTCCATCTCACGGACAGCCCAGGCAAGGGCACCGCTTGCCTTGTTAGGGTCTGTCACCACAGGGATGAGAAGGTGGGGGATGCCGTTGTATATACTAAGCTCCACCACTTTAGGGTCAATCATTAGCAGTTTAACCTCTTGGGGGGTGGCTTTGTATATTATGCTTGTTATCAGCGTGTTTGTGCAGACAGACTTACCTGAGCCTGTAGAGCCAGCAATTAGCAAGTGGGGCATACGGGCAAGGTCAGAAACAACCACATTTCCCGCAATGTCTTTACCCATAGCAAAGGCAAGCTTTGATGGATGTGACCAAAAGGCATCATCATCAATAATCTCCCGCAGGAAAACCGCCTGAACCTCTTTATTTGGGATTTCGATGCCTACAACAGATTTCCCTGGAATTGGGGCTTCCACACGGATGGTTTCTGCCGCTAGGTTGAGAGCCAAATCATCTGCCAGCCCCGCTATTTTGGACACTTTAACGCCACTGCCTGGGGATAACTCATAACGGGTGACTGTAGGGCCTTTGCTAACCTCCACCACACGGGCTTGCACCCCGAAACTAGCCAAGGTTTCCTCTAGCTTTTTGGAGTTTTCCAGGATTTGGGCGCGGGAGCTTATGGAGGGCTGGTAGGTGTTTTCCCGCAACAATTCGACAGGAGGGAAAACATATTCTGTAGGCTCTGGGCGGGGTGCGCCTGATGTTGGGGTGGGGGATGTTTCCCATGGGGGGCTGTCATCAGGCTCGTTTGCAGGGTCTGGCGGGTGGATGGGGTCGTCTACGTTTTCTGCCCCTTCCACAAAGCCTTTAATGTCAATTGTGTATTCTTCAGGTTCGGGGGTGGGT
>WQSI01000045.1 GCA_009787945.1 Defluviitaleaceae bacterium
GCTCCATTCTTCTGGAAATTGAGCGAACCATAAAATCTAACACCCAATTTAACACAACGGGAGGCAAAAGCGAAACTGTTTTAAAAATGATTTACAGGCAAGTGGTGGAAACCATCATCCACCATGCTGAAAACCGTATGCTGGACTTTGCAGGGGCGGTGTACAACGAAGTGACCCGCTGGATGTCGCTTGCAGATGATGAAGCTAATGATGTGGTGCTAACCCCGCGGTATGTTATTGACTTAATGGTTAAACTGGCACAGGTTGATAGAAATTCTTACATATGGGATTTCGCTTTGGGAAGCGGCGGCTTTTTGATTTCAGGGATGAACGAGGCGGTAAACGATGCCGTAAAAAACATCAAAAATGAAAGCGAGCTTAGCGAAAAAATAAAGCATATCAAAGAATATCAACTGCTAGGCATCGAAAAGCGGGGAGATATTCAGATGCTTGCGGTGCTTAATATGTTTTTGGTGGGTGACGGCAGTTCCAACATTCTCCACGGTGACAGCCTTACAACTTTTACTGACAGCATCAACTTTCCCGCCAATGTGTTTTTGCTTAACCCGCCTTATTCCGCCGAGGGCAATGGCATGGTTTTCGTCAAAAAGGCTCTTGGCATGATGAAGGGCGGCAGGGCGTGTGTTATTATTCAAGATTCTGCAGGAAGCGGCAAGGCAAGCGTCATAAACCGCGAAATCCTGGAAAACAACACCTTAGTCGCCAGCGTTAAAATGCCAATTGACCTTTTTATTGGCAAGTCTAGCGTGCAGGCAAGCATTTATGTGTTTGAAGTGGGCAAGCCCCACAACCCAAAACACCATGTACGCTTCATTGACTTTCGTAACGACGGCTACAAGAGAAGCAACCGCAAAACCAAAGATAAATCCATAAACTTGCGGGATGTTGACAACGCCCGCGGGCGTTATGCCGAGCTTATCGACCTTGTTATCCATGGCAGCCCATATCTTAACATTTTCACCCATGAAGATTTTGTGGAAAGCCCAATAAACATAAAAAGCGGGGCAGACTGGAATTTTGAACAGCACAAGAAAATTGACACCCGCCCCACAGAAGCAGATTTTCGCAAAACCGTTGCAGATTTTATGGCGTGGGAGGTTGACCAACTGCTAAAAACAGGCTGGACGCCAGAGGATGCACCAAAGGGAAAGCCCCAGCCCCATTCAACCCCGAAATTTTAAAAAGAGAAGTTGAATGGGGCGAATTTCCCATTGGCAATATTTTTGAAAAACTACACAGTCGATATTTGGGTGAAGTCGACAAATTAAAATCAGCTTCTAAAGAGTGGTCTGATGAGTATTCTGTGCCGCTAGTCAATGCAAAAGTTGGCGATAACGGTGTTATGTACTGGGCAAAGTCTGGTGACTATGAAACCCATGAAAACGCCATTTCTGTTATTGCCGATGGTGCAATTGCCACAGGTCTTGTTTATGCGCAAAAGCGCGAAACAGGCATATACTCCCACAGTTTTATGGTTGCTCTAAAAAACGGCTTGCGCGACCATAACACAAATCTATATCTTGCATCAGCTCTGCAGAAGGTTCTATATAATAAATATTCTCGAGAATATTTAGCTACATGGGGTAAGGTGCAGAATGATTATGTGCAATTACCTATAAATAAAAACGGTGGGCCTGATTTTGAGTACATGACCGAATACATACACCAATTAGAATTGGAACGGCTAGAACAAATCAAGCAAGAAGCCATCGAACGCCTATCCGCAATGTGCCATGTCGCCGACGTGGACAATTACGAACTAACCACAGAAGAACACACCATCCTAAATCACCAACCCGTTTGTGGAGAATTTAGGTTGGGTGGTGAGAATGGGTTATTTAAGATTTCAAACAACCCGCAATTAGACAAAGAGAATTTTACTTTTTCTAAGCATGCAAAATACCCATACTTTACGCGAACGGTAAAGAATAACGGGCTTTTAGGGTATGTAGAATTTTTGAACGACAAGAACCTTATCAGAGGCAACTCTATTGCTGTCGGTATGTTGCAAATGCAATTTTTCTATATGAATCATGACTTCTATGCGGGTCAATTTACGAAAACGGCACACCCGACCTTTGAAGGTTTCAACAGAGAAGTAGCATTGTATTTTACTACGTTATTAAATAAAAACAGCCCTCGATTTTTGAGTGTTTTGGTTAGAGATTTTGAGAAAATGTTCAATGAAACAGTTGTGCTGCTACCAATCGTTTGCGAGAGAGCGGGGGGGGGTATCCCGATTACCAATACATGTCATCATACATTACCGTTCTCGAAAAACAAAACCTCCTCAAACTCCTCAACTACGTCAACGCCCGACTATAAATATATGTCGGCATACATCAAAGCCCAACAAAAACTGGCAATTGCTGACGTTGCAGGCTGTTTTGAAAAACAAATCGCTGCAACCGAGTTTATTTTAATACAACATATCGGCTGCCCAAATCCCCCCGCAATTGGTTGATGAGGTTGTGGTTGTCGCTGTTGACCCAATGGGTAGGTTTGACGCGCAAGGGTTTGCCTGTTTTTTCGTCGTAGATGACGACGGGGGTTGTGCCGCCATATCGGGAAAGGGTTTCTAGTAGGTTTTGGGGGGTTATTTCGCTGTTTTTGGGGATTTTGAGCCAAAGGGTTAGGGTGTTGCTTGGGTCTTTTTCGGTTTGGGCGTCCTTTTCCAAAAAGCGCATGTTTTCGCAAATTAGGGTGTCGTCTTGGTCCTCCCGCACGGAAACTTTGCCTTCTACGATGACTGCCTGCCCTTCATTAAGCTGGCTTGCCAAAGCGGCGAATTGGTTGGGAAACACAATTATATCCAGATACCCAAAAATATCCTCCACTGTTAGAAAGCACATTGCCGAGGCGTTTTTGCGGGTGTATGTGATGTTTTTCTTTGCGATTATCCCGCCCACAACCACCTTTTGACCATCTTGCAAGGTTGGTTCGTCTTGTTCGTGTTCGTTCTCGTCGCCGCTTTTGGCGAAATCTCGGCTGTAGGCGGTTATGTGTTGTTTTATTTGCTCTTCGTAAGCCAAAATGGGGTGTCCGCTTACATAAATTCCCAAAACTTCCTTTTCGTCTGCCAACATTTTTTCTTGGGGGTATTCAGGAATGTCAGGTAAATTGTCGGAAAATGCTTCGTCTGCCCTTTGTCCGCCACCCATGTCCAGAAGGCTCATTTGACCGCTCATATTATGGCGGCGGTTGGCAGAAACGCTGTTTAACAGGCTTTCGTGGACTGCCATATATTGGCTGCGAAGCCCGCCAAGACTAGAAAATGCCCCTGCCTTGACCAGCGACTCCAAAGACCGTTTGTTGACCTCTCCATCTGCCAAGCGGTTCAAAAACTCTGTTAGGCTCTTGAAAGCTCCGTCCTTCTCGCGGCTGCGTACCAGGGCTTCCACGGTAGGTCTGCCAAGGTGTTTAATGGCGTTCATGCCGAAGCTGATTTGCCCCTCGCCTGTCACGGCAAAATGCCCAAAACTGGCGTTTACATCAGGGGGCAGCACCTCAATGCCCATGCGCTTACATTCGTTGATATACACAGCGATTGTGCTTTGGCTGTACATATGGGCGGTCAGTAATGCCGACATATATTCGGCGGGATAGTGGACTTTCAGCCACCCCGTCTGATAACCCACAGTGGCATAGGCAACAGCATGAGCTTTATTAAAGGCATATTTTGCAAAATCTGCCATTTCATCCCATATTTTTTCAGCGGTGGCTTGGGGTATGCCGTTCGCCACACAGCCTGCCACCTCCCCTGGGATGCCGTGTATAAATGCATCTTTCTCCTGTTGCATCATATCCCTTTTCATTTTGCTTATGGCACGGCGGATTATGTCGGCTCTGCCTAGGCTGTAGCCCGCCAAATCCCGCACAATTTGCATAACCTGCTCTTGATAGACGATACAGCCATAGGTATCCCGCAAAATAGGCTCTAGGCGAGGGTGGGTGTAGGTGACAGCTGCCCCTGCGTTCTTGCTTTTAACGTATTTTGGAATGAAATCCATTGGGCCGGGGCGGAACAAGGCAAGCCCTGCCGTTAAATCTTCCACACTGGCGGGCTTTAGCTCTTTCATAAAAGCCGTCATCCCGCGGCTTTCCAGCTGAAACATGCCGTCTGTTCGCCCTGCAGAGATGGCATCAAAAACCCGCTTGTCAGCCATGTCAAGGGTTTCTGGCGTTAGGCGCACACCATGACGTCGGTGGATTTCGTCCATAGCGTGCTTGATAATGGTTAGGGTGCGAAGCCCCAGAAAGTCCATTTTCAGCAGACCAAGCTCCTCTAAAATTCCCATGGGAAATTGTGTGGTTATCACCCCGTCACTGGCGTGGAGAGGCACATATTGGGTGAGGGGGGCATCAGAAATAACCACCCCTGCCGCGTGGGTAGAGGCGTGGCGGGGCAACCCCTCTAGCTTCCGCGCCATGTCGATAAGCTCTGTGGCTCGGGGGTTTGTTTGGTATTCTTCCCGAAAACCCTGCTCCCTTTCCATCGCCTTATCCAGGGTCATGCCAATGTAAAAAGGTACTTTTTTGGCAATTGCATCCACCTCGCCATAAGGCATACCCAAAGCCCGCCCAACGTCACGAATGGCTGCCTTCGCCCCCAATGTACCAAAAGTTATGATTTGCGCCACATGGTCTTTTCCGTATTTTGCTACAACATAGTCAATAACTTCCTGCCGCCGCTCCACACAAAAATCAATGTCAATATCTGGCATGGAGATGCGCTCTGGGTTTAGAAAACGCTCAAACATCAAATTATGTTTGATGGGGTCAACATTTGTGATGTTTAGGGCATATGCCACGATGCTAGAAGCAGATGTGCCCCGCCCAGGGCCAACAGCAATGCCCTTGCTCCCTGCATATGCAATAAAGTCCCAAACCACCAGAAAATAGTCACAAAAGCCCATGGACATTATGGTTTCAAGCTCAAAATTAGCCCTGTTTGTTATTTTTTCTGTTAATTCGCCATAACGCCGCTCTAGCCCTTCAAAAGTCAGCTTTCGCAAATATGCACCAGAGGTAAAGCCCTCTGGACAGTCATATTTTGGTAATTTGTAACCCTCAAAGTCAATTTCTACATTACAACGTCGGGCAATTTCCATGGTGTTTGCCAGCGCCTTAGGCAAATCTTGAAACCTTTCTGCCATCTCATCGGCAGATTTTAAGTAGTATTGGTCGCCTTTATAGCTCATACGCCCTTCATCCTGCATGGTTTTGTTGGTTTGTATGCATAGCAAAACCTCATGGGCATTAGCATCAGACTTTTCCAGATAATGTATGTCATTTGTTGCTACAAGCTCCAAATCAAGCTCTTGTCCAATGGAGATAAGTGCTTGATTTACGGTGTTTTGCTCGGGCATGCCGTGGTTTTGAAGTTCCAAAAAAAACCGCTCTCTGCCAAAAATTTCCTTGTAGGTCTGCGCTTCTTCCTTTGCGCGATTGTAGCTGACTTTAAGGACATTTTTAGCCACAGGACCAGACAGACAGGCAGACAAGCAAATCAACCCATCGTTGTATTTGTGTAACAACTCAAGGTCAATTCTTGGTTTGTAATAAAAACCCTCTGTAAAGCCATAAGTTACCAGTTTTATCAGATTTTGGTAGCCTATATTATTTTCTGCAAGCAATACCAGGTGATAATAAAAATTATCAGGGCGTGCGTCTTTAGTGTGGCGGCTGCCCGATGCCACATAAACCTCACAACCTAAAATCGGCTTTATTCCCGCGTTTTTCGCCGCTTTGTAAAAGTCTATAACACCAAACATATTGCCGTGGTCGGTGATGGCAATAGCCTCCATACCCATCTCTGCCGCCCTTTTGGTCAGCTCCTTAATTTTGGCAGAACCATCCAACAGGCTGTATTCTGTGTGTACGTGAAGGTGGGTGAATTTATGCTTCATGGCTATTTAACCTCATTTTATAATACTTTAGACCACCTGTCAAAACACGCGCTTTGTAGCCTTTTTCATATAAAATTTTAACGGCGGCGGTTGCGGAATTGCCCCCATTGCTAATGACAATAATGTCTTTGTTTTGGCTTAATGTGCCGATGCCAAATTTTAAGTCACTAAGAGGGATGTTGACGGAGTTGGGGATGTTAAACATGGCAAAATCCGAATAATTACGCACGTCAAGCAGGGTTGTAATGTCGGGATTGGCATAATCTATTTCATCTGGATATGCCATGTGAATTTGACTGTTTATCACATCCAGGGCAGTTTTGCCAAGCTGTACAAGTGCTTTGTAAGGGCTTATAAAATCAAGGTTTGCCAAAGTTCCCACAGACCCCCCGCAAGTGATTAATGTTGTCACAATGTCCACAAAACCATCAGACCCAGCCCCAACCGCCGAAAAGCCGTAAATTTTGCCACCAGCCCCGTAAACAAGCTTGATAAACCCGCCATGTAAAGCTAAAACGCTGTAAATATAACTAACGGCAGACTTTATCAGCCTTTCCTCACTTGCTCCAGTCAATCCCGCCTGGAAATATCTGGTTGACACCACCAAAGCCCCTTCATTTCGCGGCGGCACAAGAGATGACCTAACAACTGCAAGCACAGCCGCTGCCCGCTCTTCCCCAAACTTTTCCGCTAAGTTTGGAGCTAAAATTTGTTGGTTGTCTTGTACTGTTTGCCCCTGTTGGTCACCAAAAAACAGGGTTGCGCGGCCTTCTTCATAAGGCAGATAAGGGTGGGTGGTTTGCATTATGACAATGTCCCATTTTGTGAGCTGTTTGCGCAGGAAAGCCGCCACATCTCTGTCAAAATCCCTAGGAAAACGGTCTGTTGTTGTTACCACCGTCGGCATAATGCCATAAGCATATAAATTAACCGCTGCCTGTGCGGCACTAACGCAATCACCAACTACATTAGCCGTTGTGTACCCCTTGCCTTTCAAAAAGCCCTCAATTTGCCTCCACTGATAATTAGGGCAACCCCCTTCTTGCAAATGCAGAACATCGCCATGTCCATTAGGGTCAGTGGTTGCAGGTCGCCTATGAACCAAAATGTCAAATTCTTGCTGATAAACGCGCCCTGTAGAAATTTCTTCCAAGGTTGCAACATTTGTGTCTACACTCCGCAGCACTTCCCTGGAATTATCTACCAAAACAACATCTGCCCCCTCCACATTAAAGCGCAGATGGTCAGCAGATGGCGCAGTATCTATATCCCCTATAACCAAAATTTTCATAAGTTCAACTCCTTATTAAGGTAATTATACCACACAAAAAAAGAATATGCAATGTCATAAAATAGTTCTTGACAAATTTCGTTAAAAGTGATAAAATTCCTAAAGGTATTTCCGCTTTTTATAATTCACGTTCTGTTACACCACTTAATATCACAAAGGAGTGTTATTGGATGAGATTAAAATTTAAAGGTAAAATTATTTTGCCAACCATTTTGTTGACGGTGATTTTGCTCGCTACAACCCTAATTGTTTCGGTTGTGCAATACAATTCGTTTATGGACGAATTGATGGAGGACCGCATAGAGGCGGCCGCAAGGGGCTTACGAGGGCTTTCTGAAGAAGCCCGCATGACAGCTATTGATTTAGGTCTACAAGTTGCAGCAGACCCCCGTGTTGTTGCTGCCATAATGGCAGAGGACACTGCCGAGCTAATGCGGCTTGGCAATCAAATTAAGCAAGAACTGCCAGTAACCTTTTTTACCTTTATGAGCCAGGACGGTATTGCACTAGCAAGAAGTGCCCAGCCTGGTCATTTCGGGGATGCCATAGCCACACCTTCTCTGTTGGCAGCTTTACAAGGCAATGTAACTGTAGCATATAACCGTGTGCAAGACTGGGAAATGCCAGTTCGGTCTGCTGTGCCTGTTTTCTATGATGGTGAAATTGTAGGCGGTCTTGTAACGGCATTTGCCATTGACGACGATGCAACCCTCGCTATACTTTCCGAAAGGTTTGAAGCAGAGTTTACAGTTTTTCAAGGAAACCAGCGCATTGCATCAACATTGCGCACCCCTGAAGGTGCAAGTGTTGTGGGGACAACCCTCGACATAGGGTTAAACCCAAATTATCACTCTGTTTTTGTAAATCATCAAGAACTATATGTTCGTACCGAGCGTTTCGGGGATGCTTTTAGCGGCTTTTACATGCCTTTGCTTGACCCTAGTGGAAATGTGATGGGTACGATTTTTATGGGCATCCACATACAAGACGTCCTTGACCAACGCAATCAGGTTGTGATGATTGTTACCCTTATCGGTATCGCTTTGATGGCGGTGGGTGCTGCTGTTATGTTCTTTGTGGCACGCCGTTTAACTGCTCCTGTGAAGCGTTTGGGCGATATTGTCACGAATATTGCAAAGGGTAATTTAAACGTGAATATTGACAGAAACAACATACCAAGCGACGAAATTGGTGAATTAACATTAAATGTCCATACTCTTGTGGATACTATCCGTAAAATAAATGACGACTTGACTGAGTTTTCTCAGGTTTTGGTGTATGATTATGAATTCCGTTTAAAGCCCGCAGATTTTGAAGGTGCTTATGCAGAGCTTATGCAAAACGTAAACAACGCTGTTGATGCCGCTGAGAAAGAGGCTTGGATAATGATGGAAACAATTGAATCTGTTGGCGCTGGTAATTTTGATTATGTTGCGGAAATACTGCCAGGTAAACGCTATATCGTAAACGAAGCCATCGACAAATTCCTTGAAAATATTCGGGAAGTTGTTTTGCAAATCAACAATATGAGCGACGCCATAGCCAACAAAGGCGATTTGACTTTCCAAGTTGATACCGAAGGGTATGAAGGCGGTTGGAGCGGTATTATTACTGGTCTTAACAAGATTGGCAGGTCCGTTTATAAACCAATGCGTGCAATTGAACTTGGCTTAGTGCAAATGAAAGAAGGTGTTTTTGACCTAGAGCTAATTGACAAAAACATTACTGACGCAGGTTATGACCCTAGCCCAGAGGCGTACAACGGCACATTTAGAGATTCTATCAGTGCCTTTGATAAAACCATCGGGGACATCTCCTCGTACATTTCCGAGCTTAACACCATTTTAGCAGAAATGGCAACGGGAGATTTGCGCAACACAATTAGCAGAGATTATGTAGGCGATTTTGACACCATCAAAAAATCCGTTAATTCTATTAATGAAACACTGCATAAAACCATGAGCGAAATTGCAACGGCTTCCGAATATGTGTTAAGCGGAGCAAACTCCATTTCTCAGTCTGCTACAGACCTTGCCACTGGTGCTCAAGACCAAGCTGCCAGCGTGGAAGAGCTTAACGCCTCTATAGAACTAATTAACGAACAAACCAAGCGTAATGCAGAAAATGCCACAACCGCTAACGAATTAAGCGGCAAATCCACTTCCAACGCCAGAGAGGGCAACGACGCCATGGCAGAAATGGTGGATGCCATGGAGCGCATTAAAGAATCTAGTAACAATATCAGCAAAATCGTTAAAACAATACAAGATATTGCTTTCCAAACCAACTTGCTTGCTCTTAACGCCAGCGTAGAAGCGGCAAGAGCTGGCGAACACGGCAAAGGCTTTGCGGTGGTTGCAGATGAAGTGCGAACCCTTGCAGGCAGAAGCCAAGCAGCAGCAACAGAAACAACCACCCTTATACAGGATAGTATTGACCGTGTAGACGCAGGTGCGTCAATTGCAGGAGGCACAGCAGAATCTCTTGATGCTATAGTGACCAGTGCTGGAGAGGTGCTTGATATTATCCAAAACATTTCTGTGGCATCTGTGGAGCAAGCCGAATCTATCGCCCATATTACCGAAGGGCTTTCCCGAATTTCTACAGTTGTGCAAAACAACTCGGCCGTTTCCCAAGAAACCGCCGCCGCCGCCGAAGAGCTTAACAGCCAAGCGGAAGTGTTACGTCAACTTGTGGCTTATTTTAAACTATAATTAAACAATATATAAAAATCACCCAACTTAATGTGGGTGATTTTTTGTTGTCGTTATATAGCGTGGCTTTCTGCCACATTTTGTAACGTTTCCCCCGCTAGGCGGTAGATTGTCCAGCCATCCATGGGCTTTGCCCCAAGGGATAGATAAAAATCAATACTTGGGGCGTTCCAATCCAAACAAGACCATTCCATTCGGCCACAACCTCGCTCTACAGCAATTTTTGCCAAATAAGTCAGCATGGACTTTCCAAAGCCTTTCCCGCGGTGTTCTGGACGGATATACAAATCTTCCAAATACAGCCCGCCGCGCCCAACAAAGGTAGAGAAGTTATGGAAAAACAATGCAAAGCCAATAGGTTTGCCGCCCACTTCTCCTAGGATTACCTCTGCCTTGCCTTTGTCAAAAATCCACTCATTTAGAAGCTCCTCTGTGGCGACCACCTCGTCCAACATTTTCTCATAAACCGCCAGCTCTTTAATGAATGACAAAATAAGCGGCACATCCGCAGGTTCAGCCTTTCGGATTGTGAAATTATTCACCGTGCCACCCCCTAGACCTGAAACGGCTTCAATTTCCAAATTTCGTTGGCATATTGGGCGATTGTGCGGTCGCTTGAAAACTTCCCGCTTTTGGCAACATTAAGAATTGCCATCTTTGCCCAATTTGCCTTATCGCCATAAAGCTGACCGATGCGCTCCTGAGCTGCGGCATATGATGCAAAATCTTGCAGAACAAAATATTCATCAGCGCGGGCTCCGCCCCAACCATTTAGCAAAGCCTCGTAAATTTCGCGGAAGCGTTCGTGGTCCTCGTCTAATGTGCCGTTAATTAACATGTTAAGAACCTGCTGTACACAACTGTCCATATTATATACATCCCAAGGGTTGTATGTTCCCCTTGCGGCAAGGTCGGCAACTTCTCCCGCGCTCATACCGAAGATTACAATATTATCTTCTCCAACTTCCTCAAAAATCTCCACATTTGCGCCATCCATTGTGCCAAGAGTGATTGCCCCATTAAGCATAAATTTCATATTGCCCGTTCCGCTTGCTTCCTTGCCTGCTGTGGAAATTTGCTGGCTAACATCAGCCGCTGGTATCAGACGCTCCGCAAGGCTTACGCGGTAATTTTCCATGAAAATAACTTTAATGCGCCCTTCGATTGTGGGGTCGTTGTTGACCAAATCAGCCACAGCGTTAATCAACTTAATTATCAGCTTGGCGCGGTGATAGCTTGCAGCTGCCTTTGCCCCGAAAATAAAGGTGCGTGGGGGCATTTCCAGCCAAGGCTGGGTTTTTAGCTGATTATACATTGCCAACACCTGTAAAATGTTCATAAGTTGGCGTTTGTACTCGTGAAGGCGTTTGATTTGTATGTCAAAAATGCTGTTAGGGTCAATGAGATGCCCGCTTGTTTCTTTAATATAGTTTGCCAGGGCAATTTTGTTGTCCCGCTTAATTTCCATAAATTTGTCAGAAAATTCAGGCTTATCAGCGTAAGGGGCGAGATTTTCAAGATGCGCCAAGTCCGTCAGCCACTTATCCCCTATGGTATCTGTGATAAGCCCTGCTAAATTCGGGTTGCAATGGGCAAGCCAGCGGCGTTGAGTTATGCCGTTGGTTTTGTTGTTAAACTTGTCAGGATAAATTTGATAAAAGTCTGCAAGTTCGCTGTTTTTAAGGATTTCGGTGTGGATTGCCGCCACCCCGTTAACGGAATGGCTTCCAACAATTGCTAAATATGCCATACGGACATAACCATCAGCAATAATCGCCATTTGGCGCAACTTATGAGGGTCGTTTCCAAACCATTCTGTCAGCTGGGCGCAGAAACGGCGGTTTATCTCTTCAATAATCATATAAATACGGGGCAGGATGCGGCTGAAAAGCTCTGTGGGCCATTTTTCAAGGGCTTCTGCCATAATGGTGTGGTTTGTGTATGCGCAGGTTTTGCGGGTAATATCCCATGCCACATCCCATGACAGACCGTTTTCGTCCACCAAAATCCGCATAAGCTCAGGCACAGCAACAGATGGGTGGGTGTCGTTAAGTTGCAAGGCAACTTTTTCAGGAAGCAGGGTCAAGTCCCCATGGGTTTCTAAAAAGCGGGAGATGATACGTTGCAAAGTTGCCGAAATAAAGAAATACTGTTGTCGCAGACGCAATTCTTTCCCTGCCATTGTATCATCAGCAGGGTACAGCACCTTGGAAAGGCTACGCGCCAGGCTTTGCTCCTCCACCGCCTTGCCATACTCACCTTTGTTAAAATAATCAAGGTCAAATTGGTTAACCGCCTCTGCCTCCCAAAGGCGCAGGGTGTTAACCGTTTCTGTTCCATAGCCAGGAATTGGATAGTCATAAGGAACTGCCAATACATTTTGGGTGTTTTCTTGAACAAAGCTGTAATTCCCGTCGCTATCCTTAACGGCATTTACGTTTCCGCCAAATTTTACAATAACGGCATAATCGCGGCGCAAAACACCCCAGGCATCGCCGCGGTCCAGCCAGTTATCAGGACGCTCAACTTGAAAACCGTCTTGTATGCCCTGTTCAAAAATGCCATAGCGATAACGAATACCACAACCATAGGCGGGCAAATCTAAAGTTGACAG
>WQSI01000046.1 GCA_009787945.1 Defluviitaleaceae bacterium
AGAACAGCTCGCCCTGGGGCAAACCGTGGTTTGGTGGAACATAAACACCCCCGCCACCCTATGGGACATCCACCACCACCGCCACCACAACCCATCAGAAAACACCCTGCAAGTGGTAACCGCCGCCGAAAACACCGCCATAACCTTCAGCCTAACCAACGGCCAAATCACCGCAACAGAACACTTCCAAACAAGCACCACCTTCAACCTAAGCTGGTTCATAGGCCTCCTCCTCCTAATAACCATAACAGCAACCACAATCCGCGGCTTCATCCTAAAACGCAAACGCGACCTAGAATAAAAACAATTTTCATTTTTTCAAAAAAACCCTTGACAACCAACAACAACCATGCTATACTATCCATTGTGCCTAAACAACACCCCTCGCGGATGTGGTGGAATCGGCAGACACGCAGGTCTTAGAAACCTGTGCCTATGGCGTGGGGGTTCAAGTCCCTCCATCCGCATAATATCAGAATACCCCGATAAATCAAGGTTTATCGGGGTATTCTTTTTTAGTGTGGTAATAAGTCCTGTGCTGTATGGTGCGGTAATGGTTGGGTAATATAAAATGCCGTAACCAGATTACCGCATTAGTCGAGCAGGGCTATTGTGTCCTTCTTTAGGTTTGGCAGGGCATGGCTGTAGGAGTGTGCCATAATAGGACAACCAGAAAAAATCCAGTAAACATCAGGGTTTCTGCGTTAGTTCTGTTTCATAATTACAATGGACACCCCTAGTCATGTCGCAATTTAGCGAAATTTGAGATTAAATATCTAGGGTGATTTGCACGGAAGCATGACCCAATATTTCACTTACGGCTTTTATGTTCGCTCCTTTTTCCAAAAGCCTCGTAGCGAATGTGTGCCCATACAGTATAATAACGCTAAACCCAAAAACCCAGTAAAATCAGGGGTTGCAGGGGTTGATGTTATTTATTTTTACTCAATTTCCAATCAAATCGGGGCAGATATTTTAAGCGTAAAATCCCTAATGTTTCATTAACGCTAAAATCTCATTGCCCCCAAAGGAGGACTGTATGGGCAAGATTTTAGCCGTATCCGCGCGAAAGGGCGGAATTGGTAAAACGACGACGGCAGTTAGTTTAGGGGCTTCATTGGCGCGGCAAGGCAAACGGGTTTTGATTGTGGATGCAGATAGCCAGCACTCCGCAACCGTGAGCCTCGGCGTGGCAGAACCGAACAAATTGCCGTTCACGTTAGCCAACGTCATGCAAAGCATCATCAATGAACAGGAGTTTGACCCGCTACAGGGGCTTATCTCCCACACGGAGGGCATCTCGCTTCTGCCCTCAAACAACACGCTTGCGGGGATTGAGGTTGCACTCGCCCCGATAATCGGGCGGGAAACGGTACTCAAACAGTATATAGACAAGGTTCGCGGTCTGTTCGACTATACACTGCTTGATACCGCACCTACCCTCGACCTGCTGACGGTGAACGCATTGGCCGCTGCCGACAGAGTAATAATCCCCGTCGCCCCAAAATTCCTTGATGCAAAGAGCTTAGAGTTATTGCTGAAAAGCATAGCACAAATTCGGCGGCATATAAACCCTCCTTGAAATCGGCGGCATATTGCTGACGATGGTAGACAGACGGGCGAACATTACCAAGGGCATTATTTCCATGATTGAGCAAGCCTATGGTGAGAAAATCAACATTTTCAAAGACCCGATACCCCGCTCCGTCCGTGTGGTGGAAACATCGACAACAGATGAACCACTCTCCGGAAATCGCCGCAAAATGGCTTGTGAAATTGCAGGAGTACCCACATTGCCGATGATAATCCGGGAACTTGACGACCACAGTGCCGCTATCGCGATGGTGGACAGCAACCTCGAACAACGGGAAACTCTGCTGTACAGCGAAAAAGCATGGGCGTACCGTGTCAAAATGGAGGCACTCAACCACATCGGCGTAAAAGCCGAAATGCACTCGGTCGAAGTGTTGGTAGCGCAGACAGGCGAAAGTAAAAATCAAATTTTCCGGTTAATACGCCTTACGGAACTTGTATGTACGCTTCTTGATAAGGTTGATGCCAAACAGCTTGCATTTAACCCTGCTGTAGAATTGTCATATCTCTCGCAATCTGAACAAGCAATGGTTGCGGATGCAATGGACAATCACGCAATAAGCATGGGAAAATATCAACAACGCCATTGCCGTGGCGGTCAAGTTTGGGATAGGGAAACAATGGCAAGGGATGTATCTAGGAAAAATCAATATGCCCATAGCCGACGGTGACATAATTTCATCCGGCCATCCTTTGCGTAAAACTGCTTGCAAAGGCCATTACGTTATCGTTGCTTCCAACAAGTCAAAGCCGGATATTGTTGATTCAAATTTGCAGCCCATAACAAAATCTTCCGAAATCTATGACGGGATATATGTCCGTGCGTCATTGACATTTTTTGCGCATGTAGCCAATGGGCTTCCCTATATTTATTGCAGCTTAGGACCTATCATGAAAATGTCAGACGGCGATTATATCTCTCAAACAATTTCTCTTGTGCAGTATGCTTTTGGAGATGGTGCTGTCCCTCAAGCACCATCCGCAACACCCAACACGAAGCCAGTAAAAGCCGAACGCACAATCAAAGTCACAATCAAAAGCGAACTCGCATTTGACAATGACAATCCCCCGTGGAATGATGCCGACCTGCCGTATTTAGACGGAACTGCAAAAGACCGTAGTTACACCTTAGAAGAATTTACAGCCTTGGCAACAGAGCCAAAGCAAAAATCATAGCGAAAGGGGTTTTGGCATGAAGGATAACAGAAATCTTAAATTTTTCTGCCCGCATTGCGCTATGGAGTACATCATGGTGGGTGTGGATATAGAGCAGGTGCAAAACTGTTTTTGCCATGTATGCAAAGGATACTGCGAATGGCAAGTTAATCTGCCGCTCTTGCGCTGACGAAATCAGCCAATTTGCTTGTAAGGTGGCAGGCTATGACTAGAAAAGAGTTGTGTACCCTTATAGGTATGAACATTCGTGCCGAAAGGCATAGCCGTGGCTTAACGATAGATGAATTTGCCGAGCTGCTCGACTTATCTCCTGGTTTCGTGGGCTTAATAGAGCGTGGGGAACGCGGGGTTACTGCTTACAATCTTCTGAAAATTTCGCGCGTCCTTGGTACGCCTACGGATAATTTTTATACCCATACCAAGACGAAAACCCCCAGTGGGGTAAAAGTGCTATAGCATAAGTTGGGTATGCTGACGAGTGACTTCTCTGAAATTGAGTTAGTTTTCATTGTGGCGGTTGTGCAGGGGTTACGGCAGATGCAGTCACAAGCATGACTAGGTACTATTAGTAAGGAGCGAACAGTTTAGATGGTCGCTCCTTATTTGTGTTTAATCAATTTCAAACAACAGCGCAAATCTCTCCCAAGGTCTAATCCAGTACATAAACCCTGGTCTATCAGGATTAAAATGTGCCAGTGAAATCACATACTGCCCTGTGGGGAGTTCACGCTCCCAGTTAATAGTCTGGTACACATATTGCCCCGGTTCAACAGCAGTAGTATCAAATGTCATAGCACCGCCCTCGGTCATTTCAATGGTAACTGTGCGGAGATTTGCATTAGAGCCAGAAAATGTACTATCAAATGCTTCACGCACTCGATTGAAGTCGCGCCCGCCCTCTGGCGTATACAGTTCTATCCAGTAGCCAGTCCAAGGAGTGTAGAATGTTCGGTCTGAAATATTTTCTCACCTTATAATCATCGTTGTAGGTGTTACGGTCACATCGGTAATTATAACGTGCTGCTCAAACATAGGGTTTAACTGCATATTGCCTGTATATGCTTCAAATGCTTCCTCGGTTATAACAAATTCATGAGTTATTACTTGACCGCCAATAGAAAAACCAAAATGTGCGGTCATTCTATAACGTCCAGACGGTAACTTACCGAGGTGTTCTCCCCAATCTGCGTAAGCCGAAATAATTTCGCTTGATGAGATGCTCACTTGTTGCCGTGTTGGAGCTATAATCTCGTAAATAACTTCCCATGAACCATATATATACCTTTGCAGTATAAATGGGCTATTGAAAGTTAAATCGTTTGGACTATCATTTATCACGCTAAAATATAAGCCTGTTGGAGTTACTTCATCTGTGGAAATACCTATGTTGACGGACACAGGCTCAAGCATAACTAAATCATGCGGAGTATAATCGTCTATCGTAAACTCGATAAATAGTAATTCCTGTACTCGAGGCGCACCTGGTCGCAAATGGTCTTGGGAGTGTGTCCGTTTGAAAACATAATCTCCGTTTGCTAAAGCTCCGTACAGCCACTCAAAATTCACACGATTGCGGTCAATCTCTCCCGGCATTACTGGGTGTCCTTCAAGTGTAAATCCCCAATTTTCAATAATTGGAGGAACGTCTACCCAAGCCCCATCCACTACTTGCCATAAGCTGAAATACGAACCCCTCAAAAAATATGCGCTTGAAATGTTTACTGTATCAAATGCAATTTCTGTACGACTTACTGATACCTCGCTTGCAAGCAAGATAATCTGGCTTGTGCCGCATGATAGCTGAAATGCTATGCTATTTTGCTCACGCTGATTGCGAAAAGCCTGTATTTCATCAGGTATTGGTTGTGCATCTGCCGTAAAATGATACCAAGCAATAACATCAAATTGGAATTGTAAGGTCTTGTAGAGTTGGGTTAGTTCTGCATCGAGGAAGAAATCACGCTCGAATGTGTAAATCCCTGTTGGACGAGAAGTTCCCCAACTTACATGGCTTTCTTTTATATCGCCATTGTTTATATACTGTAGCCCTGCTGGGTTGTTTCTTTCGCTCATGGACATGCCATCAACACGAAAATCGTCATTGTAATATAGCCGTTGCCCTGTTTGGTTGCGCACCATAAAAGCAACACCAAATTCATTAGAGAATGTCTGCGATGCTTGCAAACCGCCTATGTCACCAATACTAATTAAAATGGGTTGCTCTTGTGGTTGTAAAGAAGAATGTCCGTCTGCTCCAATATCAGCACTTGGGATTTCGTGTCTATATCCACATGAAGCTAATGCCAAGATAGTGCCAAAAATGAATAACAAAACCCCATACCTTTTCATGGTGAATCACCTCCTACCATTATAAACGGCAAAGCTGAGCCAAAAGTTCCAATTTACCGTCAGCCTTGTAGCTCGGCAATCAAAGCAAATGCTATCTTTTCAGTTTTCTTCGTGGACTGCATCGCTCTTTATTCTAGTAAACTCCTTATAACGTGAACCTTGGAAAGTTAATTTGCCTTTATCTCCCTCGGCAAGCATACCATATTCTTTATCAGATACCTTAAACTCCATTCTATCGCCACTCTCTACTTCAAATGTAACGTAGTATGTTGTGTTAGCGGAATGGTGCGTCAAGTAACTCTTCTCGCCTCTACCGCCATCATAAGAGAGAGCATATTTTACGCCTTTTGAGTTAAGCCAAGCAAGAAACTCAAGGAAAGATTCATAATCTATAGTTCCAAGGTACCTGCTTTTGTTGTTAAAATATGGAGGGTCTAAATAAATAAAGTCATCTTTTGTTATAGACTCAGCTGTAGAACGATAATCACCGTCCATGAAAGTTATTCCTTGCATACGCTTTGACCAATCAACAAGAATTGTGTGCAGAGTGGCAGGATTAATCCCTTTGCGTGTATGGTGCAATGCATTATTAAACTCACCATTTTTATTAAACCTGATTAACCCAGTCACACAAGTGCGTGACAAAAACAATAAATCCTCTGCGTTTGGCGCAAGATTAAAACGATCTCTGATTTCATAGAATCTCAAATGGCCCTCGTCTTGAAGTTGATTCCAACGTTCATAATAACTCTCTGCAAGTTCCTCGGGGGAATCCTTGACCTTTTTCCAAAATTCGATGAGTGGGCTGTAGCTATCGCCGCAAATACCAATTTGAGGCAAAACCGCATACGCAACAGAGCCACCCCCTATAAAAGGCTCATAATATTTTTTGAAGTTCGGAATATGCTTCATGATGGTAGGAACTTGGCTACGTTTGCTACCGCTCCATTTTATGGCAGGGGCTATTTTTATGACTTTATCAATTTGCATCAATTTCGTCCTCCTGCGTGGTAATGGCAATGTTTGGGTCGATTTCAAGATAGTTGCAAAGGCGTACAAAAGTCGTCGCAAGGGGCGTGTCGCCACCTAAATAATTATGGATTTTGGGCTTCGACACCCCCGACAAGCGTGACAACTCAGATATAGATTTTATGCCTTTGTCAATCATTGTTTTGGAAATGCTGTTAAGCCCCTCCAACTCGTTGTATGATTTTAATATTGCGTAGGGCAAAGCCTGCTGTGTAGCCAATTAGCATACCAGTTACAACTCCTGCGATTATCATTACAGGGCTGTAGTAGAACAAGCCAACTGTGCGCACCAGAGCCGCCCCAATGGCAAGTTGAGCTACACCATGGACAACACCGCCAAAAACGCTTACGCCAACCACGCCAAAAACATTTGTGCGTTGTACAAGAACCATAATGGCAAAGCTTGCCATGCCCCCTGCAAGGCTGTAGGCAAAGCTAAAGGGATTGCCGAAAAGCAGGGCAACAACGCCGATGCGCAAAACCGCAATGGCAAAGGCGGCACGGACACCAAAGGCATAAAGTGCCATAACCACAACTATATTGGCAAGACCAAGCTTAACAAAGGGAATCGGAACAAGGAGCTGCATGGGGAAAAGCCGCTCTATATAAGCCATGATAATGGCAAGAGAGCTAAAAACCCCGTACATGGCAATGCGTTTTGCTGTATCTTTTTTTGGCATGTTTACATCTCCTTACAAGGTTATCATAATGTCTATGGATGGACCTTCGGGTTCGTCTGCAATTTCAAGCATAATCGTCACACGGTTAGGCAGGCACACAATCCGCTGAAAGGTGTTGGTAAGGGGCGGCCAGCGGACGCAATCCCCTCCGTGGCAGTCTGCCCGTGACATGTAAACCCTGCCATTTGAAACAGAAATTACATTTTTGCCCCTGTCGGTGTAAATTTCGTGGCTTTCCCCTTCCATTTCTGCCAGGCTAAGGTTGTAAATCTCCCCATCTTCTGATAAAATTATTATACGTGCGCCATATGTGTCTGCTCCGCCAGTGAAGAAAATAAAAATAAGGGCGACAGCCAATACTATAAAAATGCCAATGGCAAAAAAGTCTGTTTTTCGTATTATTTTAACCATATCATCACCTCAACGTATTATTATAACATAAGCAAGGGAGCTTGTCCATGAAAAAAGCGTTTGAATTTTTAAGAAAATTACTAAAGGCTGCCAAGGATAACGAAATTACAGCCTTGGCAACCAAATTAACTTATCATTTAATTTTTGCCCTGTTCCCATTTTTGATTTTTCTAATATCCCTGGTGGGCTTTTTTAATATCGAGCCAACTTATTTAATGGAGGAAATCTCTGCCTTGTTGCCCTACGAAACTGCAAATATGGTAAATGAGGTTATAAACAGCGTGGTGGACACCCGCAACCCAGGGGCGTTGACCATTGGCTTGATAATTGCCTTGTATACGGTGGCAAATGGCTTTCGCTCTATAATGCGGGGGATAAACCGCGTTTATGGGCAGGAGGACAGAAGGCATATTGTTAAGAGATGGGCTTTGTGCGTCTTGCTTGTGGTTATCCTTGCTTTTGCCATCATCTCGTCATTGCTGGCGATTATCTACCGCGATTTGATTTATAATCTCATTGCCGCAAACTTCTCAACAAATGCCTTTGTTGAAAACATTTTCGGTGCGCTTGGGGTAGCTGTTACCATAGCAATTCTGCTTTTTGCTATAATTTTAATTTATCGCTTTTCATCCAGCGTAAAACACCGCCTCCTAAGCCTTTTGCCTGGGGCGGTGCTGACTATTGCGGTTTGGGGCTTGTCTGCTTGGGGTTTTAACATTTACATCAGCAACTTTTCCAACCATTCTATGATTTATGGACCTATAACCAGCATTATTTTGACCATGCTTTGGCTTAATGTTGTATCTATTACTATTCTTTTTGGGGCGCAGTTAAATGCACAATTAAAAGCGGGCGGCTAATATGCGCCCGCTGTTCGGTAAACGTATATTTCATTATGAACCAAAATCCTCCAAAGCCCGTATAAGCTCCTCATTGCCTATAACATGTATGCCCTCTGCCAGCCTATCCTGCTCCTCTTTGGCAAGGGCATCAACTGGGCGGTTTGTCAGCTCTTTTATTGTGGTTTGGTCGTTGTCGTAAAACACGGCTATAAAGCCTTCGTGGGTGGCTATGGTAAATCTGCGGTGTTCCAGAGCGTCATTTTGCCGCAAATGCACCTGTTCGGAGGCAAAGGAAAGGATACGCCAGTCCACAAACATATTCGCTACATCTTCGCGGCTTTTGCCAAGCAAAATTTGGGCGGGCATTTCCTCTACCCTGTCGAAGGTTGATGTTGCGGGGTCGTAATATTCATAAATCATTAAGGTGTGGGGGGTTATGCGGGGTATGCCGTCATTTTGGCGGGCTGTTTCGGCTGGGGGCAGGGTGAAGGATGCCTGTGTCTGCTCTTGCTCCCTAGGGGCTTCTGCCGCGTATTCCTCGTTTTCATATGATGCATAAGGGTCGTCAAAAGGCGTGTTGCCTACCACCAAAGAATAGGCAAGAACGCTGGCAACACCAAGCGCGCCCACAATCATCACAATTAAAACGCCATATGCAAATTTCTTTTTCAATATTATCACGTCACTTTCTGTAGAGTGGGTTTTCAAAAATTATTTCCAATTTTTGACTATGTAATACATAGGCTTTGTTACAAAATGATTAAAATTTCATGCCACACTTTACTTTTTATGGATTTAGGTTATAATTAAAGCAAACGACTTTCGAAAATCGCGATTGTGCGTTCGGGCAAAACCAATTCGAAGCCCCCTTCGCAGGCTTCGAATAGCCCTCCTTCAATCACGTTTCTCAATGTCGTTTGCTTAATATAAGGAGGTATGATTATGAATGAACTTACAAACACCATTTTTTATAAAATAATCCAGGGAGAGTTGCCCTGCTATAAAATTTATGAAGATGAAAAATTTCTTGTGATACTGGATAAATTCCCGTCATCTTTGGGTCATTGTTTGATAATGCCAAAAACCCCATCCCGAAATATTTTTGATTTGGACGAGGTTTCTGCTGGGGAGCTTTATCCCCTGGCAAAGCGTATGGCGGTTGCTGTCAAGTCTGCTGTTGACGCTGATGGGGTTCATGTTTTGCAAAATAATGAGGCAGAGGCTGACCAAACCGTCTTTTACTTCCATTTACATGTTGTGCCGCGGCATAAAAATGACGGGGTGCGCCTTGGTAAGCCCCTTTCGGGCATTTCTGATGAACAAATGGAGAAGGTGGCGCAGGCATTAAGAAAGGAGCTTGGATAATGGGCAAAACAGGAAAAAAAATAATCGCCCTTACCAGCTTAACTGCCATTGCTGTTGTGGTTATAGCGGCGGCGGCTGTGCTTTCTAGCGGGCTTAATAATGGGCAAAATGGCAACATGGGAAGTTTAGGCAATATTATTAGAGGCAACAGCTCTGGGGGCGGCTTTAGTTTTGGCGGCAGCACCCAAACCCTGCCAGATATTAACTTTCTAATCCTTGGGCTTGATGACGAAGCCCAGCTTGCTGATGTTATCATGGTTGGTATGCTTAGGGGAGAAAGCGGCGATTTGGACATTTTGTCCATCCCAAGGGATACCAGCGTGGACGTTACCCCGCAGCTTCTTGACCGTTTTGACAGCGTTGGCAGACGGGGGCATATAAGTTATCTTTCTAACTTTAGGCTTAATGAAATGCGCAATAGGGCTAACAGAGATGCCTATGGCACACAAATTACAATTGAGTATATTGAGGGTTTGCTTGGCATAGAGATTGACTATTACGTAACCATGCGCCTTAGTGCCTTCCGATATATTGTTGACGCAATTGGCGGGGTGGAAATGTACATACCTCAGCCTGGCTTGCGGTATATCCAAGGGGGAACTATCGACATTGACATTCCGCCAGGCTGGCAAAGGCTAAACGGCAGGCAGGCGGAGCAGGTTGTGCGCTTCCGTGCCCGCCCAACTGCGGATATGTTTAGAATAGAGATGCAACAAGCCTTTTTAACGGCGTTTTTCTCCCAAATAATGAATACCGAAGCTTTGATGAACGACCCCCTTGCGTTGTTCACAACATTTGCAACCCATATAGACACAGACTTGGGCGGGATTGCCGCCGCAGGATATATTGGCAGAGGGATAATTGGGGCTTTAAGCCTTGATAATATTGACTTTCATACAGCTCCTGGTACGCCTAGCACCAGCAGGTATTTTATTGACGAGGCGGCTCTGGGTATGTTGATGAGGGATATACAAAACGGCACAACCCGCTTGCCTGAACCTGATGATGAGGAAACGGCGGAATAGCTGTTGCTTGGGGAGAAGAGTTGCCTGGGGCGGGGTACAATATTTAAAGGGGGATAAAAATGTACTACAAAAACGACTTCCTGCAAAAATTACAAAAGAAATTCGGCAAATTTGCCATTAACAACCTAATGATGTATATTGTGGCGGGGATGGCGATTCTTTTTGTTGCTGACCTTTTCTTTGGGGGCGTTCTTAGCATGTTCGCCTTTAGCACTGCCCTTATTTCCGAGGGGGAGTTTTGGCGGGTTATTACCTTCATCCTCATCCCTCCTTCTGATAGCGTCATTTTTATAATTTTTGCCTTGTATTTTTATTGGCTTATTGGCTCAAGTTTAGAGGGGCAGTGGGGTGCGTTCCGCTTCAACATGTTTTATCTTGTGGGCATCCTTGGAACAATTGCCGCGGGACTTTTAACGGGCTTTGCAACAAATTTTTACCTTAACATGTCTTTGTTTTTGGCTTTTGCCCTGCTTTTCCCTAATTTTCAGGTGCGCCTGTTTTTCGTCATCCCTGTGAAGATGAAATGGCTTGCAATTTTAAACCTTGTGTTTTTCGCCTTTGAATTTATTACGGGGGATTGGTCTGTGCGGGTGGCTTTGCTTGTTTCTCTTGGGAATATTGTGCTGTTTTTCGGGAAGGATTTTATTCTTGGTTTGCGTAATAAGCAAAGGCAGGCGCAGTGGAAGCGGGATAACCGTAGGTGATTAGTGATTGGTGATTAATATGTATAATGAATTTGTAAACAGTTTTGACCAGACCCTAAAAATGGAAGGGTACACGCGGATTAACATGCCCGAAAATGTCCATTGCCCTGGGGAAATTGCCCTGTGGGGCAGGGAAACCTCTTCCATGACCTATTTTTATGTGACTTATAATACAAAGGCAATGGACACAGGCAACTTTGCCCCTGTTAAACAGTTTGTTGACCAATGTTTGCAAACTGTAACAGAGCGGATTTCTGCCAGAAATTCCGTTGCTTTTAATATTTTTGTTGGGGATTTGGATGGTGACGTTAAAGCCCATATTGACAGGGCGGAGGATTTTGCCCTTATGCCCCAATACGATATGTATTTGGGGGTGGATGGCTTCGGCAATGTGCGCCACCATGGGAAAGCCCCTGTTTCTACGGATAAGTGCTTGAAGAAAATTACCGACACCTTGGCGCGGATGTCTGGGGAAAAGCCTGTTTTGCAATCCGAGGTTGTTGACATGTCGCATTTTGCCCAGCCTGTGGCGAAAGTTCCCATTTTTGCCTATACAATCATTGGCGTGAATGTGCTGATGTTTGTTTTGATGGAGCTTGCAGGAGGGTCAACAGACAGCCTGACCTTGCTAAACTTCGGGGCGGCACAATTTTATTTTACCTTTGAATTTGGAGAGTATCACCGCCTGTTTACGCCAATGTTTCTCCACATTGGACTGTGGCATTTGCTGACCAATACCATGTGGATTATTGTGGCAGGGATACGGATGGAGCGGTATTTAGGGCATTGGCGGTTTTTGTTAATTTATCTTGTCAGCGGCACTGTTGGTAATGTGGCTATGATGGTTGCAAGCCCTGCGGCTCTTGGGGCGGGGGCTTCTGGGGCGGTTTCTGGCATTTTTGGGGCGTTGTTTGCCTTTATGCTTGTAACCAAAAAGCGGATTGAAAACCTTGACCTGCGGCTTATGGGTACGCTGATTGTGGTTAGCGTGGTGATGGGCTTTGCTATGAATTTTATGGTGGCAGATGCAAACCCCGTTGGCAATGCCGCCCATATTGGCGGGCTTGTGGCAGGGTTTTTGCTGGGGCTTGGTACGACGAAGTGGAAGGTGTGAGATATAGATTATGATAATGTCGGACTGGGGCGGGCAATGCCCGCCCCTACCATTTACGTTTTCATATTATCACTGGT
>WQSI01000047.1 GCA_009787945.1 Defluviitaleaceae bacterium
GGGAATGTCACTACCTCTGCCAAATCCGCCGCCGCCACTTGGTCTGCCGCCTTGACCGCCACCTTGTCTAAATCCTCCCTGACCACCTTGCTGTCCACCTTGACGGAAGCCGCCTTGACCGCCGCCCTGCGGACGATTGCCATATTGAGGTCTGTCACCTTGAGGTCTATCGCCATGTTGGCGTGGAGGGCGGTCGCCCTGTGGTCTATCACCGTGCTGACGTGGGGGTCTGTCGCCCTGTGGTCTGTCACCATGTTGACGCGGAGGACGGTCGCCATAAGGTCTATCGCCTTGCGGGCGTGGGGGTCTATCCCCTCGTGGTCTGTCGCCATGAGGGCGGTCACCACGGGGCAAAGGCTTGCCATCAGCACCAAGTCTGGGCTGTCTTGGCAAAGGTTTGCCGTCTGGCCCCATAGGTCTGGGCTTTCGGGGTATGGGCTTGCCATCTGCATCATAACGCACAGGATGGGGCAAAGGTTTGCCGTCAGCACCCATTCTGGGCTGTCTTGGCAGGGGTTTGCCGTCTTGCCCAAGGGGGCGTTTTTTGCGGGGAATTGGCTTGCCGTCCGCATCATAATAAACAGGCGGGGGCAAAGGTTTGCCGTCTGGCCCCATGGGACGCTTCCGCGGTATAGGGTTGCCGTCTGCATCATATTGACGAGGTTCGTAAGGCACAACATTGCCGTCCTTATCATAACGAACAGGACGTTCTGGTCTGGCAGGACGAGCAGGACGCACATCCCCAGCAGGCTTTGTTTCCGCGGGCTTTTCAGCAGGTGCAGAGGCGGCAGGCTTTTCCATTTTTGGTTCTGCTGCCTTCTTTTCATTTTTCGGTTTTTTATCTGCAGGTTTTATTTTAGGCGCATCTTTGCCGAAATGCGTAGCAACCTTGCCCACCACATCGGCATCCAAGCCTGCAAAATGGGTCTTTGCTTCTATGTTCAATTGGGGTAAAAATTTCATTATGTCAGACGAGCCAACCCCAAGCTCCTTTGCTAATTCATGTATCCGTTTTTTTGCCATTTAGTCACCCATGCTTTCAATAATTTCTAAAATCTTTTTGCTAAATCCCTCATCAGTGACCACAATGGCCGCCCGACTGTGTGTACCAATAGCTTCGCCCATCTGCTCTTTCGTGAAAAAGCTGTGTATTGGCACTTTATAAAAAGTTGTTTTATTTGTAAATTTCTTTTTAGTGCCTGCGGAAGCGTCAGTTGCAACAAGCAGAAGATGGGCTTGCCCCTTCTGCACTGCTTTTTCGCAACCTTCCTCCCCCGTCACCACTTTACCCGCCTTACGAGCCAGAGAAACCATGGACAACAGGCGTTTTTCCTTTAAATCCATTGGCTTAGCTCCTCATAAACATTCTGTGGCACTTTCAACTTAAAAGAATTGTTGAAAGCACTTTTTTTCATGGTTTTCGCCAAACATTCGGCAGATTTGCACATATATGCCCCCCGCCCAGGAGTTTTGCAGGTGTCATCCACTGCAAAGCCCCCTTCTGGCAGGCGCACAACCCGCAACAGGGTTGTTTTATCAACCATTTGGCGGCAACCTACACAACGGCGCAAGCTGGGCATTTTACCACGAGGCGAACCTTTGGTTTTATTTATTGTCGTCACCCGCTTCTTCGTAGTCATAATCGTCGTCGTATTCGTAGTCATAATCGTCGTCGTATTCGTAGTCATAATCGTCATCATAAACATATTGGTCGTCAAATTGCTCTTCGTCGCCCTTATATTCATAATATTCTGCCGCCGCCTCTGCGTATTCCGAAACGCTAACAGGGGCTTCTTTGGTCATATTCTCCAAATAATCAGCTTTGGTTATTGCGCCTTCTTCGCGGGCTTTGGTTTCGCTCTTAATGTCGATACGAAAACCTGTAAGTTTAGCCGCAAGGCGGGCGTTTTGCCCTTCTCTGCCAATTGCAAGGGATAGCTGATTGTCAGGAACGACAATCTTTGCCATTTTGCCCCCTTCTTCAATAACCACTGCCAAAACCTGGGCAGGTGACAAAGCTGCCGCAATAAACTCCCGCGGGTCGTCAGAATGGAGAATAATGTCAATTTTCTCCCCATTAAGCTCATCCACAACCATATTAACACGAGCCCCAGCGTTACCCACGCAAGAACCAACAGCATCAACATTCTCATTCTCGCTAGAAACAGCAATTTTCGTGCGGAAGCCTGCCTCACGTGCCACAGCGCGGATGGTTACTGTGCCATCTGCCACCTCTGGCACTTCCTGCTCAAAAAGCCTTGTCACAAGCTCTGGATGAGAGCGGGAAACGCTGATGGTTGGCGCACCACGAGTGCCTTCACGCACATCTAAAACCACAACTTTCAGCCTTTGCCCTTGGAAATATTGCTCCCCTGGTATCTGCTCAACAGGCAGTAAAACCAAATCTCTGTTGTCACCTGCCATATGGACATTACGCTTGTCAATCCTGTCTACAACAGCGGAAACCAACTGCATTTCCTTACTTTTGTACTCGCTTACAACTTTACTGCGCTCGGCTTCACGCAATTTTTGCACAACAACCTGTTTCGCCGCTTGGGCAACCACCCTACCAGCACCGTCTAATGTGATGGGAAGCTCTATAATATCCTCAAGCTCATACTCTCGGTTAAGCTCCCGCGCATCTTCCAGGCTTATTTCTGAAAAATTGTCGTAAACATCTTCAACGACGGTTTTTTGGGCAAAAATTTTCATTTCCCCCGTGTTGCGGTCAATAATCGCCCGCACATTTTCGCTTGTTCCATGATGTTTTTTGCAAGCCGCCAAAAGCGCCATTTCAATGGCTTCAAAAAGCGACTCTCTATCAATCCCCTTTTCCTTTTCAATAAGATTAATGGTGTTGATAAACTCGTTGTTACCAGACAACTGCAATCCCTCCTTGGCTTGCTAAATTTTTAAAATTTTCTTTTAAATTTTCTATATTATAATAAAAGAGCGAGCTGTTTCGCGCTCACTCTTTTCATACAAACTATGATAAGAACACCCACATTATAGCACACCACCAAAGAAATTGCAAGGCTTTTTTTGCATTTTCCCAAAAATTTCTTCACCAATTGCTGTGGCGGCTGTGCAAGACATGTGCGAGGCGTGGCTGCAATCTCCACAGGCGGAAAATGGGCGGCTTGCAAGCCCTGCATCCCGCCCAAATGTGCCTTTAGGGCATAGGGCATTTCGCTCTTTTGGGTTTGCTTCATAAATATTTGTCATAACAGGCGCATCTCCTTTAAAAGGTCATACGCCAATTATGCCCTGTTTGTTGTGTCATTATACAGGTTCTAATGCCCTCAGTTTTACATATATTTGTTTTGATGGAATGACATTTTGAGCGAGGTTGACATTATGAAAAATTATTTTAGACAATTTATAGTCCTTTCCGCAGACAGACCAAGTGCAGGCAAACAAGCAACGGGGCGTGTGGTTTTAGAAGCCAAGGATGACCATGGAAAAGCCACTGTTTACCTGCAAAACCTAGCACAAGGCAGGTACAAACTGCTGTTATTCGCAAAAGGTGAAGGTGAAAATTTTGCTACAGATGCGGGGGTTGTTGCTGTTTGCGACAAAGGCCGCTTTGAAGGCAAATTTGAATTTAAACGCAGGGATATTGCAGGATGCGGGCTTGCTGTGGACAATATAGAAGGGGCGGCAATTATACAAGCTTCAGAAAATTTTAATGGGCAGGGGGATATTTCCGTGGCGCTTGCGGGGTTTAGGGATGCGCCATATTCCTGGCGTATTAACTTGCGTTTTCCTGGGTTTGACCCAAAAACCGAGAAGGTTGAAGCTGCCAATCAAGAGCCTCTGCACATACCAGAGCCAGAGTCAGCACCAATGCCAGCACCAGAGCCTGTTTTGCCAGCAATCCCAGAAGAAGTACCAAGCCCCGTCTACAGCGGTAGCATAGCAGATTTTCAGCACACCCATAACCCAGTCCAGCCAGAAAAGCCTGTGCCGCAACCAAATCGCCATCTGGACAGCTTTTTTGAAGCCAGCAGACCAGTGGACCTTTTCCGCGACCACAAACCCTATATAAAATGGGTTGCCGCCAACTTAAAAGACATGCAAGCCCTGGAAATGGGTGACGAGGAAATTCGCAACAGCCCATTTGTGCAAGAAAAATCCCATAGATACCGCCACATTTTAATGGGCCGTGATGAAAATGGCAATTACGCCCTTGCTGTGCCAGATGTTTTTTGCAAACATGTGTCAAGAGAGGAATTTGATGCCTTTAAGCTCTGCCAGCCAGGCACACCTGTAGACGGCAGCCCAGGATACTGGGTTAAATATTTTGGGTAAATTTTATTTTTTAACAGCAAACCTTTTCGTAAAAACTGCGTATACTTATTTAGAAGCCATAATTAACGTATACAAGGAGGAAAAATTATGCAGGAAGAAAGAATGAAGGTTTTAGAAATGATTAACGAAGGGAAAATCACAGCTGACGAGGGGGCGAAGTTGCTAGAAGCCCTGCGCTGTGGTGACGGCGGGCAAAAATTTGAAGAAAAGTTCAACAAATTTGCCCATGACACAAAGGACTTTTTTAAAGATGTAGGCGGCAAAATTAACGAAATGTATAAAGAGGTTGAACCCAAGGTAAAATCTGCCACTCAAAAAGTGGTTTCCAAAACAGCAGACATTGCCGAAAACATCTCCCAAAAGCTGGACGAAAAAGCAAAAAGCATGGAAGCTGACTGCGGCTGTTGCTGCTCCACCGACGAAGCCCCAGAGGGCAACGGTCCAAGACCAGAAGAAAAAGAATAAACCGCAAAAACGCCACCAAGATAATCTTGATGGCGTTTTTTTACATACAATAACAAAAACCCCGCCACAGGGGGGTGGTGGCGGGGTTATTGAGGGGGATATTATGAACTCACTGCTCCGATGGAGCTTTCACAAGTCACACTAATAATATTTTCCATAGGGTTGGGATTTTATACAGCCAATGGAATATTTTTTCTTCCAAGCCATATACTCTAATAGCGAAAAACTAACAAAACATAACGCAGGAGGGGTTTTATGGAGCTTGTAAGAGAAAATATTATATTAAACAGGCACATGGGTCGGGAAAAAAGCCAGTTGTTGCTAGAAGGTGACATTATTGTGCCAGAGGCAAAGCCAGACATTGTATCTGTGCTGAAAACTGGGGCAAGGGTTAGCATTTCCAAGATAACGGCAGGGTCTGGGCGCATTGGCTTTTCGGGCAAAATGCGCATTGATGTGCTTTACACCGCAAACAGCGGGGAAATTTCTGTACATAGCCTATCAGCACAGGCATTTATTGATGATTTCATCAACATGGAAGGCATTGAGCCGCATATGTGGGTCGATTTGACGGCAGAGCTTGCCAATGTAGACTACCGCATTGTAAACGACCGCAAATTAAACTATCGCGCGGTTATCGACATTACAGCAGACGCTTGGGAAAAGCGGGATTTTGACGCGGTTAAGTCTATTGACGGCTTAGGGGCTGCGCAACAGAAAAATGCATTTTTTACCATGAGCAACATGGTTGCTAAACAAATGGAGCATTTTACCGTGCGGGATGAAATTACCCTGCCCCCTTCAAAGCCCGCAATTTCCGAGCTTCTACAGGTTAGTGTGGACATTGCAAACAAAGATGTGCGCCTGGCAGATGGAAGGGTGGATGTAAGCGGAAACCTTATCATTTCTCCCTTGTACAAAAGCAGCGAAGAGGAAGCCCTTATTGAATTTGCAGATTTCGAGTTGCCCTTCTCGGGTTCGCTGGATGTGGGGATTGCTAATTCACAAGCTTTTGGTGATGTAAACCTGTCCATTTCTGACTTTATCGTGGATTTGGTGGCAGATGCCGATGGTAACAACAAAATCCTAGGCATTGAAACCACAATCAGCGCAGACATTAAAATTTCAGAAAGCCAGCAAATGGACATTTTAGAAGATGCCTACTGCATAGACCAACATCTGGACATTACGGCAGAAAACATGGAATATCAGCGGCTTATCTGCCGCAACCGCAACCAATTTAACTTAAAAGAAACCGTCCAATTAAGCGGTGCGCCAGAAATTTTGCAGATTTTGCAGGTAAGCGGCACAGCCCGCATCGAGGACACCAGGGTTATTGATGATAAGGTGGTTGTTGAAGGTCTTTTGGAGGCGGACATTCTCTTTGTGGCAAACAGCGACACAGACCCAATCTTTAACTACACAGCTCACCTGCCCATCCGCCAGACCATCGAAACCAAAGGAGCTGTAATGGGCATGGAAGCGCAAATTGCCCATGGCATCGACCAAATTAGCTTCAATATGCTAGGCGGCAACGAAGTGGAACTGCGCTTTAACCTTAACTTTGACACCCTTATCCAAGAGGCTGTTTCCACCAAGTTTATCCAGGAAATTGAGTTTAGCCCATTGGATAAAGAGGTTTTTGATGCCCTGCCGAGCATGGTTATTCTTGCGGCAGAAAAAGGCGACAGCCTGTGGAGTGTTGCAAAAAAATATAATGCAGATTTAGAAGAGCTTGCAAAAATTAATAATCTTGAGGTTAGTGACAATTTGTTCCTTGGGCAAAAGCTGCTTGTTGTTAAAAAGGTTTCGGAAGAGTAAAAACAAATAAATGCTGCCAAAGCAATTAATGGCGGCACTTATTTGTTTTTATAATAAACACTGAATTTGCAGTTGAATTTAATTCGGCCTTGTGTTATACTATATACAAACTACATTTTTTGAGGAGTGGTATTCTTGGATTCTAGCAGTACGGGACAAATTGTTAGTTATACTGCACAATATTATAGCACAGCCGCTGGCGGCTCTGGTATTGGGCAGATAATTTTTGCTGTTGTCCTTTTAATGTTTGGTATTTTGTTTTCCATGTCAGAAACAGCTTTAACATCTGTCAGCACAATAACTGTGCGCCGCATGAAAGAAGAGGGCAAAAAGCGCGCAGCGGCTGTAGAAAAGCTGATAAACAAAAAGGACAAACTTTTGTCCTCTGTTCTAATTGGTAATAATATGGTGACCATTTTGCTCACAACAATCATCACCAGCTTCGCTATCCATGTTTCCACAAGTTACGAAACAGAAACGCGTAATGTGGCAATAGCCACGGCAGTTACCTCTCTTGTTGTTATCGTTTTTGGCGACATTATGCCGAAGGTTATCGCAACAAAAAACCCAAGCAAAATAAGCCTTGGCGTATCCCGCCCAATATCTTGGGTTGTGTTCATCCTTTCACCAATCAGCACGGTTTTAAATGCCGTCATCAACAAAACCTTTAGTTTTATGGACAGCAAGGATGACGCAGAAGAGCAAGAGCAAAAAAAGCAAGAGCTTAAAACATATATCGAAATGTCCTCCGAGGACAGCGTTATCGAGGAAGAAGAAAGCAACATGATAGAGGCAGTGCTTGAGTTTAAGGAAGGCGACGTGCGGGATATTATGACCCCCCGCGTGGACATGGTTGCCATTTCCATCGACAGCACATATGAGCAGATTTTGGAAGTGTTCAAAGAAGAGCGTTTCAGCCGCTTGCCAGTTTTTGGAGAAGATTCTGATGACATTGTAGGTACAATCAACTTCAAAGACTTTATTTTGGAAGGGGATAAAAATAATTTTAAATTGGAAGCCCCCTTAATGCGTGTGCCATATTTCGCTATGGAATATCAGTCCACATCGGCTTTGTTTAGCCACATGAAGTCTGTAGGGGCGACCATCGCCATCATCAAAGACGAATTTGGCGGAACAGCAGGGCTTTGCACCCTAGAAGATTTGATTGAAACCATTGTTGGTGACATTTTTGATGAAGATGACCAAGAAGATAAAGAAGAAAAAGAAAAAGAAATTGCCCCAACCTCCAACCCTGATGAATATTTGATTACAGGAACTGTCCGCCTTGAAGATTTTAATGAATTTTTTGGCAGAGTTTTGCAATCTTCAGATTATGATACGGTGGCAGGGTATGTTATGGGACTTTTTGAATACATACCAGAAGAAGGGGAAAGTATCGAATATCAAGGCATGACCTTTACAGTGGAAACCTTAGAGCGCAATATTATAGCTAGTTTGCGGGCAAAAATTGAAATGCCAGAAGAGCCAGAGGAAGAAGATGAGCAAGAATAAAACTAAAACAGTTTTCACCTGCACAGACTGCGGCCACGAAACAGGCAGATGGCTTGGAAAATGCCCAGGTTGCGGCGAATTTAACACCTTTGAAGAAACCGTGGCAATAGCTAAAAAGGTAGGGGCGGCCATTGGTCGCCCTGGTTTGACTTCCACAAAAGCTACAAAGCTTGGGGAAATAAAGTCTATTGAAGGGGATAAATTTGCCACAGGCTTAACAGAGCTTGACCGTGTATTGTCTGGAGGTATTGTTCCAGGCTCGTTAATGCTTCTTGGAGGTGAGCCAGGCATTGGCAAATCCACCATACTTTTGCAAATTTGCCAAAATAAAGATTTTACGATTTTGTATGTGTCTGGAGAGGAAAGCCCTGGGCAGATAACCCTGCGGGCAGAGCGGCTTGGGGATTTTGGCGAGGACATTTACATCCTTGCAGAAAGCGACCTTGCCACAATTGAAGCAGAAATCCGCAAATACTCCCCTCAACTGTTGATAATTGACAGTATCCAAACCATGGTTCATAGCGACTTAACCTCAGCGGCAGGGTCTGTTACCCAAGTTCGGGAGTCAACGGCATTTTTCATGCGCATGGCAAAAGAGCGGGGCATGGCAACCATTATCGTAGGGCATGTGACCAAAGAAGGGGCAATTGCAGGCCCAAAAATCCTTGAACATATGGTGGACTGTGTGCTGTATTTTGAAGGGGAGCGTCACGGGGGCTTCCGCGTCATCCGCGCTGTAAAAAACCGCTTTGGCTCAACTGGAGAAATTGGCATTTTTGAAATGGATGAAAAGGGCTTAAAGGCAATCGCAAACCCTTCTGAATATATGCTGACAGGGCGGCCCATTAACGCCCCTGGCTCTGTAATAACCTGCGCCATGGAAGGCAGCCGCCCCATTTTGGCAGAGGTGCAAGCTTTGGTGGCATCAACCAAAGCCCCCAACCCCCGCCGTGTGGTCAGCGGTATGGACTTTAACCGCGTTAACATGCTTCTTGCTATGCTTGAAAAGCGTTGCAGGCTATACCTAAGCCAGGCAGACAGTTATGTAAACATTGCAGGAGGTATGAAGCTTAGCGAACCTGCCGCAGACCTAGCGGCAATAGCGGCAATAGCTTCCAGCTACAAAAACAATCCCATCAACCATGAGAGCCTAATTTTCGGGGAAGTTGGGCTGACTGGCGAGGTGCGCAGTGTAAATTTTGCCCAGCAACGCATCAACGAAGGGGCAAAGCTGGGTTTTAAAGAGATAATCATCCCTCAGGCGAATTTAAAGGGGCTGAAGCGTCCAGAAGGGGTGAAGGTTCTTGGTGTGTCTAGTATCAGCGAGTTGCTGTCGTTAATTATTGGATAAGGAGTGAGTTTTATGAAAACTTTGAAAAGGATTGCCGCTTTTTGTTTAGCGGTGCTTATGACAATGAGTATAGTGCCTATTACCAATTTATCAGCCCAACCAGAGGTTGACACGCGAGAGGGCTTCACCCTTGTGCCAACGGCTTTCGGGCAAACGGGGATTGAAACCACAAGCGCCTTTGTGCTAACAACCCCTACGGACACCATGCCGAACCTGTCCATTGACGGTCAGCCCTCCCCCGCCATAAACCGCACAGAGGCAAATAGGTTTTACATAACCCCTGCCACGCCCCTACGTGCCAACACAGTCTATATTTTTAGGGTGGCGCGGGCAAATGAACCTGACATTACATGGGCATTTCAAACTGCCAAAAATTTTGAAATTTTATCCACATTGCCTGGAAACCAAGGGGCTTTTGTTCCTGTTAACGTTGGCATCGAAGTCAACTTTTCCTTGGGGGCAGAGGTGGATTTGGAAAGCCATTTTACAATCTACCCCCATGTGGAAGGGTGGTTTGTCTACGATGGCAATACCACGGTTTTTATGCCCATAAGCCCTCTTGCTTACAGCACCATCTACACCGTCACCATTGACGGCGACCTTGGTCTTGCTAACTCTGCCCAAACCCTTGGGCAAGATTTTATATTCTCATTTGAAACCATGCCCCAAACAGAGGAAGAAGTTGAAGCGGCTTTTCAGCCAAGAACCCAAGTACAATTCACTGAAAATTTTGTAGAGTTCCCTTCTTTCGAGCCTGCCCGCATTGGGTTTCGTTTAATATCTAACACATGGGATAATATCCCAGATACGGAATTTAGGGTTTATCGTTTTGAGGATTTGCACCAAGCCGCAGATGCAGTAAACCAAATCGCAGGCATACCTAGCTGGTCCCACTTCGCCCAAATTAGGAGCTTAGTTGACACAGAGGGGCTTGCCCATGTGCTGTCCTTTGAAGCCGAAAGCCCAATAAGATGGCAAACCGCCCAAGCCAGCCTGCCAGAGGTGTTGCCCCCTGGCTTTTACCTGATAAATGCCACTGTTGGCGAAGATTCTGTTCCTCGTCAAATGGTAATGCAAATAACTAATCTAGCTGTGCAGGTGGTGGCAGACGACACATCTGCCATTGTTTGGGTTAACCATATGACAACAGGTGAGCCTGCCATAGGTGCAGAAATTTGGTCATCTGTCACGGAAAACCTGTATACTGCCGATGATGACGGCATTTCCGTAATAAACCGTGGCATTGGTGACGGCACAGGTGACATGCTGCACATCACCGCAGAAGCTGAAGAGGTGGCGGTGTTTTTCCCTGGGTGGAACGCCTGGGGCAGAGCCGTATCCCCTAGCTGGGGCATACCCAATGACAATTATTGGTCAGTTTTGCAACTAGACCGCACTTTGTTCAGCCCTAGGGATACTGTGTCATTTTGGGGCTTTGCCAGCCCTCGCAACGGCAACGAAAATACAGGCTATCTAACCGCTACAATCGCCCAAGGGTTCGATATTATGCACCGTGAGGCAGTTGCCACAGAAAACGGCGGTTTCCACGGGGAAATAACCCTGCCAAACCTGACCCCAGGGGGCTATAACCTGACAATTTCTTATGGCGATACAAACATCACCCAAATTTTCTTCACTGTAGAGGATTTTGTTTTACCTCCATACCAAATGCACACCACAGCAGACCAAGTTGCGGTTTTCATAGGCGAAGAAGCTACCTTTAATGTGAGAAGTGAATTTTTTGAAGGTACACCAGTGGCGGAGCTTGAGGTCATCTACGGCTTTTTTGGGTCAAATTTGCAGACCAATGCCCAAGGGCAAGGACAGACCGACATAAACGGCAACTTTGCCCGCCCCACTGGCATTATACAACCTAGCGGCACAGCCCAGGGTCAAGCAACCTTAACATTTAGAACAGAAGCCACCCTGCCAGAAATTGGGCGCACATTCAGGCAGGCATCTGTTCGGGTGTTTATCAACGATATTAACGTAGCTGTGGAAACCAGCCGCCAGGGGGCAGATGCCACCGTGGCTGTTAATGTCCACGAAATAACCCTTGACAGGCTAAACAACGGCACAAACACCCATTTTAATGACTTTTTAGCAGACCCAGTGCCAGGTCAGGCTCTGTCTGCCGCTGTATCCCGTATCTATTGGGTGGCAGAGCGCACAGGGGAGGTTTATGATTTTATACAACGCAGGGTTGTGCCAGTTTACCGCCACAACCGCCATGAAGAGATTATAGACCGCTTTAGCCTTACAACTGATGCTGATGGTTACGCCAGGCACGATTTCACCGTGCCAGACCGCTTACATGAAAGCTATCGCATTACCATAACCACCACTGACGGAAATGGTCGCACCATCACCCACCAACGTTTTATCGGGCGGGATTGGAGCAGTTTTCACTGGGATGCCAACGACAACCAAATGAATTTGCATCAAGAGCAAGAGGGAGATGTATTTGCCATTGGTGACGAAATAAACTTAACCGTCCGTCGTGGCGTAGAGCCGTTAATCCAAGGCAGAACCTTGTTTGTTATGGTGCAAAACGGCATCCTAACCCATCATGTAGGCGATAACTATTTTGATTTTGAATTTGAAGGCGGTCATGTGCCAAATATTGCCGTCCATGCCTTTTATTTCAATGGCCACACATATTACAACAGCTTTAGGATGACCCGCAGAATCCGTTTTGACACGGCAGAGCGCAACCTTAACATCGAAATTACTGCCGACCAAGAGTCTTACCGACCCAGCGGCACAGCCACCCTAACCATTACCACCACCGACAACGAGGGC
>WQSI01000048.1 GCA_009787945.1 Defluviitaleaceae bacterium
AACGATTGTCCAATCAAACCCCGGTATAATCAGATGGTAACGAACTTCCCCCGTGCCTCTTATTATTGCTTGGGTATCTCCGGGAAGAAATCCTGCATGTACACTTATTTCTTGCCAACTAAGGAATGGTGGCGTGTTAGCCGTTGTGAATGGTGATAACGCAACAAAACCCAGTCTCGAACTACCATTTGCTTGTTGGAAAAATCGCGTTGTCATATGGGTTTGAAGGAAAATCGAGGCTTGCCCGTAGAAACGCGTTGCCACAAGTATAGTGCCTGTACTTTGACCGTTAAGAGGCATCACGGAAGATTCAAGCACTTGATTTTCCATTACTTCAAAACTCTCCAACCCGTGATTCGTTTGATGTAGCTGATTAATCACGAAAATGGCTTCCTCAATACTTCCGACCTCCAAAGGAACAACACCTTCAGGCAGTTCACTATTGCAAATAAATTCTAAAGTTGATGTCCCAGAAAGATTTTGGTTATGTAAATATATAATATCCCTTTGCGTAGCTCTACTTGTCGATTCGGTGAGCATAACACCACCTTCAGCGAACACCGCAACAGACGAACCCAACATCATAGTTGCTGCTAAAACCAAAATAGTTAATCTTTTTTTCATTTCTCTTCCTCCTTAAATTATATGTAATTTTTGCCACCTTAGCCATGGCTTCATCTAAATTATCAGCTTGATGATTAAAGACAATCCTCCTTTCCTCATCTTATTTGCTTCCAACTTAATTATATTATGTATAAATAAAAAGTAATAGGACAATTTTCGTCTAAAAAGCCAAAATTTTAGACGAAAATTGTCCTTGCATAAGTTTCCATTTTATACTTGTGTTGCAATTTAGAAGATTTTGTGGTTTAATATTTGTTGGAGGGATTGTGATGAAAAAATATTCTGAATTTGAAATTGAGATTAGTGATATTAAGTTTCCAAACATTGGTTTGGCTGATGTGGACGGGTTTCCTATTGAGGTTAAGGGTGCTTTGCCTGGGCAGCGGCTGCTTATTCGGCTGGTGCAGAAGGGCAAGGTCAACAAAGGCAAGGTTTTGGAGGTTTTGCAGCCTGCGCCTAGGGAAATTGCGCCTGCCTGCCCTGTTTTCGGGCTGTGTGGCGGCTGTGCTTTCGGGCATATCCCTTATGATTACGAGGTGGAGTTAAAAACAAAGATGATAAAGCAGATTTTTTCGCCCCTTAATATGGAAGATAAATTTTTGGAAACCCTGCCTGCTGTTTCTGAAAGCCGCTACCGCAATAAAATGGAATATTCTTTTGGGGATGACGGCGAAGCGGGCAACTTGACCTTGGGTATGCGCAAGAAAGGCAGCTATTATGAGGCGGTGGACGCTTCCTGCTGTCTTTTGTGCCATGAAGATTTTGGCAAAATACAATCTGCCACTTTGGCGCATTTTGTAGCAAAAGGGGAGCATTTTTTTCATCGCCGCAAAGGAACGGGTTCACTAAGGCATCTGCAAATTCGCCACGGCATTAACACTGGGGAATTGCTGGTTAATCTGGTGACGGCAGGGGATGGCGACTATAACGATTATGCAGAAATGTTACTGGGCTTGCCTTTGGAAAATAAAATAGTTGGCGTGTTAAACACTGTTAATAATTCTTTAGCGGATGCTGTGCGCCCTGAAGAAGTTAAGCTTCTGCACGGTCATGATTATTTCTATGAAGATTTTAGCAAGGATGGGCATGGTATGCGCTATAAAATTCCTGCCTTCTCCTTTTTTCAAACCAACACCGAAATGACAGAAAGGCTATATGCCACAATTGCTGATTTTGCAGGGGATTTAACTGATAAAACCGTTTTCGACTTATACTGTGGCGCGGGAACAATCGGGCTGTATCTTGCCAAGTCTGCAAAAGTCAAAAGGGTGGTTGGCGTGGAAATTGTTGAGGATGCCATAATCTCTGCCAAAGAAAACGCTGCCCTAAGCGGTGTGGATTGCGAATTTATCGCAGGGGATGTGAAAAATGTTGTCAAAGAGCTTTCAGAAAGCCCCGACGTGATAATCCTCGACCCGCCAAGGGAGGGTATTGTTCCCAAGACAATCCCCCATATATTAGCCTTTGGCGCGCAAAAAATCGTTTATGTTTCTTGCAAGCCAACCAGCCTTATGGCAAATTTGCCCGCTTTTTTGGAAGGTGGTTACAAAATCGGCAAAATACAGTGTGTGGATATGTTCCCACGCACTGCTAATGTCGAGGTCGTGATGGAGTTATACCGTTAAAGCCGCTACATAGGGCAGGTTTCTTAGGTTGCCGTCATGGTCTAAGCCGTAGCCGAAAACATAGCGGTTAGGGATTGTAAAGCCTGTGTAATCGGGATTTAAACAGCCATCTTGGCGGCGCACTGGATTGTCCAGCAGGACGCAGTAAGCCACACTGGCGGGGTTTTTAGCGGTAAGGTGGTCATCAACAAATTTTAGTGTACCGCCTGTGTCGATAATGTCCTCAATGACAATTACATCCCGCCCTGCAATGTCTGAACCAATGTCTTTAATTAATTGGATTTTGCCAGTTGGCTCATTTGATGAGTAACTGGCGATTTCCATATATTCCGTTGTAATGTCAAAAGTTATGTGGCGCATTAGGTCTGCCATAAACATAGCTGCGCCTTTTAAAAGGCAAATTAAAACCACTTGCCGCCCTTCATAATCGTCGTTAAGCTCTCCTGCAAGCTCTTGCACCCTGTCTGCCAGTTCTTTTTGGGAAATCATTTCTACTATATTTTCCATGGGTTACCCTCCTTGGTTCTCGGTTGTTACTACAGTATATCACAATAAATTCTGCGGTGCAACAAGGTATAGTGAAATATTACAATTTGCCAACAAATGCATTTAATGGCTTGGCTAATGACTGGACAACAGGGTATAATTATGTTAGAATGGATAGGAATTTAAAAATAATTTAAAAATAAGGAGGAAATTATATGACAAAAAATATTAAAAGGCGGATTGGTGCTGTTTTGCTGGCTTTGTTTATGGTTGTGCCAGTTTTGCCTGCTTATGTGGTTGCGGCAGATATTGTGCCTGCTAATGTCAATTGGTCGCCTACAATTGTGCGCTCTGGCATTTTTGGTAACTTTCTAGAAGCTAGGACAGGCGTACCACATGCGCAGGTCGATTTATATGTAGATGGGTCTTTCTTCCGAGCTGAACAAGCAGATGCATCTGGCATTGCATGGTTCGATTTGACGAATTTTGGTTGGCAACTCCAACACACTCTTCAGGCACGGGCATGGAATGGGAGTACCAGGTCGCAACCTAGTAACCATTTAACTTGGTTTACCGCTAGTGGCGGGCATGGTTGGCTTGCCGTGCCAACAAATGTCCGTGTAGAAAGCGCGAACACATTAATGTGGAACCATGTCGCTCAGGCTGATTATTATACTATTAGCATTTCAGACAGCTCGGGTACACTAACAGGCAACTGGCATGTCAATAATGACAACCAGCTTCATCTAGGAAACCCAACACCAGGAACGCATTTTACATTTCATGTGTCCGCGCATAGCAATGCAGGGGCTTTTTCTGGCACAGCAACCCACCACTGGACTGCCCCTGGTGGCACAACTGGCGGTGGTAACCCGCCTTCTGGTCATCTGCCCACCCCTCACATTAGCATCAACTCTAATGGGATTTTAACATGGCAAGGAGGGGTTGCCCATCGGGTTCGTGTGTACACTGATGGGCTTTTCCTTCACGAAAGCGGCACAGAGGTGACCAGTGTTAACCTGCACCATGTAGGCATTTTCCCAGGGTCGCAAATGATAACCATTCGCCACCTGCACCCTACAAACCAAAATTTAAACTCTTCCCTTAGCAATGCTGTAAATTTTGGCGGCACACCAGGCTGGAACCAGGTGCAAACCCCTCACATTACCATCAACCACAACACAGGGGTGATGACATGGGGCGGTGGTATGCGTTGGGTGCGCATTTACGTAAATAATGAACCATTTGTGGAATTAAGCGGTTTAAGAACTAGCGTTAACTTACGTGACACAGATATTATTCAGTTGCCTGCTGGCACAAACCCCATCCGCATCCGCTTTTTACACGATACCAATGCGGATTTGAACTCTCAATTGAGCAACACCATCAACTTTAACACAGCAGGGGCGGCTGTTGCCACTCCAACCATAAGCATCAACCAAAACACAGGGCGTTTGACCTGGAGCGGCGGAGGAAACCGCCTTGTAAGGGTATATGCAAATGATAATGCGGTTTGGACATCAAGCGGCAATGTAAACCATGTGGACTTGCTTTCCATTGGTCTGCCTGACGGTAATCAGCCCATCCGCGTGCGCCATCTTCACGCAACAAATACAGCTTTACATTCAGGATTAAGCAACACCATTAACTTTAACGCAGGAGGCCGCCCTCTTGCAACTCCCTCAATTAGCATTAATAACACAACAGGAATTTTAACATGGACTGGAGGGACTGCCCGCATTACAGCGGTATATTCTGGCGGAAACCGTGTTTGGACTTCAACGAACAATGTTACCCAAGTGAACTTAAACGGTATCGGGCTTAACACTGGAAGTCATTCAATCCGTATAAGGCATTTGCATGAAACCAATAATAGTTTGCACTCCAACCTAAGCAACACCGTAAACTTTAATGTTACAACTCCACCTGCTCTTGACACGCCAGTTATAAGCGTAGATGGCAACGGGGTTTTAACCTGGACTGGAGGCGGCAGCCGCTTGGTGCGCCTGTACACCTCTGGCACTCCTGTGTGGGCTTCCCCTGCCCCTGTTTCCCAAGTGGACCTAACTGCAATAAATCTGCAACCAGGCACTCATAACATACAAATACGCCATTTACACGACAATGCTAATTTAAACTCTGGGCTTAGCAACACCGTCAGCTTTACCACTGGACAACAAACGGGCATCACAAACCCGCGGGACACAACCAACACCCACAACGCCATAGCAGGCGCTCTTGCCCAAATAGGGTTTTGGGAAACAGAGGTTGTCATACCTTTGCCAACCAATGCAGGCGGGGTGCGCCTTAGCCAAGCAACAATGGGATTGGCTCAAGTTGAAGGGATTTTCCTAACCTTTGAGCAAGGCGACTTGCGAGTGACCCTATCCCCTACCTTAATGGCGGAGGTTCGCAGCTGGAATAGCGGGGATATTGACTTTAATTTCAGCCACCACAGCAGCGGTTTAGGCGGATTTAGCCTTGGAATCCAAAGCGGGTCTGGCAGTTTAACGGTTTTGCAAAACCCCATTACCGTGTCAGCCTACGTAACCCCCACAGGTGTGGCAAATTTTAATAGGATTGTAGCGGCTGGCCCTCATGGCAACTATGTGGGTGGAAGCTTCAACCAAAACAGCGGCAGATTTGTTTTAAACACCCATGGCACAGGGGCATTTAACATTTTAAATGTTGATAATCTAAATAGGCTGCGTGTTTCTATGGATTCTTTCCAAATTGTTGACCTGGCAGGAAACTCGCAAACCCAAAATATGGACGTGCTTCCTGTTATACAAGATGGTAGAACCCTCATGCCTGTGCGCTTTATGGCGTATGCCCTAGGGGCAGACATTGGGTTTACAGATGCCACTGAAAACTGGCCCTTGACGGTGCATTTGACCTTAGATGGGCGAAATGTAGAAATGCCTGTTGGTATGCTAAGCAACCAACTGCAAGCCCTTGGCATGGATGTTCCAGCCCAAATTATAAATGACAGAACCATGGTTCCCTTGCGCTTTATCAGCGAGTTTTTTGGAGCCTATGTATCTTGGGATGAAGCAACAAGAAGCATTGAAATTATTAGATAATATTCTATATTAACGGCTTAAAGGCACTCGGCATTTGTTGGGTGCTTTTTGGATAGGGGGTTGTAAAATGTATGTTAAGGCAGCAAAGCTGACTTTTCGGGTGGAATGGGCGCAGTCCCTTAAAGATAAGCGTCAGGTGCGGCGAAGCCTGGTTGATAAAACAAGGCAAAAATTCAACGCTTCTGTGGCAGAAGTGGGAGCGACAGAAAGCCATCAAACGCTGGTCATCGGTATTTGCATGGTTTCTGGAGATTTAAACCACGCGGGGCAGTCCTTAGACGAGATAATTCGGTTTATGGAAGATGAGGTGGAGACAAACGGGCTGGCAGAGCTTTTAGAAATTCGTAAGGGTGTGGAATTATGGGACGATTGATATTAGCATCAGCTTCGCCCCGCCGTAAACAGCTATTAGAGCAAGCGGGGGTGGAGTTTGAAGTAATTGAAAGTTGTGTTGACGAAAATATAAGGGGCACGGCAGAGGAGATGGTTGCGGAGCTTGCTTTGCGCAAAGCTCGCGCTGTGGCAGAAAAAATAAAGGGCGAAGCCACGGTAATTGGCGCAGATACCCTCGTGTCAATTGACAGCAAGGTGTTGGAAAAGCCCGCCACCAGGGCAGAAGCTTTTGAGATGCTAAAATCCCTTGAAGGGCGCAAACATACGGTTTATACAGGCGTTGCTATAATCAAGGGCGGTGTGGTGAAAAGCTTTGTGGAAAGTGCTGATGTGTTTTTCCGCCCCCTAACAGATGCTGAAATTTACGCCTATATCGACACTGGCGAACCCTTTGACAAGGCGGGTGGCTATGGCATACAAGGGCGCGGCGCGCTTTTGGTCGAAGGCATAGAAGGGGATTTTTACACTGTGATGGGGCTGCCTCTTTGCCGTTTGTTTTTACATTTAAATGATGGTACATAATGGGGAAAGGGGCGACCAATGGTCGCCCCTACCTTTTTATATTCCTGGTAGGGGTGGGCATTGCCCGCCCCCGTCCAGCCAAACGCATCTACATCAAACCAGCAAGCCGTGCAAAATCCTCTAAATTCAAGGCTTCGCCACGTATATTCGGGTCAAAACCCCCATCAGCCAGTAATTTTTGAGCTTCTTCCTTGCTTAGGTTAAGCTCCGTGCTATTCGCCAAGCAATTTTGCAGGGTTTTGCGCCTATTTGCAAACCCCGCCCGTATAATGGGAAAAAATTTATCAGGATTAATGTCTGTCCGCGGGTTAACGTCAATTTTAATTACTGCCGAATGAACATCAGGACGCGGAAAAAAGCAATGGGGGGGAACATTCGCCACAAGGCTTGCCTTCCCCCAATATCCGAGGGAAAGAGAGGGCAAACCATAAGCCTTTGTAGAGGGGCGCGCCAAAAAGCGGTCAGCAACCTCTTTTTGCACCATAACAACCATGGTTTTTATGGACAAGCCAGATTCCAGCAAACCAAAAATTACAGCAGAGGTTATGTAATAAGGCAAATTCGCCACAACCTTAACCCCGCTTGCCGCCCCAATGGTATTTATATCTAGTTTAAGTATGTCCTCACGTATTACAGTTACATTTTCTGGCATGGTATCGGTTAGGATTTCTGCCATGTCTTTATCAATTTCTACAGCGATAACACGGGCGGCACGGGCGGCAAGCTCCTTGGTTAACACACCAAGACCAGGCCCAACCTCGATAACCGTATCATCAGGGCTTAAATCTGCCCCGTCAACAATTTTGGACAGCACATGGCTGTCCGTTAAAAAGTTTTGTCCAAAATGTTTTTTTGCAAACAAACCATGGTCTGCCAGAAGCTGGCGCACATGATTTTTAGACGACAAATCCCCCATTACCAAGCACCCACATGGTCAATGCGAAAGCCCTGCCCTTCGTCAACAAACTGCAAAAAGTAGTCAGGGGTGGTTATCTGAAAAATTTCATCACTAAATACATCTACATTAATTACCTGGTCGGGATGCCAAGAATAAAACTCTGGCGTTAGCTCTATCCCCCAATATTCATCAAAAATCTGCGCCAACAAATTTTCTGTTGTAAATTCTGTGAATATAGGCGCAAGCATTGGGCGAAGCTGGTTTTCATCTGCGCCATTACGCCAAGCACTGTATACACTCGCCATAGTATCAACATAAGGCTGATGAAGGGCGCGGGCAATTTCCAAAGCTACAGCACTTTGCTGTTCCTGCCTTTGCTCATGGATGCGGGCGGTGATAGTGCCAACATCCCAAAACTCCATACTGGCAATGGACACAAAATTTCCGTTATATGGTTGGTCATCCACTGTAATGGTGACAGCAGACGCATGATACAAACTGCCGAAAGTGTCCACAATGGCAAGCAAAATATCCCTTTCAACCTCTTCACTTTCTACCTCTTGCATTTGCCGCAAGAAGCCAGCAGAAAAGTCCAGATGAAGGTTTTGTGTGGCAGCATTTATAAAAGCACGGTTTACAACCACATCATTTGGCAGCTGTCTGCCAAAAAGGATATATGCCGCATCCCTTAAAGCCTGGTTTAAAATGTCGAGCATATCATTATTGGTGGTAAAGTTAATTTGCATGGTGGGCATGTTGCCATCTTCACCAAGAAAAGCGATGTTTATGTTGCCAAGCAAGCCGCCCTCTATCACATCAGTAAGGCGGGTTGTGTGACTTATCTGCTCTTCCCCGTCCACATGGCGCAAGCCTGTTTCCTTAACAACTCCAACGCCTTCAGCAAAATAGGTGCGCAGGGTAGCAACCCCATCAGAGTCAAAGGTTGTCACCTCAATGGCTTCAAAAGTGCCAGCAGGGGTTAAAACGCTAACACCAACACTTGTAACCTCTCTGGTGCTGGTGTTTTGGTCATAGGGGTTTATAATCCAACGGTCGCCAAGCTGTGGGTTTTCAGGCAAAATGTTAAAATGGGTGTTGGGGCGGTGGTCTGTAGAATCCACATGAGGGCTTAACCAAGTTCCCCCATCCATGGTATCCCCTGCCACCACATTAACCAGCATTTCGTCTGCCATTTCTATAATTTCCACAATCACACTTCCGTCATCCATCATCAAAATCCTTTGCATACGATGGTCGCGGATGAATGATGTGAAAGTGGTGTAAGAAAGCATTTGTCCGCTTGCGGTAATTTCCATAGAATATACAAGAACCACATTTTCTTGAAAAGGCATAAATTGGTTATATCGTGCGTCCCCGACCCCATCGTTGTTGCCACAGGCAACTACAAGTAAAGCAAAGGTAAGTATTGCAAATAATTTTATAATCTTTTTCATTTGTTTCAGCTCCTAAGCGTTTTTTACGACTTTTACGATTTTTACGACTTTAACATATCGTTCATATTATACAGCCCTGGCGGCTTATCTTTAACAAATTCTGCCGCCGCCAATGCCCCTTTTGCAAAAATATCCCTAGACAGGGCGCGGTGGGTAATTTCTATTACCTCATCATGCCCTGCAAAAATTATGGTATGCTCGCCAACAATTGTGCCTCCCCGTATGGCAGAAATGCCAATTTCATCAGGTCCGCGTTTTTGCATATACTGGGAGCGGTCATAAACATATCTAAGCTTACCGCCAGAAGCTTCTTTAATGCTCTCTGCCAACATCATAGCTGTGCCAGATGGAGCATCCAGCTTCTGGTTGTGATGAGCTTCTATAATCTCAATATCAAAACCCTTGTTACCTAAAAGCTTAGTGGCATATGATGCCATGCCCGCCTGCAAATTAACCCCCAATGACATATTTGCAGACATAAAAACAGGTATGCGCTGTGACGCTTCTGTAATTAAAGATATGGTAGCCCCATCCATGCCTGTGGTGCATATAACCAAAGGAATTTCAGCCTTTTCCGCCAAGCTGCCAACTGCACTTGCATGGGAGCAGTCAATAATTACATCAGCCGCAGTTTGGTCACAATCGCCCAAGTTGCCGAAAACGTGATAATTGGGGTTTTTGCCTGCATTTGTGTCAACCGCCCCAACCACACTGCCGTCAGATGCCAACCCCGCCACGGCAAGCCCAAGACGACCCAGGCCATGTATAATAATTTTCATAAAAGCACCTGCCATTGTTACATTTTCATTACATTATACACCTTTGCCCAAGTTCTGTCAAGTTTTTTTGGGAAAATCCTTGACAATGCCCTATAGCTATGACATTATTAGGGGATAGGAGGGATTATTATGCGTATAGCTGATAATGTTGAAATGCTTAAAATTGATGACTATTATTTAACATTGCTTTGGGATGATGAAAATTTGGTTTTGGTTGATGCTGGTCTTGTGACCCAACACCAAACCCTGGTGGATGCCATTAAAACAGCGGGACATGACCCCGCCAAAATAACCCACATAATTTTCACCCATCACGATATGGACCATGTGGGAGGGGGCTTGGATATGCTAAAGGTTGCGCCAAATGCGGTTACGTTGGCGCATATAGACGAAGTTCCTTATATCAATGGTGACGAAACACCAACAAAACTTGCGGCTCATTTAGAAAAGTATGCAACTTACGACGATGAAGCCAAAGCGCAGGTTGATGCTTCTAAAGAGCTGACCTCAAAAACACGTTTCCCCATTAAGGAAAAGCTTAATTGCGGCGATGTGTTGCCAATTTGCGGCGGCATTGAAATTATCCACACCCCAGGACATACTCCAGGGCATATCTGCCTGTATCTGCAAGAAAGCCAAATTATGGTTCTAGGAGATGCCGCCCTTGTGGAGGACGGCAAACTTGTTGGTTTTCACCCCCAATATATCATGGATATGGAGCTTGCAGACAAGTCCATTGAAAAAATTAAAAAATACCCCATGAAGGGGGCGGTGGTATACCACGGGGGATTTAGCCACATATCCAGCTAATTTTTTCAAGAAATTTCAAAATTGGTATTGTAATTTCGGAATAAGCTTGGTATAATAGACAAAGGACTGCCCATTGCGTAAAATGCGGCAGTAAAATATGTTTCCAAAGGAGGAAGTTTCTTGAAAAAGAGAATACTTGCAAGTTTGCTAGGTTTAACCATGATGGTTACTCCAGTTGTGGCTTTTGCCCAACCAGTTAATGTACCAACAGACGTTCTTGTTGCTGGTGTCGCCAATGTGGCGCAATTTATCGAAATGCACGAGGGTCGCGCTTACTTTGGTCTGCGCCGCGTTGCCGAAGCCTATCTAGGTGAGGGCAGTGTTCAATGGAACCAAGCTAACCAAACTGTGGTCATCACCTTTAACGGTGCTGATGTTGCCGCTCGCTTTGATGCTTCTGCAGGCACAAATATTGCTGATTCGGTTCGCCCTGGCACATTCACCCTTGAGCTTGCCCATGTAAATGGCGGTTTGTACATTGCTAACGGCCCCGTTGCAGGCACTCGCTTGGTTGCAAGCTTTATCAACGACCGTCATATGATTCCTGCTGGTGCTTTCACTGCTGCTTTGCCAGCTGATGCCGCCGCAATTTATGGCGAATCTGGTCTTGCTACCAACCTTATCCAAACAGCTTTGACAGTTTTAACTGGCAGAGCAGTTAACTACAACGTTACCCCTGCTGGTGTTGAAATTACCCTTGGCGATGCTGTAACTTTGCCGAATTTGCCTTTCACACCACCAACTACAGCTGTTACTCTTCCTGCTGTACTTCCACCAACCACAGCGGTTACTCTTCCTGCCGAAATCCCAACCCCAGCGGTTGATGCGGTAGCAGAGCCAACTGCACCTGCTGGCAGATTTACCCCAGGCACTTTCACAGGCACTTCTGAGAATACCTATTCTCACAGACCTGACAATGAAGGTGGCTACAGCCCAGGTCCGCTTGTAGTTGAAGTTGTTTTCTCTGCCGATGCCATCGTTTCTTTCAGCGTTGTTAGCACAAACGACGGCACTCCATGGGTTAATATGTCCGTTAACGGTCTAACCTCCCGCATCGAAGGAGCTACAGAGCAACTTCCAAACACATTACGCGTTGACACAATTAGCGGCGCAACCTACACCTCTTTCGCTGTTTTAGAAGCCGTAAACAACGCCATCGCTGCTGCTGAAGCTAGATAATTTCAAAAATAACAACGACCTACCATTTGGTAGGTCGTTTTAGTTGTAGACAAAACCCCCTTTTTAACTGTCATTCCAGGCTTTACCCGCAATCTGACGTTGTTTGGGCTTTGTGATTATACGCAAGGTAGGGGCGCGCATTGCGCGCCCGCTGTCGGGCAAGCGTACCCTCATTAACACCACGTTTGTCGGACAACGGG
>WQSI01000049.1 GCA_009787945.1 Defluviitaleaceae bacterium
GGCGCGGGCCTGTTGCTACGGTTTTAGTAAAATCTGGTACTTTAGAGGTTGGTCAGCCAATTGTGGCGGGTACAGCTCATGGGCGCATCCGTGCAATGGTTAACGATAAGGGGCAAAAGGTGCAGTCTGCTGGCCCTTCTACCCCTGTAGAAATCCTTGGTTTAACCAGCGTGCCTTCTGTTGGCGACTTGTTCTTTGTGGCAAAAGCAGAAAAAGAAGCCCGCTATGTTGCAGAGCATATTATAGCTAAAAACCGAGTTAAATTGCTTGACGAAACCCCGCAAAAGGTTTCTCTTGATGATTTGTTTAACCAAATCCAGGCGGGCAAGGTTAAGGATTTAAATGTAATTATTAAGGCAGACGTGGGCGGCTCTGTTGAAGCCATGAAGGCAAGCTTGGAAAAGCTTTCTAATGATGAAGTTCGTATTCGTACCCTTCACGGGGGCGTAGGTGCTGTGACGGAAAGTGACGTTATGCTTGCTTCCACGTCAAACGCCATAATCATCGGCTTTAATGTGCGTCCTGAAGCCACCGCAAAGGCTGTAGCGGAAGAACAACAGGTGGACATCCGCCTTTACCGCGTAATTTACAATGCAATTGATGACGTTAAAGCGGCGATGATTGGTATGCTTGACCCAATTTTTGAGGAAAAGGTTATTGGTCATGCCACTGTTCGCCAGCTTTTCAAAGCTTCTGGCATTGGTACAATTGCAGGCTCTTATGTTACAGATGGTAAGATGACGCGCTCTGCTCAAGTTCGGGTTTTGCGGGATAATATCGTTGTTTACGAGGGTGCATTTGCCAGCCTTAACCGCTTTAAAGACCAAGTTCGTGAGGTTTTAACCAACTATGAATGTGGTATCGTGCTTGAGAAGTTTAATGACGTTAAAGAAGGCGACGTGATTGAAGCCTTTGTTATGGAAGAAATAAAGCGTACGGAATAGATGTTTTATTGGACTGGGGCGGGCGGACAATGCCTGCCCCTACCGTGATTTGGAGGATTGCAAATGAAAAACAGAATGATTAGGATAAATGACGAAATTATGAAAGAGCTTAGCGAGATTTTGCGGGATGGCATTAAAGATCCGCGGATGACAGCCATGGCAAGCGTTGTTCGGGTGGAAACCACCCAGGATTTAAAGTTTGCCAAAGCTTATATTAGCGTGATGGGAACGGATGAGGATAAGGAAAAGACCATGGCGGCAATCGAAAACGCAAAAGGTCACATCCGCACCACCATCGCGCGCGCCATTGATTTGCGCCAAACGCCAGAGTTTACCTTTGTTTTAGATGAGAGCTTAGACCACGGCGCACGGATTGACCAAATTTTGGGCGATATTAGTAAGGAGTAGCGGCCTATGCCATTTTCTACTAAAGAAGCGTGGAACAACATAACGAAAAACGGCGAAAACATTGTGATAGCCACCCATTACGGGCCCGACGGAGATGCTGTTGGGTCTTGTTTTGCTTTGGCTTTTGCCTTAAAGGTGGCGGGGTTTTCGCCGAAGGTTGTATTGGACGATTACAATGAAAAATTAAACATTGTTGACGGCAGTGAGTTTATTTTTAAAGGCGACCCGCGGGAAATACCAATAGACTTGCTGATTTGTTTGGATTGCGGGGATTTTGCAAGGGTTGCAGCTCCAGGGGATTTGTTTGCCCGCGCCACCACCACCGTCAACATTGACCATCATATGGGCAATGGCAATTTTGCCACCCATAATTATGTGGATGTTACCTCGCCATCCACCTGCCAAATAATTTTTGAGCTTATCAACCCTTTTGTACCTCTTAATAAATGCATTGCCGCCGTGTTGTATATGGGAATGGCAACGGATACTGGCGGTTTCCGCTATTCTTCCACCACCCAAAAAACTATGGAAATTGCAGGACGGCTGATGACCATGGGCATTGACTTTACCACAATACAACAGCAGACCATTTACACCCGCAGCCGTGTCGAAAACGCCATTTTTTCCAAAGCCTTGCAAAATTTGGTGCATATGCCTAGCGGGCTGACCTATACCACAATTAACCAGGCGGAAATGGCAGAAACGGGAGCAGAATATAGCGATTTGGAAGGCATTGCAGAACATATGTTGAACATACAAGGCACAAAAATTGCCGCATTTTTTAACGAAAGACCCATCCGCACAAAAGTAAGCTTTCGTTCTAAGGATTTTGTTGTTAACGAGATTGCCCAGCAGTTTGGCGGCGGTGGGCATAAATATGCGGCAGCAGCCTCTTTTGAATCTGATTTTGAAGAAGGTGTTGCTAAGGTGATTAAGGTTGTGGAGAATAAGTTAAATGTATGATGGCGTGCTGAACATTTTTAAACCTGCAGGCATGACATCCAGTGATGTTGTGCAGAAGGTTAAGAGGATAACAAAATCTAAGGCGGGGCATACAGGCACTCTCGACCCTGATGCAACTGGGGTTTTGCCTGTATGCTTAGGTAAAGCCACAAAAATTTCTGATTATATAATGAATGGCGACAAGGAGTATATCGCTACGGTTAGCCTTGGGGCTTCCACGGACACGGGGGACGCAAGCGGTGTGATAATTGCCCGCGGGGAGCTTGTTTATGACAAAGCCCCGATTGAGGCGGTTTTGCCAGGTTTTGTAGGGGAGATTAGCCAGATACCCCCTATGTATTCTGCCTTAAAGGTTAAGGGTAAGAAGCTTTATGAATATGCCCGCGAGGGCATCACCGTGGAGCGGGAAGCCCGCAAAATCACTATTTTTGAGCTTGAAGCGCTTAGGTGGGATTTGCCCCAAAGCTTTGCCTTGCGGGTTCGCTGTTCCAAAGGCACATACATACGGACTTTGTGCGAGGACATTGGAGCGTCACTTGGAACGGTTGCCCATATGGGCAGCTTGGTGCGCACTGGAACAAGCGGATTTGACCAAAGTGACAGCATTAGGCTGGAGGAGCTTACGGCAGAAAATGTACAACAACACTTGATGTCCATGGAAAATGCCCTTGGGAACATGCCAAAAATTGCCGTTGCCGAAGAAGGCGAGAAACTGTTGCTGAATGGCAATAAAGTTCCTGTGGAGTATGTTGCTGACAGCTGGGCGGCTGATACCCGCCCCTACAGGGTATACAGCCACACTGGGGAGCTAGTTGGGATTTTTCGGGTGGAAGGGGAGTTTTTGCGCCCTGTTACTATGTTATTGTAAAGTAATTTGCCCCAAAAGAATACCACCTTGGCATTATGAGGATGAAGATGAAACAATTTACTGATGAAAATGTTAAAATTGACAAGCCTGTTGCTGTAACCATTGGGAAATTTGATGGTTTGCACCGTGGGCATATGGCTTTGATAGAGGAATTAAAAAAAGTGGCGGCGCGGAAAAACCTTGCGACCGCTGTTTTGACTTTCAGTCCTCACCCTATGGCGTTTTTTACAAAAACCCATATGCCGTTGCTTCTTGACCCTTATGAAAAGGCGGAATTGTTCGCGAAGGTGGGAATTGACTACTATATTAGATATAAATTTGATGAAGTTTTCGCAAGCACCCCGCCAGAAGAGTTTGTGGAGAGGGTTTTGGTGAACCAATTAAACGCCAAAACCCTTGTGGTTACGGCAGATTATCGGTTTGGCAAGGGTGGAAACGGCACAGTGGAGCTTGCTAAAAAGGTAGGGGAACAGGCGGGTTTGGATGTTCATGTAATTGAAAATGTGGAAAATTATAAAAACAAGAAGATAAGCTCTAACCTGTTGCGCCAGCTGGTTGCGGATAGGGATTTTGCGCTGTTTTCGCAGTTGTGCGGCAGACCTTTTACAATCAGCGGCAAAGCTGATGGTCAAGGTGTTATCGCCCCTCATCCCGATAAAATTTTGCCGCCAAATGGCGAATACAAAACTGGATTAGGCATTATCGAAATTAAGGATGGAATTATAAAAACTCCGAAGAAAAATAGCGAAAATATAACCATCGAATTGTATTGAAAAAAATAAGCACTCACCTCACCAAATTGGCTGCCCCCTCATATTATGGCTTAGAACCTTTGAAACCTTTTAGGGAGGTATAAAATTATGGCAGCTTTTGAATTTGGAAGTTTCCACCAAAATCCGCACAATCGAACTGCTGTACCAGAGGCAGTGACTCCAGAACCTGTGGCAGAGGCTTTGCCAGAGCCTGTTGAGGCGGCACATTTGCACCCTCATCCCCAGCCACCTATTATTCAAGAGCCAATTTTGACTCTTAAAATCTATGATTCTTGCAGAAGCAAGGATTGTTTGGGTCCTCAGGAGCTTGGCCCCGTTCGGGATTTTGACGGCAACCCAATCCACCCGCCAGCGGAAGCCCGCTCCGTTACCATTGACAACCCCAATGTTTGCCGCATCAGCATTATGAAAAAGCAGCCCAGCCCTTTCCGTAATGGGTTTTGGGACATTGAAATCCAATATCTTTTGGAATATGAAATGCGCTATTTCGGGGCAGACGGCTCTCAATTTGACCTTTGCACGGGATATTCCACCATCACTCGCCGCGTAAGCCTGTTTGGCTCTGTTGGGCGCAACATCAGCTCCTTTACAGACCTTTTCGGCAACGCAGGAATTATGAGCGGCAATGGCGAGCCTTTTGTCCATGTTGAAGCTAAGGCGATGCCGCTAACCGCTGAAATTGTCGGCCGCCCATGCCCGAGAGGCGAAGAGCCGCCACATCGCCACATCGTTGTAACCCTGGGCTTGTTCTCTATCGTTAAGCTTTTCCGCGTGGCTTCTCTTCTTGTGGAAAGCAGAGGGTTTTTAATCCCTCCAGTGTGCAGAAACCTTGCCCCCACAAACCCATGTGACTTTTTTGATGAGCTGCACTTCCCCATGGACTCCTTCTCGCCGCCGCAAAAAAGGGAATTTGCAGCAGGCATAAGCCTTGATATTCCCTCTGGCAAAGGAAAAGACAGCCACTGCGGCTGCACTTCAACCGCTGAATGTGATATTGTATTTTAGAATAAATAAAAAATCCCCTATAATTTATGGGGATTTTTTATTTATGGAAACTACCCACGCAAACCCTTCTTGCGGTAGGCAACGGCGAATAAAATGGCGAAAAGTAAGGCGTTTGCGGCGATTACTATGGTTGATTGGGTGAGGGTTATGTCAAAAACAGGTTCTGTACCATAAGGTATCTCGATTACCAAATTTGTTAAGGCTGCAAAAATTTGGAAGGTGAATACGAAGTGGGCAACTTGTCTCATGGTATCGCTAAACATGGAGATGAAGGGGGCGAAAGATAAAGCCATCATCAGCGGAGTGTATATGGCGGAACATTGCTGAACATTTTTAGAAAAAATGCCCACAATTGCGCCAAGCACACAGGAGGTTAGCACCCCCAGAAGCCCGAGGGCGAAAAACAACACCAAATCTGTGCCTGTAAAATCGCCCATGAAGGCGAATACAGCAAGAACCACAACCGCCATAACCATAACAAAGCTTATTAGCCCTGCCAAATATTGGAAAGGCTTCACCCCTGCAGTTACCAAAAAGCGAAGGGATTTATATTCATTGTCCTCAGCGATGGTGTTAGCGATGGTAACGAGGGGAACCATACCCACAAACATCATTGCAAACTGCACAACCATTACAGGCCCTTGGTCGAAACCAAACTCGTCTACGCCACCCATAAGGTTGCTGAACAAAAAGCCCATGGCAGGGAACAAAATATACATTATTGTGATGGAGATGTTCTTTGGCAAATCTGCCAGTTGCTTCATAAAAATAGCTTGAACAGCGCGCATTATGCCACCACCTCCTTTGCTTTGTATCCAGTCAGCTTAATGAACACGCTTTCCAGGTCTGGCACGGTTTTAAAGCTGTCATGTTTTTCACAAATTTCCAGAGGGCTGCCATATTCTACGATTTTACCTTGATGTAGCAATGCCACCTTGTTGCACAGGCTCACCGCCTCCTGCATGTTATGGGTTGTTAGGAAGATGGTAGAGCCTTCATCCCGCAAGCCTAGAATTAGGTTATGGATGCCCACTGCCGTGTTAGGGTCAAGGGCAGATGTTGGCTCGTCTAAAAATAGAATTTTTGGTTTATGGATTATGGCGCGGGCAAGGGCAAGCCGCTGGCGCATACCTTTGGAAAGCTTGTTTACAGGGCGTTTTGCCGCATCTCCAATTCCAACAGAGCTTAAGGCTTCCTGTACCTTTGTTTTTGGCGCGCCGTAAATGCCCGCAAAAAGGGCAAGGTTTTCCGCGGCGGTAAGGCGGGCGTATAAGCCGTCTTGCTCTAGCATCAGCCCTGTTTCCAAGGGTTTTGCCCCCACATTAAATTCTCCGCCATCAGCGGAAATTTGGTGGGCAAGTATGTTGATGATTGTGGTTTTTCCAGCACCCGATGGTCCTAAAAGACCAAAAATTTCCCCCGCTCCCACATTAAATGTTACCTGGTCAAGGACTGTTTTGTCACCATATCGCTTGACAATGTTGTTCATAGAAATCATATATCCACTCCCTTAAAATTGATTTTATTATGATAGCACTTCTGTGGCGGATTGTCAATACTAAAGATGTTGCAGATTTTGTCGCTCTGTGATATACTTGTAATATTCCACAGGAAAGGAGGTGGATGGGCATGAAGAAATACGGTAAGAAGGTTGCTGAAAATATGTATAAATCAGCAAAGGCGATTAAGTACATATTGGATGCAATAAAAACTTTGCTCGATTTAATCGGATAAAGTTCAACCCCCTCGAATCCCAAGTTCGAGGGGGTTGTTTTTCATCCACATGAAATTTAGTTAGAGCATGAAGAAATTATTATTAATATTATATCACTTTGGGTGATATATGTCAAGTAAAAAAATCATTTTTATGCTTCTTGCAAAATCAGTCGTTTTGTGATATTATTTAGGTAAGGCAAATTTTCGGAGGATAAGTTTATGAAATTTATATCGTGGAATGTTAATGGCTTGCGGGCTTGTATGAAAAAGGGCTTTATGGATTTTTTTGAGGCGGCAGATGCGGACTTTTTTTGTTTGCAGGAAACCAAGATGCAATATAGCCAGCTGACTTTTGAGTTTCCTGGTTATGAGGTGTTTTTCTGTGATGCAGAGAAAAAGGGATACAGTGGCACGGCGATTTTCGCTAAAAAACCGCCAATTTCGGCGGTTAATGGCATTGGTATTCCTGAGCATGATAATGAAGGGCGGGTTATAACCCTAGAATATGAAGATTTTTATTTGGTGAATGTGTACACCCCCAACTCTAAAAATGAGCTGTTGCGCCTGCCTTACCGTATGGAGTGGGAGGACGCTTTTCGGGGGCATCTTCTTGTTTTAGACGCTAAAAAGCCCGTTGTTTTGTGTGGCGACCTTAATGTTGCCCACAAGGAAATTGACTTAAAAAACCCGAAAACCAACCGCAAATCTGCTGGGTTTACTGACGAAGAGCGGGGCAAATTTACCGCCCTTCTGGAGGCGGGTTTTGTGGACACTTTCCGCCATTTATACCCTGACTTGGAAGATGCTTATACATGGTGGTCATTTATATCCCGCGCCCGCGAGCGCAATGCAGGTTGGCGTATTGATTATTTTGTTGTGTCTGCCCGCTTGGCTGATAAAATCACAGAAGCTAAGATTTACGCGGATATTCACGGCTCTGACCACTGCCCTGTGGGGGTTACTCTGAGCTTATAAACTTAATGTCGCCCCCCAGGGATTGGATGTCCGCTACAATATCCACATATCCCCGCTGAACATAACAGGCATTTCCAACGGTGGTGATACCTTCCGCTGAAAGCCCCGCAAGTATCAAGGCTGCGCCCCCTCGCAGGTCTTTAGCGGCAACCTCTGCCCCATGCAGGCGGGAAACACCGTTGATTATAAAGCGGCTATCCCCTTCCACCTTAATATCCGCGCCCATTTTTGCAAGCTCTGCAATATGGGCGTGTCTTGCTTCAAAAAGGTTTTCTTCCACCACACTGCGCCCCTTCACCGTGGCTAAAAGTGCCGTAAATTGGGCTTGCAAGTCTGTTGGGAAGCCTGGGTGGGGCTTGGTTTTCAGCAAGGGTACGGGGGAGAGGTTTTTGTCTGCCTTTAATACCAAAGCAGAGCCTTCTGACCACAAATCTACCCCCATATCTGCTAGAACCCGCGTAGCAGGGTAAATGTCCAGGCGGTTTATATTGTTTAGGCGTATATACCCGTGTGTTATCGCCCCTGCCGCCAAATATGTTCCCGCCACAATCCTGTCGGGCATTATTGTGTATTGGGCAGGCCGCAGGCTTTTAACGCCGTCGATTACAATGGTGGATGTGCCTGCGCCGCTTACATTTGCCCCTGCCGAGCGCAAAAAGCCTTGCAAATCAACAATTTCAGGCTCTTTTGCCGCCCCTGTGATGATGGTTGTGCCTTCTGCTAAAACCCCCGCAAGCATAATGTTTTGGGTTGCTCCAACACTTGGAAAGGTCAAATCTATCCGTGTTCCTTGTAGTTTGTTGGCTTTGCCTGTTATGCGGTCTGGGCTGTCCTCAAAGGCAACCCCCATTTTGCGAAAACCTTGCAAATGTAAGTCAATTGGTCTGTCCCCAAGAAGGCAACCTCCTGGAAAGGCACTGTCAACCTCACCAAAACGCCCTAACAACGCTCCTGCAAAAATAATAGACGAGCGCATTTTGCTAACAGCTTCACAAGGCAGGGTGGTTTTGTTAACCCCTGCGGAATTAACCACCAGCGTACTGCCGTCATAATCTACAGAGCAGCCTAAATGCCGCAAAATTTTAATTGAACAACGTGTGTCAGAAATGTCAGGGCAATTGCGGATGACACTTTGCGCCCCTGTCAGCACTGCCGCCGCCAAAATGGGCAAAACAGCGTTTTTTGCTCCGTGTATGTTGGCTTCTCCATCCAATCTTTTTCCGCCTGCCACCACATATTTACCCATAAAACGCCACCCCCATAAAATGATATGTCATCATATGGAAGGACGAATTTTTTTGTTACTATCTCAATTTTTAAAAAAATTTGATTTTATAGCAAACTTTTTCTAAACCTTTGCGTATCTGTTAATACAAAGCTAAAAAATGAGCTAAAAAATGAAAACACGCAAAGGAGTTGCTTATATGAGTTACGACCCTAACCAAAATGGAATTGACAAAAGTGATTACACCCGCGACAACAGAGAGGGGCAAAGCGCGCCCCGCACGCCGCCGCCCTATCCCCACCACCCCCATATAACCTATGGAGGTCACAAGCCCCGTAAGCCCAGCCGCTTTATATTATTAATGTTGGCGTTTTTGCCTGGGCTTGGTCATATGTATTTAGGGCTAATACGCCGTGGGCTGTTTTATCTTGCGGGAACTGCGTTTCTGGTGTTTTTAACCGTGCAATTTGCAATGACAATCCCATTAATGACGATTTTGACAGGTTTTTCCATTTTTGCCCTTATGGCTGTTGGGTTTTTTGAAGGCTTTGCCCTGCGCCGTGACATGGTAGCAGGCAAAGAAGTTGTGGATGCCTTGCCGAAATTTATTACCAACAAAACGATTTTGGTTGCCATTGGCGCGGTTCTTGTAATTGCCATTCTTGCCAGCATCATTTCTTCTGTACCTTGGATTATTTGGGTGATTGCAGGTGTTGCCGTTGTAATATTTGCGTCAAAAAAGAAAAAAGGTGCATAACACACCTTAAAGCACCTTAAAGCCCCGCTATTTCTAGTATTAAAATGCGGGTATCTTCAAAGGACAGGCAAGGGTCTGTAATAGACTGACCATAAGCGTTGCCCTTGCCCCCTTCTATAAAACTTTCAATCATCAGCCCCCGCACAAGGGGCTGTTTTTTTCGGGTTTTAAGCACATCCAAAGCCACAGACCGCTGGCAGTCGGGGTTTTTATTAGAGTTGCCATGGTTGCAATCTACAATCACAGGCTCTGACAGCCCCAGCAAGGTTTTTTCGTCATAATTTGGCATAGTGCCGCCCCGCAAAATGCCGTGAGCGAAAGGGTTTCCCCCTGTTTGGACTAGACTGTTCCTGTAAATAAAGCTGTGAGGGGATTTTGCGGCAGATATGGCGGCATACATGGGGGCAAGGTCGCCTGACATGGGGTTTTTCATGCCCACAGGGGATTTGATGCCGCTGGCAACCAGCCGATGTTCTTGATTTTCAACAGACCGCGCCCCAACAGCAAAATAGCTAACCAAATCGTCAAAATAGGGTAAAAGGGCAGGGTACAGCAGCTCGTCTGCTGTTGGCAGCCCTGTTTGCTCTAAAATATCAAGATGGAGCTTGCGGGCTTTGTGCAGACCTTCAGGCTCATGGAGCAGCCCTAAAAAACCCCTGCAATCCGTGCGGGGCTTTGCGGTGTAAACACGCATGACTATTAAGATTTTGTCGGAAACCTCTTGGGCTAGGCTCGCCAGCCTATGGGCATATTCAAGTACGGCATCAGGGTCGTGGGCAGAGCATGGGCCGATAACCAACAGCAACCGCTTGTCACCACCGCACAAAATTTCCCTAATTTCCGCAGTTTCGCGCTGTGGGGCTGGCAATAGCGTTTTCAGCTCCTTTGGCGAGGGTAAAGTTGTTACAATTTCCATTTTGTCACCTATCCTTGCTTTTACAGTTTTCAGCAAACACCGTGGACAAAGCGTCCTACAACGTCATTGCGGGCTTGACCCGCAATCCCATGCGTAATAACAGAGCTTTGCCCCTATTTTGTGGGCTTGGAATTACTGACGGGCTTCCGCGTCAAGCACGGGATGACGGGTTTGGGGGTTTGTCGCCAGTCTGCGGGCGCATATTATGCGCCCCTACGGGGGTAGTGGTAATTTTTGGTATGGACTATCACTCTCTATGTAATTGCGCAATTGCGTTAATGTTTAAGTGTTGACCTTATCCTATTATACATTCCGCCCCAACCTCCGTCAAGAATTTTTGCAAAACCCTTGACATTACCCTTTAGCAAAGTTATAATATAGACATATTCAGCAGAATTGCTGATGGCTATAAAAAGAACACGTTGGTTGGTGTAAACCCACAAAGTTAGAGCCAACCAACGTGCCTTAAAAGCCAAACAGGCTCAGTGAAAATTGTAACTCACTCGAGCCTCTTTTGTCAAGCCCTAAAATGGGCAGAAGGAGGATTTTTTATGTGGTTTGTTGTATTGTTGGCTTTAATTGTGTTAGTGTGGGTTGTAACGCGTCTTACAAAAAAGAAGCGTGCGACAGAAGAGGAAGAAAGACTTAGGAGTTTTAAAAATCGGATTGTAGGAAAATGGGTAGCTACAGTTGATGACACTGCTGTGTTCTTGCTTCTTAGAGAAGATGGAAAATTTGCTTCTGACATCATAAGGTTTATGCACTATGACCACGACCAAACATCTGCGGTTATGAACTTTTGTGGGCAGGGCGCGGCAATAACAAAACACCTTCACGAACCTTCTGAATACATAGTTGGTACTTATAGCATTCAAATTTCCTACGCAAGAATGATACAATCGCTAACCAAGAAAAAGAGCGGGAAAAGCCCCAATACAAGGCTTTCTCGCTTTTTCACTTTTTGCCCAAATGGGTAGTTTGGCAAAAGCCACGGCTAACCGCCGCCGAAGTAAAACTGTAATCGTTAAAATATGGTAGTAATCGTAAAATTAAGACCTAATCGTTAAACTCTAAAAAACGGCTCACGCTCCCCAAGCGTGAGCCGCTTCAATTTATAAGGGAAGCCATGCTGCTCCCCTGCTGAAATGTCCATGTATTGTTCGTTGATAATTCGGTGAAACAGAGCGAATATGTCATTAAGCCGGGGCGCGAACCTCGGAAAAATTAAAGGGGGAATTTTCATGACCTTAACATTTAACCTGCAAGGCGCAGAGCGCAAACCACTGGTGGCGGCAATCAGCGAGATTTTGGAAACCAAANCNGAGTANCTCCGCACACCAACTTATGCCTTCCAAGTGGGCGGCTACCACATCGACCGAAACGGCACGGTCACAGGCGAGGACAATTTCGACCTTGCCACGG
>WQSI01000050.1 GCA_009787945.1 Defluviitaleaceae bacterium
TACTGCTTAATTTACAAGGTAAGCAAGTGATAATTTTTAACGCATATGGATTTATGAGCGGCAACCGTTGGGATAATTTTTGTCATTACAACTTAGGGCTTAACACAGGTACGGCATTTATACACAACACCATTGAAAACATGCCCATTTTTGACCGCATCTCCAGATACCGCAAAAAATATCCAGAGGCATTAATTATTCTGTCGCCCCACTGGAGCAATGATTTTAATGGCGACATTTCAGGGCTTACCCCAATCGCTAGAAGGGCGATTAAAGCAGGAGTGGATTTGATTTTGGGTCATGGTCCCCATATTGTCCTTGGGATGGAGAAAATTCTGGATAAAACCGTTGTTTATTCCATTGGCGACTTTGTTTTCAACACAACAGGGTTGGATATTGAAAAGTCTGGGCATAAATCCTATGGGGCAGTGTCTAAATTGTATTTTGAAAACGGTAAAACCCAGTTGCGTCTGTACCCCATCTATATCCACAGGATAAACACATTTTTCCAACCTCTGCCTGTGACAAGTGAGCAATTTGAGGATTTTAAATCTGATTTTATGGGAATTGACGCCTTTGAAACGGACAAAGACCATTTGGGGCATTTTTTACAAATCACATTATAAAAAACATAGAAAAGGATGATATTGAAATGGCAGGACATTCTAAATTTGCAAATATCAAGCACAAAAAAGAGAAGCAAGACAGCAAGCGCGCCAAGTTGTTCACAAAGTTCGGCAAAGAGATTGCGGTGGCAGTGAAATTAGGCGGTCCAGACACGTCAACAAACAGCCGTTTAAAGGACGTTATCACCAAGGCGCGGGCAAACAATATGCCTAATGATAATATTGACCGCGCGATTAAAAAGGCGGCAGGTGACAAAGGAGGAGCAACCTTCGAGCCTTTTGTTTACGAAGGTTTCGGACCTTCTGGCGTTGCGGTTATTGTGGAAACTTTAAGTGATAACAAAACCCGCACTGTAAGCAATGTGCGCGCCGCCTTCAACCGCGGAGAGGGCAATTTGGGGGTTTCTGGCTCTGTTGCCTTCCAATTTGACCATATCGGGCAAATTAGCGTGTTGCGCACGCCAGAGATTGACGAAGAAGAGCTGATGATGATGGTGCTGGACGCAGGAGCAACGGACTTTCACGCGGAAGAAGAGGGTTTTGAAATTGTTACAGAGCCTTTGGGGCTTGGCAAGGTGCTAGAAGCCATGGAGGACGCAGGCATCCCCGCCCTTACGGCAGAGGTTATCATGCAACCCCATATGTATGTTCAGCTAACCGACCCGCTAGATATTAAAAACATGAATAAAATCCTAAACACTTTGGAAGATGATGACGACGTGCAAGCTGTGTTCCACAACTGGGAGGAGTAGACAAATGTTTGGAAGAGATAATTACGAAAAAAGAAAACGCCCCGAGGTACTTTATAAAGAGCTTGGCTTCGCCAAGAAAAACCGACCAATGGGCATACATTCCATTGAAATTATACATGTGGAAAGCCGTATGAAATATCTATATGTTTATAACACCATAACCACAGGGGTTTCCATGTCGCCAATTTTAAATGCAGACGGCACACCAATGCTTGCCTCTGTAGATGAAATCAACCAATTGTTGCGGGAGGTTTAGTTATGTCAGAAAAAATAAATGCCATGCTGCAAAGTGTGGTTGAAAATGTTGAAAAGGTTATAATTGGCAAGAGGGAATCCATTGAGATGGCTTTGTGTTCGTTTTTGTGTGAGGGGCATGTGCTTATTGAGGATATGCCTGGGGTAGGGAAAACCTCGCTAGTATCAGCTTTAGCCAAGTCTTTTGACGCGTCTTTTAAGCGCATACAGTTTACGCCAGACATTTTGCCGTCGGACATTACGGGCTTTTCCATGTTTAACCAAAAAACAGGGGAATTTGACTATCATCAAGGGGCGGTTATGTCCCAAATTGTGCTGGCAGACGAGATAAACCGCACATCCCCCAAAACACAGGCGGCATTGCTTGAGGTTATGGAAGAAAACCAAGTGACGGTGGACGGCAAAACCTACGCCGTGCCACAGCCTTTTATTGTGTTTGCAACCCAAAACCCAATTGAATATTTAGGAACATATCCCCTGCCAGAAGCCCAGCTGGACCGCTTTTTCATGCGCATTTCCATGGGCTACCCTGATGCGGCTCAGGAAGGGCAAATGCTGACCCGCTTCAAAGAAGAAAGCCCCTTAAAATCCCTAAAACCTGTGGCAGACACAAGCCAGCTGCAAGAAGCCCAGGAAGCCGCAACAAAAATCACCGTAAGCGACGAAATGAACCAGTACATTGTAAACATCGTCCGCGCAACCCGCGACAACAGCGACATCGCCCTAGGCGGCAGCCCCCGCGCCAGCCTGTGCCTTTACAAAGCCAGCCAAGCCTGGGCAATGTACAACCGCCGCGACTTCGTCATTCCCGATGACGTTCTCAAAATGGCTCTGCCAGTCCTCGAACACCGCCTCGTAATGAAACAAGAAGCCCGCTTGCGCAGAATTGGCGCGAAACAGGCGGTTGAAGGGATTTTGAAAACCGTTAGAGCTACATAGGGGGAAGTTAATTTGATTAAAATAGCAGCAAGAATAAGGTGTCCAATTCATGGGTTTATTGAGTTAAATGAACAAGAAAGGGAGATAATTAATCAACCCGTTTTTCAGAGGTTGCGACGCATCAAACAGCTTTCTTTAACTGATATGGTGTACCCTTCTGCCACCCACACGAGGTTTGAGCATTCACTTGGAGTTATGCATATGGCAACACAAATGTTTAATAGCATAGTAAGTGATGAGCAAAACTTAGAAAAACTTAAAATACGCAAGGACGATGTATTTAGGTTCAGAAAGATTATCAGGTTAACAGCTTTGCTACACGATGTAGGTCACGCTTGTTTTTCTCATGCTGGTGAAGATGTCATGCCGTTTTTAGCACAGGACCATCCAGACTATAGAGGGGGCAGACGATATAAGCACGAGCATTATAGTATAGCGGCAATTAAGGTATTTTTTAGAGAACATATCGAGAAAGACGATGATATTAGGGTTGATGAAGTTTGCTTCCTTCTTGGTGATGGTAAAGCTGAGGATTGTGAACATTTGATAGGTTTAAAAGGCTTGATAAATGGTTCTGTGGATGCTGACAGAGCAGACTACCTACTGAGAGATTCTTATCATTTAGGTGTGCGCTATGGTCAATACGACAAGGAGAGATTCATCAATAGCATTACTGTTGGATTGCATGAAACAAGAGATGCAGGTGGAAATTATGAAGATGAATACCATGCCTTAGCCATAAAGGAGAGTGGTCTGCAAATGGCCGAACACATGGTTATGGCAAGATACAGTATGTTTTCTTCGGTCTATTTTCATAAAGTTCGCCGAGTATATGACCATCATGCAGAAAAAGCTTTAAAAGAAGTTTTAAAATCTTATAAATTAGAGGGCGGGTGCTTTCCGCCGCCTTCAGGTGACCCAAAGGAGTTACAAAAGTATTTCGATTTCGATGATTGGAAAGTTTTAGGTGCAATCGCAGAAGGAAGAGGCGATGGAGAAGATGAGGAACACGGCAAAGTTATTTTGGAAAGGCGACATTACAAACTTAAAGAAACTTGGCACGGGAATCTGGGTAAAGGTGACCGAGAGAAACTAGAGAACTTAAAGAAAGAGCACAAATTCCACATTTATGACGATAGTGCCACAACCACATGGTATAAAGATGATGTTTTTATACTTAGAGATACTGGTGAAACGGTGTTTTTAAAGGACATTTCAAAAATGATTACAGAAATAGGGCGACCAACAATAAAAAGATTTTATGCCCCTGATTGAAGGAGATATTATGGGACTTAAATATAACGAAAATCTAATCTTAAACCTGATAAAGCAGAGTCCGGGTATAGGAAAAACAAAATTAATGAAGTTTGCGTTTTTTTTGCAAGAATCTTTTGGTGGTAGGGTTGATTCTGACTTCAATATCTACACATACGGCACATACTCTGACGATATTATGGGTGATTTGAACTCGTTAATTTTTAATGAACTTATTTGTGCCGAGAAATATGTTGTAGACAAGTACACTGGATATAAACTCAGTGTATCGGATGAGGTGTTCGAGGAATATGCAGAACAATTGCCGCGTGAAGAGCAGGAAAATATTAATAGTATGATTGGTATGCTTGGAGAAAAGACCGCTAGAGATTTAGAACTTTTATCAACTGTCACCTATATAACAAACCAATTCAAAAAAAATAATTGGAACGAGAGAGATGACCACAACATTTTCAGTGTAGTGAAGGATATAAAACCCCATTTTTCCGACGACGAAATCAAAGAAGCACATCAAGAACTTTTGGGCAACGGAATATTGCGCCAGGGATGAAATGACCAAAAAACCAACTAACCTATCTACTGATATATTTATACGAATGGAGGTGTTGCAATGGAAAAACATAAAGCAGTTTTGAAGTTTACAGGTATTGTAGGTTTGTTTTCGGCGGTGTTAATTTTTCTGCCTGTTCTGTTTGTTCAGCAGTTTGATGATTATGTTCCAGAGGCGGCAGGGGTTGTGGAGGTTGTAGAAGCTTCGGAAGCTTACGAGCAAACTGCCCCGCCTGTTGCGGAGTGGATGTCTGCTGATGTGCGTCTTTCTGGACTTACTTTGATATATGAGCAGGCGTTGTATCGTTCGCCATTTTTGGGTCTTACATTAGAGCGTTCCCGTTGGGATGAGCTGTATTTGGAGTATACTCAGAGGGTGCTAGACGCAGAAAACTTGTCGGAATATTATATCGCCCTCACCAGTTTTGTAAGTCATTTGGCAGATGGTAAGTCGCAGATTGCACCACCTAATGACTTAAATAATGGCTTGATTGCGATGCGCCCAGTTGGTGTAAGGTATGTGGAAAACCGCTTCATTGTGTTTTCCTTTATCGGTGATGTTGGCATCCCTCTAGGTAGCGAGATTTTACGCATAAACGGCACACCCACCCTTGACTGGCTAGAAGAAACTTATGGTTTTTTCCTAACGAACCACACCCCTTTACAAAGGCAAAGCTCTTTGGCTATATATATAACTGCAACTTTTTTGCCGCAGGAGTTGGCGCTGGAAATCATCACCCCCGCTGGAGAGCACTTAGAGATTGATTTGCCCTATTATTCTGACCCGATGGCACTCATAGGTGGAGCTATTCCGCAATACTTGAATTTGGCTTATCCACAAGCCCATGAACAAAATGATTTTCAAGGTTTTTCTGTGGCTGACCACGGGAACGGCATCAAGCAAATCATTTTACCAAGTTTCGGTGATATGAGTATGCCGCAACGTGTCAGAAATTATTTAGAAACTGTGCAAGATGATATTAGCGGAGTGATTTTAGATGTGCGCAACAACGGTGGCGGTGCATCAGACGCAAGCATTTTGAGCCATTTTGTGGATGTGTATGAACTTAACCCTATGCGGTATTACCCTGTATCTGGTTGGGGTCTAGCTCCAGGCGGTTATGTCTTTTGGGTGCAAAACATAGAAGGAATTGCAGAGCAATCCTTGGAGTTATTTCATGTTCCTGTGGTTGTGTTAGCGAATTATAACTCTGGTTCTGCGGCTGACTGTTTCGTGGCTTCTGTCCGTGATGTGGATGGGGTTACAATCATAGGCACAAACACCGCTGGCATGATTGGCGATATGACGGCTCATTTTCTGCCAGAAGGAGGAATTTTTAGGCTAAGTCTATTCCGCGGCGTAACCCATGACGGAATAGAAGTAAACAACCACGGCATACCCCCAGACATTTGGTCAGAACAAACCGTTGACGACCTGTTAAACGGCATTGACACAACCCTAACCTTTGCGCTACAATATATGCAAGAGGTCTTGGGACAGGAGAATTAAAATGGTTAAAAACCGACTAACTTATCTGCTAGTTATAGTGGTTATAATACTGCTAGTGTACTTATACGAGCACACGGCTACATATGTGGCTTTGTATGCCCTTTTGGCTTTGCCTTTGCTGTCTTTGGGGCTTGCTTTGCTTACCCGCAAGCGGCTGGATGTTGTTCAGAAGGTGGAGCAACAGACCATTGTAAAGGGGGATACAACCCAGTATACATTGGTTGTTGGCAACCGCTCTGTTATGCCGATTGCTTCTGTGCGAGCGAAATTTAAGGCAAGCTCTGACGCTATAGAGGCGGATTTTGAGGAGCATTATTTTTCCCTGCCTGCGCGGGGGTCCTCGGATGTGGTGTTTAACATCACAGCAAAATACCGCGGTAATTTTGAAATTGGGCTTGCAAATATTGTGTTGTATGACTTTTTGGGCTTATTTGCCTTTAAACAGCATTTTGGAGAGATTGTTATGTTGGAGGTGCGCCCGCGGGTGATTGACATGGACGACCTGCCCCTTGCCCTTGCCCAAGGGGGCATTGACGGCACGCAAAATTTGCTTCAGCAAGAGGATTATGCTGTTATTGCTGATTTGCGGAAGTATCAGCCAACAGATGGTTACAAAAAAATACACTGGAAGGCATCTGCCAAAAAAAGCGAGCTAATAAGCAAAAATTTCCAAAGTTTTAAGCGCAGTGCCACCACATTTATAATCGACAATTCTAAAATAAGCGGGCTTAACCCCAGCCTAATGGAAGATATGATGATGGAAGCCTGTGTGTCCATTATGTCACAAGCTATAAGCCGCAACCAAATTTGTCAGCTTATTTATTTGGGTATGGACCAAGATTTGCAGGAGCATACAAGCAATTTTGAATTTTTGTATGGGCAGGCGTGCGGCATACGCTTTGACCATTTTGCCCCAAAGGATTTTGAGGTGCGTTTTGCCAGTTTTTTCAATGTGCAAAGCGATGTTGAAAATATGGTGGTTATTGTTAAGAAGGTAACAGAAGGCACTTTAACCAGTGTGCAAAACCTGCGCATGTTTGGTTGCAATGTCATTTTGGTATACTTAGAAGAGCCGCGGAAGGAGCAGCAGGAGAAAATAGAGGCTCTGCGGGATATGGACGTGTTTTGCTTGGATTTTAGGAGGTATTATTATGGGTGATTGGGCGAATGAAAAGAGGGTTAAGTTAAATGACAAGTTTAAAACCAGCAAATTTCAATGGCATGAAAGCCTGTTTTTGCTTACCGTTGGCACATTATTGGCGTGGAGCATTGCCATTTCAATTATAAGCGGAACAGAGCTTATATTTTCTCCATTTGAAGCCCTTTTCCGCGCCTTTGTGGTGATGTTGGCTTTGTGGCTGATTTTTTATAATAAATATACTCTAATATTCAGCGGGATTGTGGCGGTTGTAATGCTTATAATCTTGGCGGCAAACGCCCTCCTTACAACACCTGTTGAGATTAGTGAAGGTTATTACTATTACCCAACCACAATCATCGAAAATATTGCAGCCCCTGTAGAAGGTGCTATGAGCTATATCACAGGCTTTACAAGCTACACCCCTCAATATGACACAGTTATCGTGTGGGTTCTGGCTATTGCCCTAGGCATATTTATAATGGTTTTCGGCTTGCTAATTTTCAATTTTTATGCCCTGCTTGGGGTTTCTGCCCTGCTGATGGGCGTAACCCTCACATCTGGGTTGTTTTCCTATCATTTCGCCTTTTACGTGTACATCTTCTGCATAATTTCTTATCTTATACGCCACCTAAACATGAAAAGCATGGGCAAGAAAAACCAAAAAAGCAAATTTTCCTTGTATGCCATGCCCTTAACGGCTATCGCTCTTATCCCTGCCATTGCGTTGCCCACCCCAGAAGCAGGCATGGCGGCAAGATGGCGTGATACACTGGTAACACGCCCCTTTAACGCTATAAACGACCAAATAACCTCATTTTTGCAACCTAGGTATTTCTCCCTTGCCCAAACTGGCTTTGGAGGCGGTGGCGGACGTGAGCTAGGCGGAAATGTAAGCACCAATTACCGCTTGTTTATGCGAATTAACCCCATTGACCAAGATGATGACCTGTTTTACATGACAGGGGCTATTTTTGACCATTATACAGGCACAGCCTGGCTAAACTCCTTTCACCAGGAAACTTTCGATATAGACTTTACCGAAACCCTGCAAAATTTGGAGCTATTAGAGCGTTTGGCATCTCCATTTACCTTGTGGGCAGCTAATGACTTTTTTGAAACCTACAACCAAATTGTACATGAATTTGAGGAGAACTTGCGAGCTACCTGGGAAGCGAACCACGCCATCCGCGTAGAAGCCGCCTATGAGCAATTTTCAATAATGTTCCCTAGCGGATATACCCACGAAGGGCAACCCTTGCGGGAAGCTGTAGAGGAAATGTTTGTGATGGGGAGAGATTGGGAAAGTAACGAAATTAACCCCCTTCATGTCGGGATTATTTTACAGGATATTGATGAAGCTTTTGCCTACCACTGGGGAACATACCCCCGCTTTAACGCCAGAACCGACGTTAGCAGCCTTGTTTTTGGCGGTTTAAATTACAGACACACTAGCATAGAGCATGTTTTCCGCTCCTATAACGTGTTTAGCCAAAATATATTTGCGGGAGCTTGGGGCAGTGGTCTAACCCCTGTCTGGGAGGACAGCGGAGCGGTGCTAAGCTCCACCATGTTAGGGCCTGGGGCATCATACACTATACGCCGCAGTCATCTTGTGGGCGGCTTTGATGAAACCCAGCTTAAAAGTGCCAGCTATCTAGGGGCTTTGCGCGCCGTGCAAAATTCTATTTATGAATACGAATTCCCCCATCAATTTCTAGGCTTTAACTTGGCAGGGGAAACCATGACATATACGGAACTGCTAGATTATTTAATACAGCGGTCGGATTGGATTGCACAGCATTATACACAACTTCCAGTCAGCACCCCCGACAGAGTACAAGAGCTGGCAGAGCGAGTGACCCTTCACGCCCGAAACGATTTTGAGCGTGCCAATATGATTGCAGATTATCTTCGTTGGCATGGAAACTTTGGTTACACCCTTAGCCCTGGAAACACCCCAGAAGGGCGAGATTTTGTAGACTGGTTTTTGTTTGATGCAAGGCAAGGCTATTGTGTGCATTTTGCCACGGCATTTGTGGTTATGATGCGCTCTCTCGGCATACCAACCCGTTATGTAGAGGGTTTTATGGTTTCTGGCGACAGGGATGACGATGGGTTTTTAGATGTTGTTAACCGTATGGGTCACGCCTGGGGCGAGGTTTATTTTGAAGGTTGGGGCTGGCATATGTTTGAAGCCACCCCGCCAGATGCTATTGTAGGTTGGGAGCCGCCAGCAGCTGACCCTTCTCAAACGTCAGCAGATGCATGGGATTGGCTGCTTTTAGGTGAAGATTGGTCCCATGAGTTCCTTGATGAAAATTTCGGTGTTTTCGATAGTGGCGGCACTGGCGGCGGTGGTGGTGGACCTACAGAGTATTTTTATGACGAGCATGGGGTGCGCACGCCAATTGTTCCAAGCTCCCAAACAGGAATTGGCGAGTTGTTGCTTATGGCGGCAGGCATATCCATAGGGCTTGTAGTGTTTATGGTGGTTTTGCGCAATATATTGGCGGAATTGCAGTTTAGGCGAATGGTTAAAAAAGGCGGCAAAGCTGCTACATTGGCATATTATGGCAAAATGTTGCGCTATCTGGACTGCCTTGAAATGAAAGCAGACGATGGAGATACGCCCCTAACCTTTGCCCGCAGGTTAGGCTACAGAAAAGGCTATGAAAATGAATATCTTCATTTGGAAGATATTGCCTTTGTACTTTACCGCGCCAAATACAGCTCACACCCTGTCACAAATGACGAAAAGACCATGATGGCACATTCTGTTTTCCAGCTAGACTTTAAGCTGAGAAACAGGGTTGGGCTTTGGAGATACCTGGGCTACAAATTAACAAAAATCCCCAATTTTGTTTTTCGTGGTAACTAGAGCGTGTTTTGTAATAAATCTGTAATGTGTTTTGAGGAACTTGTTTGGGAAACATACGTCTAAGATTGTGTAAGTGAAAAACAAATACAAATTAAGGAGAGATTTATATGAAAAACAACTTCAAGAAAATCGGAGCATCAATGCTTGCCGCTACCATGGCATTTACAGCCGCACCCCTTGCCGCAAATGCCGCTTCCATCGACCCAATTGAGGTTAATGGCTGGAACTATGAAGGCCAGGAAGATACCTTGGACGAAATGCAAGAATTTGGCTCGTTTAGAGGTAATGTGGTTGAAATTTATGAAAATCGCGTGCGGGTGGAGCAAGGCGAATCTGCCGTGGTTTTCCAGAAAAATGACAACACCCACATTTGGGGCGAGCTTAACATTGGTGACGATGTTACAGGGTATTGGAGCAATTTCGGTATTATGACCATGCAATATCCCCCTCATTACAATGTGCGCCTAATTGTTAACCACGAATTAGGAGATGTGACTTTCGACCGTTTTAGCCTTTTAGGAAGCGGCAGCTTCATAAGCAATGCTGGCGACCGCATCTTAAACATTAGCGACGAAACCCCCATTTTTATGGAAGATGGTCAAAATGCGCGGGAGATTTTAGAAGAAGGGCAAACCCTTGCAGAATTAATGGACGGCCGTTTGATGGCTGTTACTTACAGCTTGCTTGACAGGGCGTGGCCTGGCGGCACAATGCCTGCAGACCCATCATTGGCTGTTACCATTTTGTTTGAAACGGCAGTGCATCCCATTGGCAACATCAGCGGTCTAGATATTGGCGGTTTTGACGCATATGCACCTGACTACACCTACATCGAGGGAACTGTAACCGAAATTTTTGAAACCTTTGACAACAACACGACATTTGTTGTTGAAAGAGAAAATGGCTTGACAGTTCACTTCATCCAAGACTTTTTGACATTTGTTAAAGGTGATGAAATTGCAGTTGGTGACACCATTCAAGGTTTTTATGACCTAAACATGCCAATTGTTATGATTTATCCTCCGCGTTATACCGCCCGTGTTATTGTTAATAAGGCGGATGCCGAGGGAGTTACCACAATCATCACAGCTGATGATGAGTTTATCGCCACCATAACCGACGACACCCCTGTGCGTTTTGCTGGCGGTGAAGATGTGCGCCAAACCCTTGAAGAAGGTCGGGATTTTGAGGAAGTGTTGCATAACCGCACTCTTGCTGTCACCCATGACGAAGAGGGCAATCTGCTGTCTGTTGTTGTGTTGTATGTTAGAGCCGTAACCCTGCCAGGGCTTGTTCTCGACCTTGACCTTGACACGCCAATTCAGGTAGAAGGCAACCCCATTTCTGTGGAAGGTCAGCTGATTAACGCCCAATGGCAAGAAATTGACGGGGAATATTATGTGCCTCTTCGTGTTATTGTAGAAACCCTCAACCCTAACCACACAATCATTTGGGATAACGATTCTCGCTCCATTATGCTTAACAACGGCGTTTATGAAGTTACCGTAACCATAGGCTCTTCAATTGTAACCGTTGGCGCGGTTGATGTGGAGCTTCCCGCCCCTGCCCTTTTAGTTGAAAGTGTTACCTATGTGCCTTTCCGCTTTTTTAACCTGGCGTTTGGCGTTAACAACGCTTGGATGCACGCAGGGCAAATTTTTATAGACAACCAAGAAATTATGCAGTAAATAAAGCTCACAAAACAGGCGGCATACCCGCCTGTTTTTGTTTGGGTTGACTTTTTTAGGAGTTTATGTTATAATGCATAAGTTGTAATTAATTTTTTGGGAGGAAAAGTTATGAGAAAAATTTTAAAATGTTTAACAGCAATGTTATTAACAGTGATTATGATTTTGCCGACAGCAACGGCTTTCGGTGTGCGCTATGGCGACGTTACCGCCGTACCTGGCGGGTTTTGGGCTTTGTTAGAAGCCTATACATCAGCAATTGGCGCGGGGGATTCTGAAAGGATAACCGCGGCAGG
>WQSI01000051.1 GCA_009787945.1 Defluviitaleaceae bacterium
AGAGGACGGCGTAGGCGGGTGGACAGAGCGGCTTTTGGCGATTTTTAATAATGACGCTCCCGCTCCTGATTATGCTGATGTGACCCCGCCGACTGCTGCTCCTGTGTCATCCCCTGCGCCAAATTCTTGGGTGGATGAGAGTATATTGGAAGAAATTTATGGTGGTGAGGAAAATTAACATAATAATTACTAATTAAAAAATAACCCGCCCTAGACAAAAGGGCGGGTTTATGTTATAATGGTTTTCGGGGCTAGGACAAGCCCGAAATTTACAGTTAACTTAATAAGCAAGCGGTTGGCGAAACCTTCATAAAGGAGGTGAAGCCTGTGTCTACATTTGAGATTATTATGACAATTTTTAACGCAATGACTTTTTTAGTCGCGTTAATTGGTCTGTTAATGTACATAATGGACATGATTTCCAAAAAGAAATAGCCGCCTCCCATCAAAGTCGCGGCTATTTATATTCGTAGTAACAATCATCACGCCAACCGCTTAAGTTAGCTAAGAATTAGGTTTGCTCCTAACCCTTTTATAAGATTATAACACACATTCAAGGTGTGTGCAAGTATAAATTGATTTTTTCTTGAGGAGTGTATTAACTGTATATGAAAATTAACATGAAATGGGCTGGGATGCAAATTGGAATGACGTGAGCACGGGATGACGTGCGATTTGCAAAGCGATATATATTTTCCAATTAAAAAATAACCCGCCCTAGACAAAGGGGCGGGTTTATGTTATAATGATTTTCGGGGTTAGGACAAGCCTGAAATTTACAGTTAACTTAATAAGCAAGCGGTTGGCGAAACCTTCGCAAAGGAGGTGAAGCCTGTGTCTACATTTGAGATTATTATGACAATTTTTAACGCAATGACTTTTTTGGTCGCGTTAATTGGTCTGTTAATGTACATAATGGACATGATTTCCAAAAAGAAATAGCCGCGCCCACCAAAGCTCCGGCTATTTTTCATTAAGCACTATTCAATAACGCCAACCGCTTAAGTTAGCTAAGAATTAGGTTTGCTCCTAACCCTTTTATAAGATTATAACACACATTCAAGGTGTGTGCAAGTATAAATTGATTTTTTCTTGAGGGGTGTATTAACTGTATATGAAAAAAATTTCAGAAGTGTTTGAAAAGTTGGAGTTGGACATAGAAAACAGCCTGAAAAATGCCGTTGTTGACGACATTTGTTGTTTTGGTGACGGCAAGCGCATGGAAGTGAAAATTTCTGTGGTGGAAGGTACGGAGCTTGGCGGTTTGGCAGGGCTTGAAAATGCATTATCTGCCCGCCTTAACATGTTATCTGCCGTTAAAATTGTGCCTTCTTACATGCGGGGGGCTGAACCTACGCGGGCGGTTGCCCCTGAACGCCCAGCACCTAGGCAGGCAGAGCCGCAAAAGCCCCCAACCAGGCGGGCAACCAAAATAAACGGCGAGATAAGAGCCTTGGACAGCGATTTCAAGGACGAAGAAGATGTGGTGGTTGTGGGGCGTGTTTTTCGGGTGGACAGCCGCGAAACCAAAAACGGCAAGATGATGTACACCCTTGACATTGCTGACGGCACAAGCTCCATAAGCACAAAAATTTTTTTGGCAAAGGACAAGGTTAAAGAGGTGGAGCATCTGTTAAAGGTTGGGGCTGTTGTTAAAATTGCGGGCAAGGCAACCACCGATAAATTTGCAAATGAAATGAATATTATGATAAACAAGCTAGGGGAAGGGGAGCTGACAGACCAAAACGCCCGTGTGGATAATGCCCCTGAAAAGCGGGTGGAGCTTCATTTGCACACAAACATGTCACAGCTGGATGCCCTGACACCTGTTACAGACCTTATAAAACGGGCAAAGGAATGGGGTCACAAGGCAATTGCAATAACAGACCATGGGGTTGTGCAGGCGTTTCCAGATGCTATGGCAATGGCAGAAAAAACTGGAATTAAAGTGATTTATGGCTTGGAAGCCTATCTGGTGGACGACACCGCAATCAGTATTGTAGAACGCCCTAAAAACGCCAAGCTAACAGACGAATTTGTGGTTTTTGACTTGGAAACTACGGGCTTAAACCGTGGTGTTAACACCATTATCGAAATTGGTGCAATTAAGATGATAAATGGGGAGCTTGGGGAGGTTTTCCATGCTTTTATTGACCCTGGCGTGTCCTTGCCCCCGAAAATTGTGGAGCTGACAAGCATAACAGACGAGATGCTTGCAGGCAAACCCACTTTGGACGTGGTTTTGCCCCAGTTTATGGATTGGGTAGGGGATAGCATCCTTGTTGCCCATAATGCAGACTTTGATATGGGCTTTTTGGAGCATCACGGGGCAAATTATGGCTATCATGTGGACAATCCCTATTTGTGCACATTGCAACTGTCCCGCGCCTTGTTTCCTAACCTTCACCGTCATGGCCTTGCGGCAATGGCGAAGCATCACAATGTCACCCTGGAAAACCATCACCGTGCCAGTGATGATGCTAAGGCTTTGGCTGAAATTTTTTCCCAGCAAATTGAAATTTTAAAACAGCGGGAAATTGAAACCCTGGACATGATAAACCTGCGGTATTCTAAGGATATTGATGTTAAAAGCTTGCGCCCTAAACATGCTACAATTCTCGTTAAAAATCAGGCGGGGATGCGCAATCTTTATGAGCTTGTGTCTATGTCGCATTTGGAATTTTTTAACAGATACCCTCGCATACCCAAAAGCCGCCTAATTGACCTTCGTGAGGGCTTGCTTCTTGGCACGGCTTGCGAACAAGGGGAGCTTCACGCCGCTGTGCGGGAAGATGCATCTATTGAGAAAATTGAAGAAATTGCTAATTTTTATGATTATTTTGAAATTCAACCTCTTGCTAATAACGAATTTTTGTTGCGGGATAAGCAGGTGGACAGCATGGAGCAACTGGCTGAAATTAACAAAAAAATTGTGGAATATGGGGAAACATACTCAAAGCCTGTGGTTGCCGCTGGGGATGTCCATTTTATGGACCCTGAGGACGCAATTTACCGCACAATAATCCAAACAGGCAACGGCTTTAAAGATGCGGACAACCAAGCCCCTCTATACTTCCGTACAACAGAAGAGATGCTTGAAGAATTTTCCTATCTTGGGGAAGAAAAGGCTTTTGATGTGGTTGTGACGACCCCGAACAACATAGTTGATATGATTGACGAGGGCATACGCCCAATTCCTAAAGGCACATATCCCCCCATTATCGAAGGCTCGGATAAGGAGCTTGAGGAGATGGTGTGGGGGCGCGCCCGTGAGATTTACGGGGATAGCCTGCCCCCCATTGTGTCGGCGCGGATTGAAAAGGAGCTTAACAGCATCATTAAAAACGGCTTTGCCGTTATGTACATAATTGCTCAAAAGCTGGTTAAACAGTCTATGGTGGATGGGTACACCGTTGGCTCGCGGGGTTCTATCGGCTCTAGCCTTGTTGCTACAATGTCTGGAATTACAGAGGTTAACCCTCTTGAGCCTCATTATGTTTGTAGTAAGTGTAAGTATTCAGATTTTGATTCGGAGCAGGTTAAGCGGTTTGCAGGGGCATCTGGTTGCGACATGCCTTCTGCTAAATGCCCAAATTGCAACATTCCCATGAGCCGTGAAGGTCATTCCATTCCTTTTGAAACCTTCTTGGGCTTTGATGGTGACAAAGAGCCTGATATTGACCTTAACTTTTCTGGGGAATATCAGTCCACCGCCCACGCCTATGCGGAGGAGCTTCTTGGGGAGGGTTATGTTTTCAAGGCGGGAACAATTTCTACTGTGGCAAATAAAACCGCTTTTGGATATGTTAAAAAGTATCTTGAGGGCAAGGGCAGGGTGGAGCGCGCCGCGGAAATTAACCGTCTTGCTGTGGGTTGTGAGGGGATTAAGCGGACAACAGGGCAGCACCCTGGCGGGCTGATGGTTGTGCCGAAAGGGCGCAGTATTTATGAGTTTACGCCTATACAACGCCCTGCCAATGACCAGAAAAAGCTTGACGTAATAACCACCCACTTTGACTATCATTCTATCCATGAAAACCTGCTGAAACTGGACCTTCTTGGACACGATGCCCCCACAGTGCTAAAGCTTTTAAAAGATTACACTGGCATTGACCCCATGGAGGTGGATTTGGGGGACAAGGAAACCATAGCCCAGTTTAGCAAGGCAACTGCCCTTGGGCTTCCAGAATTTGGAACAAGCTTTGTGCGGGAGATGTTGGGAGATACCAACCCTAAGTCTTTTGCAGATTTGGTGTGTATTTCTGGGCTTTCCCATGGTACGGATGTGTGGCTTAACAACGGCAAAGAGCTGATGAAGGAGAAAAAACTATCCCTAAAGGAAATAATTTCCACACGTGATGATATTATGTTGTATCTGATTTCTAAGGGGCTTGCGGACAAAGATGCCTTCAACATCACGGAAAAAGTGCGGAAAGGGCGGGGCGTTAATGAAGAGGAAGAAGCTTTGATGCTCTCCCATAAAGTGCCGAAATGGTATATTGAAAGTTGCCGCAAAATTAAATATATGTTCCCTAAAGGTCATGCGGTGGCGTATGTGTCCATGGCTGTCCGTTATGCCTTCTACAAAATCCACCATCCTTTGGCGTTTTATGCCGCCGCCTTCTCGGTAAAAAGTGATGAATTTGACTTTGAGAAGATGTGCAAGGGTCAGGTGGCAATTAAAAACGAAATGCAACGAATACAAAACCTAGGCAAGGATGCCAGTGCCAAAGACCAGAAGTCTGTTACCCTTTTGGAGCTTGTAAACGAAATGTATAACCGTGGGCTTGGCTTTGCGCCCCTGAACATTTACACCGCATCTGCTGATAAGTTTTTGATAACCGACCAGGGGCTGATGCCGCCTTTATGCTCTGTAGCGGGGCTTGGTGAAGCCGTTGCCCAGCTTATTGTGGAAGCCCGCAAGGAAGGGGAGTTCTTCTCGGTTGAGGATTTGAAAAGCCGCACAAAGGTTAATAAAAATGTTATACAACTGTTGAAAGAAAATGGGGTGCTGGATGGCATACCAGAAACGGAGCAGTTAGACTTGTTTACACTTTAATGAGGGGGGTATTATGAAAATAAGATTTTTGGCAATCCCTCTTTTGATTGGGCTGATGCTGGCGGGTTGTGGTTGTTCTTCTGGCGAAAGGGAGGGGTATTTGCAGCCCCCGCAAACCCTCTCAATTGACCTTCAAAGGACAGGCGCTTCCCTTGAAAATTTCGGCTTTGTCACCATGACCCAGGCTCTGGACAGGCAGTATTTTTTCACCACAGATAATTTCGAAGAAAATTCAGAATTAGCTTTGAATCAGGAGCGAATTATCGGGAAAATTGGCGAGTTGGTTGATTTTCAGACCATTCCGCTGGAGATTTTCTTCTACACNGAAACATCTGAACATCGGCAGTTTGATAATGGTCGTAACATTTTCGTTAATCCTAAAAAAGCAAATTCTGTTGGGCGGTTGATTAGCCGTTTGAATGGTGACAGGTTGCCCTTGTGGCTTTATGTTGGGCTGGAGGCTGTGGCAAGGTCGCAGGTTGGGCTTGACATTTGGGAAACCCCGCTTAACGCCCAACCCATGGCGTATTTTGGCGATGCCAGCTTTGCCCCTGCCACATGGGGCAGTGACGAACAATTGCATGCTATTGCCACCGCCTACAATTTCGTTGCTTTCTTGATTGAAAGTGACCAATTGGCTTATATTGCGCGGCTTTATGCTGATGGGCAAGCCTTTCTTGCTAATAAACTGTCATCACAATTATATTACGAGTTTGCGGGCTTGCCAATGTGCGCCCTTAGCTTGCATTTCGGTGGAAGCGCAGCCTTTCGGTTTCACCCGACAAATATAACATATGACTATAGAATTTCAGCCCGCACAGCCTACGCCAATTACCATTTCCTGTTTTTGCCATCTACAAAGAACCTTGACCAGCAAACAATCCATAACTACATTAGCTATTTTGATGACGGGGCAAGGTTTGCGAAAGACTTTTTTGCAGAGTTTGCAGACTTTCATTTTCAGCCTGTGGATGTTTTTGTAATCTACAATGATAGCCCGCATAATAACATTGATGCTTTTCCACAAGATGGCTGGATTAGAATATTTAACTTTGCAGCCAGCCAGCCCTCATCTTTTGTCCATGAAATTACCCATTTTATTTCGCTGTGGGCGCGCGGGGGCGACATTGGGGCTTTTGAATTTGAAGAGGGGATAGCCATGGCGATGGAGCGTTTTCACGATGCTTACGACAGGCAAATCCATGGCAAAAGTTACCAGTGGAAGCTGGAAAACCAGCGGTTTGGCTTTGGGTCTTACACCGTTGCCCTGTATGAAATCCTGGGTGACCAGGGCTTGGCAAATGCCGCTTGGAGCAGGCTAATGGCAGACTTTGACACGGCTGGTTTGGCGCATTTGATGGCGTACCACTGGCTGCACCACAGGGATTATGAGGGGGAGGCAGAAACCAATAGAAGGTTAGGCTTTGGCTCGGAAATTGCGGAAATTGGTACTCATCCCACTGCTGGCTCTTTTGTCTTGTATTTGATAGAAAATTACGGGGTGCAAAATTATATGAGCCTTCATTTGGGGCAACAAAGTTTTGAAGAGGTTTATGGAGTTGACATACAAGAAATGATTGTAAGATGGCGCGTTTTTCTTGAGGATTTTATTGACGCTGTTGGCGCATAATATGCGCCCCTACGGGGTGTCGTGTAGAGTTACCTAATTTTATAGAACAAACCTGACGCTCTTTGCATATGATGATAAAACCCATTACAAAGGGCGTGTTTTTGTGGCAACTGTATCTGGGCATCTTTTCTATGATGGGGCGCGCTCAAATGCGACAGCTGGCTTGCCTGGCATTGTAAATGTACCGATAGTTTTGGAAAATGTTGACAATGGTTTGGGGTTGGCAGTTCTGACATCATCTGGTGGAGTGTTTTCCTTTACCAATGTGCCATATGGCAATTATGCCATTGTGGAGGCATTTGGGGATGCTGGCCCTTTCTCTCTAACTGGCAACTTTGGAAATGAGGCGGTGGCGCGAAGCCCTGCAATCCCTGCTGTTCCGCCTTTGGAAGGGTATGTGGCAAATCCGCCAGCGGGGGCTACTGGTCTTGACTGTGTTTCCCGAAACACAATCCTGGTCACTGTGCCTGATTCTGGCGTTACAGGGCAGCATATTAACAATGGACCTGTGCAATATTCTCCCATACAAATTCAACCAACGGTGACGGTAGACTGGACAGCCAATCTAATTAATGACGCAGATGGCGGCAGTTTTGGAGGGTTTACAGCGGGAACGTCAGGGATGACAGGGGCAAATCCCAATCCCTATCCCAACATAAACCCAGGATTTACCTACACTTTGCCTGTAGGCGGGGGGCAAAGCCCTATAGATGGAGAGTTTACAATACAAAATATTTTAAATAACAACCTGTATAACCAAAGGGAAACTTGGTGGCGTGTTCCAGACCGAACCACAGGCAACGAAACAGGCAGGATGATGGTTATAAATGGAGCGAACATTGGCGGGGTGTTTTTTCGCGACACTGTGGCGGTTGTGCCAAACACATACTATATTTTTTTAACCTGGATTTTGAACCTTATTAAGGTGGCGGGGCGGGTTAACCCGCAGCTGGCTGTTACCATCACCGCCCAAGACGGCACTGTTCTTTATGATAAAAACCTAGGGGCTGACATTCCCGCAAATCTTAATCAGCCTGAATGGCGGCAAATTGGCACTTTAATAAACTCGGGCAATAACAGCGAAATAACTGTGGAGTTTTATAGCATGGGCAATGCGGCAAGCGGCAACGACTATGCAATTGATGATGTTGGGCTGTTTCCTGCTGTTATCAATCCGCCCTTGTTGACGAAGGCTGTTAGTGCCACTGATGCGGTGGTGGGTGATGAGATAAGTTTTCAAATAGTTTTTGAAAATAACACAGCCACCACCAAAACCAATATTATTTTCCAGGATGTTTTGCCGAATGAGGTTACATTTGTTTCTGGCTCTGTGGAAATTGGTGGGGTGGCATATCCAGATTATGACCCGAATTCGGGGTTTTCTTTGCCTGATTTGCCCCCGAATAACAGCATTTCCATAAGCTTTTCTGCAAAAGCTGTTGCTGTTGGCAGGGCAAGCAATACTGCTGAGATGACCTATCAGGCTTTGATAATTGAGGGGGTTGCCCCAGTGGAGATGACAATTCCTAGTAATACTGTGGATATTGACATTAGAGAAACTCCCAAGCCCCCTAAGCCCCCATGTCCATGGAATCCGCCGCCTCCGCCTTTTTATGATTATTGTAAGGAATTTTTAAGTCTGCCATTTCCTTTTCATATTTTTAACGCCCCTTCTTTAAAATTGTAAATCAAAAAATGCCGACGCAGTATTGTCGGCATTTCAGACTGTAGACGAAGTGTCCTACAGCGTCACCCCGTGCTTGACCCGCAATCTGACGCAACGCGTCATCCCGTGCTTGACACGGGACCCCACATGTCATTCCTAGCCCACTATAGTAGGGGCTTGTTAGTGCTGACGGGCTCCCGCGTCAAGCGCGGGATGACGAGCTGGGGTTTGTTGTAAATCAAAAAATGCCGACGCAACTTGTCGGCATTTTTTGAGGCTGCACCTCTGAAGATACAGAACAATGTTATAAAGTTGCAATGGGGGCGCGGTCTCCGCCAGTGGAGGCAGGGCCCATTTTAATGTGCAATTCCATTGTTGCTCCTCTTTGGCTTGGGGTGGTTATGCCAACATTGGTTTGTTGGGAAACGCCCTGAACCGTGTAAAACTGGTTTGCGTGAAGGGTGGAGAAGTTGGGGGCAGAGTGGAAATGGTCCCCAAAATTATTCCAATTGGAAAGAGAGTTTAACAAAAATCTGCTTCCGTCAGCTTCGCGGATTGTTACGGTATGCTCTTCCCCACGAATGTCGATGTGGTAGATGAGCAAGCCGCCTGTGCCGCGCTGTGTGCCAGGGGGTACGCCAGGGGCAGAAGATGCCGCAAGAGGCGCGTTTGCAGGGAAGCCAAACCATCCGTAAAGCCCTGCATCCCATCTGGTGTTCATTTGACGGTTTTCAATTAGGAAAAATTGGTAGTTGCAGGTGCGGCTTGCTACCAAAACAATGTTTTGGTTGGCTGTGCTGCCGTTTGGAGCGGCGGCGTGCACTTGACCCTGCCAATCAGTTCCCTCAACAACAATTGGGTTGATGAAACCAAGTTGCATTAAAGACCAAGCATCAAATGGGGTTGGCGTGTGGCCAGGAGCTGGGTCGCCAGGTGCCATGGACCAGTTACCGTGAGCCATAAGGCTGTAAGGACCAAGACCCATGCTTTCGCCAAACAAGCAGTACAAATCTGGCAGACCAAGAATGTGACCAAGCTCGTGGGCGGCAGTGCCGATACCCATTGTTATACCTCTGGACTGGGTTTCGCCGTATGTGATAAATTGCAACCACCCTGCTTGTCCAACATAAGAACCAGCAAAGCTCCAAGCATGAGCCCAAACCTGACCTCTTCCGCCTGCGTTGTAGTTATCTGCCGCTTCGCCCCCTGCAAAAATCACCGAAGTGGTGACGCCTGCAAAGTTAAGTCCCGCTTGATGGACGGCATTTACAACAGAATTGATAACTTCGCGGGTGGACACATGGGCGTTGCCAGAATATCTTGACCAGTTTGGCATGTGATGTGCCGTATGGACGGTTACATGGACAACACCATCATGGGAGGACGGGCGAACAGTGACATTTCTGCCGTTTGCTGTGAAGTTTCCGCCGCTAGTAACGCGGCCAGCTGGCACAAAAATATTGCGCCCACCAGACATGTCATGGAAAAAGTTCGCAACAGTGTTTGTATTCGGCGTTCTTCCGAAGTATTTGTTGTGGTAAAAAGCTTGGTTTTCCGCCATTTGGATGTTATCAAAGTCAACCATAATCACTATAAGCCGTTGGTTATCTGGCGTTACCGCTTCTGGGCGGAAGTTTGGCGCAGATTGCCGTGGCATACCAGGACCGTTTGGCTCTGGCATAGTTGTTTGACCTGGGCGACCAGGCACAATTTCACGCTGTTCGTCAATGCTGCCAGGAAAGCCTGGAATACCAGGTGCAAATGCCCAGGAGCCCCCACCTACGTTAGATGGGTTAGCTCCTAGTTGCACCATGCCAGGGGTTGTCATAGAAAACATATCCCGTAACACGCTAACATTGTTGATTGTTGGTGGTGGCTGCGCTGGCCCTTGTTCTGGCGGTCCAGACGGCTGCCCGCTACCAGGTGGCCTGATTGGACGGGTAGGCGGCTGTGGCGTCACATTTGGTTGCACTGGCGTTGGAAGCATATCCCCAGGTTGTAGGGTTCTGCCGCCATTTGGCAACACTGGTGCGCCTGGCACTGATGGACCTTCCAAGTTAAGGTCAACCACATCAATGCGCCATGCGCCTTCGACGAGGTGACGAATTGCGCCGCGCTGAATTGGCTCAAACACGTCAGAAACCACTGGCTGGCCTGCTAGATGTTCTGTAGCGAGCAGGTCATTGTGGGTTGCCCGTGCATAGTACCAATTCAAAGTTGTTTCATCAAAGACAACAAGGTTTCCTCTTGTGTCCTCCCACCAAGAAAAGGAGCTTGTTCCCCTCAAATGAAGGGTAATTGGTGTTCCATCCGCCTGCATTTCTTGTATTGGGCGGGGGTTAGCTGTAGTTGCGAGAAGTGTTATTGGCATTAGTATGACGAAAGCTGCAGTCAAAATTGCAAGTCTAATCTTTTTCATAGCTAGTTCACCTCCTTCACCCATTATACCATGATAGGTATTTTGTGTCAAGTATTTTTTTGGTGGGTGGGTGTTACAGTTTTGTTACCCTGCAACCTTTAAACCGTCACCCCGAAGCCTTAATCCGTCACCCCGCGCTTGATGCGGGGTCTTGTCAGTTGTTCCTGGCTCCATACGGTAGGGGCTTGGAATGACATATGGGTTCCCGTGTCAAGCACGGGATGACGGGTTTGCATACACTGCGTAGGGGCGCATATTATGCGCCCGCTGTTGGGCAAACGTAATATTAATGAAAATACGTTTATAATGCAACGGGCGCATAATATGCGCCCCTACAATCGTTACCGTACACTTTAAAACGTCATTCCGCCCCTTCATTTAACCGTCATCCCACAACCTTAAACCGTCACCCCGCGCTTGATGCGGGGTCTTGTCAGTTGTTCCTAGCCCCATACGGTAGGGGCTTGGAATGACATATGGGTTCCCGTGTCAAGCACGGGATGACGGGGGGAGAGCATACAGTCACCCCCTAATCAGGTTTTCGTCTTGGAATTTTTTATGGATGATGTTTGCGGCGGTTTCTGCTTGGTCTTTGTGGATGAGGACAGACACGCGGATTTCTGAAGTGGACACGCTGTCGATGTTTATGCCTGAATTGTAGAGAGCCTCAAACATTAGGCTGGGAACGCCTGGGTTTGTTGCCATTCCTGTTGACACAGCGGAGATTTTTGCCATGTCTGTGTCGTGGGTTACGGCTTCGTGGGGCAGTTTGTGGGCATTTGTTTCGATTGCTTTTAGGGCATCATCAAGCCTTGTTATGTCCACAATAAAGCTAATGTCCTTTGTGCCGTTTGCGTGTTTTGTTTGGTATACAAAATCAATGGCTATGTCTGCCTTGTTCATGGCATCAAAAATTTTAAACCACACCCCTGGGGCATCTTGTATTCCAGAAATTGACAGGCGGGCGATATTTGCATTTGTCACAACTCCGCTTATATAAATGCCTTCCACATTACATTCCTCCTTTATGGTTGTTCCCTCGGCTTCTGTGTGGCTT
>WQSI01000052.1 GCA_009787945.1 Defluviitaleaceae bacterium
TAATTAATCTAAAGGAGAAATAACATGAGAGATAGTTTAGTTTTTTACAGAAGTTTTTATGAAGCCATTAAAAAATTACCAAAAAGTTTAAAACTTTCTGCATATGATGCTATTGTGGCTTATGCCCTTGATGAAGAGTTGTTGGAGGTGAAAGGGGCTGCAAATGCCGTATTTACAATGGCTGTGCCTCAGGTAGATGCTAACAATAAGAAGTTTAAGGATGGAATAAAGGGTGGTCGCCCGTCTAAAAATAATAACCTTAGGTTATCCCACGAAGAACCTAATGGAAATGAAAATGAGAATTTAAATGTTAATGAAAAGGAGAAGGTGAATGGGAATGGGAATGGGGCGCACGCGCCGAAAGACAGTCGCATTCTGCGACCACTCGCACTTACAACAGAAGGGCGTTAGACCGTTTCAAAGCGTAGATAAAGTTCATCGTAACGTCATCCATAACGTCATTGCGGGCTTGACCCGCAATCTGACGCAACGCGTCACCCCGTGCTTGACACGGGGCCTCGTCAGTTGTTCCAAGCCCCATACTGTAGGGGCTAGTTAGTGCTGATGGGGTCCCGCGTCAAGCGCGGGATGACGTATAGGGAGCGTGGGTGGTGCGGGATGACGTTGTTTGGTCGCGGGATTAGGTGTAGGGGGTGTGGGGTGATGAATTTACAGTCTGGAACGGTAGCCCGTCTTTATTAGCCAATATATGCCATTGAAGGTAATTTTGTGAAGTGTCTAAAAAAATGCAGTGGACATATTGCAAGTTAAATGTTATTATGTTATAATAGGTTTAATCTAAAATACCTTTCATATAATTCAGGAGGTAGCCATGCCAGAGAGAAGAAAGCACGAGATACTTTTAGAGTCGGGCACTAATGAGCTTGAGATTTTGGAATTTACCATTGATGGGCGTTTTTACGGCATTAATGTGGCTAAAATTGTTGAGCTTATGAAGTACCATGAAGTTACGCCCATGCCAAACGCCAACCCCTTTGTTGAAGGCGTTTTCAATCCCCGCGGGCTGATGATGACCCTTATCAATCTGCCTGCATATCTGGGTCATCCAGAGTCGCCAGATGTTACCAAGGACATTTTTATTGTGACAAACTTTAACAAAGTTTTGTCTGCTTTTCATGTCCATGCGGTGGAGGAAATTCACCGTTTAAGCTGGGATATGATTGAAAAGCCAGATGCGGCAATTTATGGCGGTCAAGATGGGCTTGCCACGGGAATTGCCCGTGTGAAGGACAAGCTTATCACCATTTTGGATTTTGAAAAGGTTTTGGCGGATATTTCACCAGAGTCTGGAATACAATTGGAAGAGCTGTCCAAGCTTGGCAAGAGAGATTTGTCTGACAAGCCTATTTTAATGGCAGACGATTCCCAAGCCATAAACAAAGCCTTGGTTGAAGCCCTTGGGCAGGCGGGTTACACCAACCTTACCATGCTTCAAAACGGGCAAGAGGCGTGGGATGCCCTGCAAAGCTTTAAAGCCACAGGCGAGCCTATCGAAAATTTTGTTAAATTGATTGTTACTGATGTGGAAATGCCTAAAATGGACGGTCATAGGCTTTTGAAGCTTATCCGCAATGATGAAAGTTTGCGCCATTTGCCTGTTATCATTTTCTCATCTACAATTAACGAGCAGATGCGGGTTAAAGGCGAATCCCTTGGGGCAACGGCGCAACTTGCGAAGCCTGATTTACTTGGTCTTGTCCAACTTATTGACCAAAATGTGCTGTAGTTATGGACTGGGAACGGGAGCTGCTCCCATATCATCAAACAGCAGACGAGCTGAGAGCAAAATTTAACAATCTCGCCCTACAGTTTACGCAGGCGGAAAACCGAACGCCTATTTTTTCCGTGGAAACACGGGTTAAAACCGTGCCTTCTATAATGGCGAAAGCCCACCGCAAACAAATTCCTATTGACAGAGCTTTTAGTGAGATGGATGACATTGTGGGGGTGCGCATTATATGCCGCTTTGTGGATGATATTTTCATTATCACAAGGCTTATTAACTCGCGGGATGATATGCGGGTGGTGAAGGAAAAAGACTTTGTAAGGTCGCATAAGCCAAGCGGCTACCGCAGTTACCATTTTGTGGTAGAATATAATTTAAACACGGTTTTCGGCAAGCAGACTGTGCGGGCAGAAATTCAAATCCGCACCCTTGCCATGAACTTTTGGGCTGTGACAGAGCATGGACTGCGCTATAAATACCAGGGCATTATCCCCGAAAACATTGCTTCCCGCTTGGTTAAGGCGGCAGAGGCGGCTCATGTGTTGGACAGCGAGCTGGGGGCTATCCGTGATGAAATTTTGGACGCAGAAAAGCTTGCCAAAAACCGAGAAGAAATGGTTCGGGATATTATCCACAGTATTCAAGAGCTGTATCAAGTGTCGGAAACCAGCACAGCACAAGAGATGTATAATAAATTCCTAAACATATGGGAAGTTCAGGGCGAAGAGGATTTAAATCACTTTTACAGTGATATGCAGTCCATCGCCCAGGTACATAAAGTACGTTAAGCCTGTTATTTCGTTGTTTAGAGAGGGGGTTCATCCCATGAAAAAAGTCACCGTACTTGGGTTTGGAAGTTGGGGCATTGCCCTGGCTTGCTTGTTACATAAAAACGGGCACAAAGTTACCATGTGGGAACCCAACGAATCCCTTGCCGCCATGCTTGATAGAGAGCGGGTTAACCAGCGTTCTCTGCCTGGCATTGTCATCCCTGGGGATATTACCATTACGGCGGATGAAAAGGTGGCGGCAAAGGCGGGGGATGTGGTTTTGTTGGTTTTGTCCTCTAAGGACATTCCCGAAAAAATGAAAATTATCACCCCTCATTTAAATGAAGGTCAAATTATTGTTAACGCATCTAAAGGGCTTATTAAAGAGCCTTTAATGCGCATTACCGAATATTTGCAAGACCTTGCGCCCCAGTGCAAAATCGCCTGTTTGTCAGGCCCTAGCCATGCGGAAGAGGTTAGCCGTTTTTTGCCAACAATGGTAACGGTTGGCTCTTCCTGCCCAGAAACCGCTGCTGTTGTTCAAGATATTTTCAGCGGCAACAACTTCCGTGTGTACACCAGCACAGACATTGTGGGGGTGGAGCTTGGGGGCGTGCTCAAAAACGTCATTGCCCTTGCGGCGGGAATTTCTGACGGTTTAGGCTATGGTGACAACACAAAGGCGGCTTTGCTAACCCGCGGTATTGCAGAAATTGCCCGTCTTGGCATTGCCATGGGGGCTGAAATGCAGACTTTTGCGGGGCTTTCTGGCATTGGTGATTTGATTGTAACAGGAACAAGCAAACACAGCCGCAACTGGCGCGGCGGCAACCTTCTTGCCCGCGGCAAAAGCGTGGAGCAGGTGCTTGCCGAGGTTAACATGGCAGTGGAAGGCATAAACACAGCCCCCACCGTTCTTGCTTTGGCACAGAAATATGGCGTTGACATGCCAATTGTTGAAGAGGTTAACAAGGTTTTATTTGAAGGGAAAGACCCTAAAGCGGTTGTGTCAGACCTGATGCAACGGAATAAAAAAGGCGAATAGAAAGAGGGGCGTGTTTTTTACGCCCTTTTTGATGTGTGTGATTAGCACCCCTCGATGGCGTGGCTGATGGTTCTTAAAAGTGCCGCTCCGTCTAGGCTGCCAAAAACAGAGCTGGGGATGACAATTAGCGGGAGCTTCTTTAAAAGCTCTGCCCCCTCATTTTTGTTAATCAAAAACCGCAGGTTGGGGCAAAGCATTATCAACTCTGCATCACATTTGTCAGATGCCAAGTATATAAACCCTTCTCTGTCCGTCATGGTTTTAATATCAATCATCACGCCAGCACTGCGCGCCTCTGCCATAACCCGGGCTGCCATCATATCCCGCGACATGCGCGGAGGGGATATAAATAAAATTTTTGTCATGGTAACACCTCATATCTATTTTAACACAAAAACAGGAGATGCGCAAGATGAAGATTATAAATGTAAACTTGGCGGCAGTGGCTGTGAAACATGAGGGTTTTCCAGAGATGGAAATGCCCGAAATGGCGTTTGTTGGGCGGTCTAATGTGGGCAAGTCCTCTTTGATAAACAGCCTGATAAACCGAAAAGCTTTGGCAAGGGTAAGCGGAAGCCCAGGGAAAACCCGCACAATAAACTTTTACAACATTGATGACAAAATGTATTTTGTGGATTTGCCAGGATATGGATATGCCAAAGGTCCTAAGGAAGAAATTGCCAGCTGGGGCAAAATGATTGAGGGCTATCTTAAAAACCGAGAGCAGTTAAAGGGCATTATCCAGCTTTTGGACATTCGCCACAAGCCAAGTGTGCAGGATTTGCAAATGATAGAATGGCTGAAACACTATGAAATACCCATCATTTACGTCCTTACCAAAATGGACAAGCTGAAGCGCAGCCAAATTGCAAAACATGTGAAAATTATACGCGAAGCCCTTGGCGAGCCTACAGCCACGCTAATGATACCCTTTTCAAGCGAAACAAAACAGGGCAAAGAAGAGCTTTTGAAAACAATACAAGAAACCACCTTCGGAAAGGAGAACACAAATGATTAAAAATTTTGCACAATTAGAAACAAAAATGGCAAATATGGCAAAGAAGCCCACCATTGTCCTTGCTGGCAACGCTGATGACGCATCTATGGAGGCTTTGCGCCTTGCCAACGAAAAATGGGGTGTTAACCACGTTCTTGGCGGCACGGCAGAAGAGGCGGTGCAGCTTATTAAAGACGGCAAGGGCAGCGTTTTGATGAAGGGCGGCCTGCCAACGGGGGAGCTGTTAAAAGCTGTGGTGGACAAGCAAAAGGGCATTGGTCTTGGGGGCTTAATGTCGCATTTGGGCGCGTTTCAAACCCCTAATTACCACAAACTTATGTTTGTAACCGATGGGGGCATGGTAACAAATCCAGATATGGAGCAAAAGGCAAATATTTTGAAAAATGCCTTGGGTTTTTTGCGCTCTGTTGGTTATGAACAGCCGAAAACCGCCATGTTGTGCGCTGTTGAAACCGTCAGCGACAAAATGCAGGAAACCGTAGATGCCCAAAAAATAGCCAAGCGGGCAAAAGAAGGGGAATTTGGCAGTTGCATCGTGGAAGGCCCAATTGCTTTTGACCTTGCCGTCAGCAAAAAATCTGCACAGCTAAAGGGCTTCGACAGCGAAATTGCAGGGGAAACCGACCTTTTCATTGCGCCTAACATCGCCAGCGGCAACATCCTTGGCAAATCTTTAATTTATATGGGGCAGGCTGTTATGGCTGGCTGTGTGTTAGGGGCGAGAGTTCCTATTGTTCTTGTTTCACGTGGAGCATCGACAGAGGAAAAGGTGGCGAGTATGGCTTTAGCCCTTGCGGTAGAATAGCCACACACCGCACACCAAACGCAACCCCCACGAGGGATGATGATGCCTAAATCAGGAGGCGATAACGTGTTGACCATCGAAGAAATAACCAAAAAACTGACCCCTGTGTTTGAAGAAAACGGCGTTACCAAGGCTGTTTTGTTTGGTTCGTACGCAAAAGGCACAGCAACCGAAGTCAGTGATGTTGATTTGGTTATAGACACCTTGCCAGAGATTACGGGCTGGTCTGCCTTGGCAATTTATGGAAGAATTACTGATGTAATGGACTCTTTAGATACAGGAGTAGACATTATTCATAAAATGGACATCGCAAACAATGGTAGGATTGATATTGAGGTAGCAAGGACGGGTAAGGTGATTTATGAAAGAGAAGGATAAAGTCATCATCAAAAAAATGATAAGTTATTCTGATGACATTGAAGGTTATGTTGATGGTTTGCATTTCTCTGGTTTTGAAGAAAACTCTGTAATACACCGCGCTTGCGCTTTAACCATCCTCCAAATAGGAGAGCTTTCCAAAAGGCTTTCTGAGGATTTAAAGGAAGAGTATAGCCAAGTGCCATGGAAAGATATGCGAGATGCCAGAAACTTTTTGGCACACGAATACGAGTCTTTGAAAATGAACCTACTTTGGATGGTCGTGAAAGAAAGCGTACCAAAACTAAAAGAACAACTAATTAACATACTAAAAGATTAATTTTAGGAGGATAAAAATGGAAAAAGTTTTGATGACGGGCAATGAAGCCCTTGCACGCGGCGCATGGGAGGCTGGCGCGAAATTTGCATCGGCATATCCAGGCACGCCAAGCACGGAAATTTTGGTAAACCTGCTGACCTACAAAGAAATTTACGCAGAGTGGGCACCTAATGAGAAGGTCAGCCTGGAAGCAGCTTGTGGCGCGGCTGTTGGCGGCTCTCGCTCTGTATGTGCTATGAAGCACGTGGGCGTTAATGTGGCGGCAGACCCCTTGTTCACTTTCGCCTACACAGGCACAAACGCTGGCATGGTGCTGGTTACCGCTGACGAGCCTGGTATGCACAGCTCCCAAAACGAGCAGGACAATAGGTATTATGCCCAGTCCTCTAAAGTGCCAATGTTAGAGCCATCTGACAGCCAAGAATGTCTTGACATGATGAAGGCGGCTTTCCAGCTGTCGGAAGATTTTGACACGCCTGTGATGATACGCATTACAACCCGTGTGGCACACAGCAAATCCGCTGTTACCCTAAGCCCACGGGAGGAAGTACCTCACCGTCCTTACGAAAAAAATGTGCGCAAATACCTTCCAATCCCCACTTTTGCTGTGGAGCTTCGCAAAGTGGTTGAAGAGCGCATGAAAAAGCTTAAAGACTTCTCTGAAAAAACGCCTCTTAACCATATTGAAAAAGGCGGCAAAATCGGGGTTATCGCTTCTGGCATGTGCGTCAATTTTGCTAAAGAGGTTTTTGGTGATGGCGCAACCTACCTAAAACTGGGCTTCACCCATCCATTGCCAGATGCCAAGCTTCACGAATTTTACAAAATGGGTCACGACAAAGTCTACATAATTGAGGAGAACGACCCTTATATTGCAGACTGGGTAATGAAAAACGGTTATGAGTGCATCAGCATCGACCCGCCATATGGCGAGAAAACCCCAGATGTGCTTCGCAAAGCCATCTTCGGCGAAGCTATGCCAGTAACAGATGTTAAGACGGAAGATGTGCCGCCGCGCCCACCTGTTCTTTGCTCTGGTTGCCCTCACCGCGGCTTTTTTGCCGAGCTTGCAAAGCGCAAAGATACCATAGTAGCAGGCGACATCGGTTGCTACACCCTAGGCTTTGCGCCGCCTTTTAACGCTATTGATTATGTAATCTGCATGGGTTCTGCCTTCTCTGCTGCCCACGGCACTCAAGTGGCTATGGAGCAGGCTGGTAAAAACACCCGCGTTGTAGGGGTTATGGGCGACTCTACCTTCTTCCACACGGGCATTAACAGCCTTATTGAGGTTTTGTATAATAATTCCAAGACCATTTGTGTTATTTTGGATAACCGCATCACGGGGATGACGGGTCAGCAAGAGCATCCAGGAACTGGTAAATCTGCCTATGGCGACCCTGCCCACGAAATGGATATTGCAACGGTTTGTAAAGCCCTTGGCGCAAAACATGTTGACACAGTAAACCCCAACGACCTCAAAGCTATGCGCGAGGTGCTAGACGCGGCATATAACCGCGATGAACCAAGCATCATCATCACCCGCTGGCCGTGCGTCCTAAAGCCAATGGGCGAAGCCGAGTACAAAGAATTTGGCGAAAACCTGTTTAAAGATAAATTCGTTGTTAATGACAAATGCGTGGGTTGCAAAGCCTGCATCAGAGTGGGCTGCCCATCCATTTCCATGGACGGCAAAGTTTCCCGCATCGACAACAGCTGTGTTGGCTGCACCGTCTGCGCCCAGGTTTGCCCTGTAAATGCAATTGTTAAAAAATAGGAGCAAAATTAATGGAAATAAATGTAATTACAACTTTTGAGAATTCAAGAGAATTTTTGAAAGATGGTGACTGGGCAAAGCATATGATTGAGCCTTTTTGGGCAGACATTGCCCAGCACGCCCCTTTCGACCAAAGCTTTAAGCAACCGAAGCCCATTAAGGATTTGGAGAGTTTGAAAGTACAGTTGGACAAGCTTGAAAAGCTGGATATTGTCAATTTAAAGCTGGAGCTTGAACAAATAACCGCCGCCCTGCCTTCGGATGATGATGACCCGATACTTGTGGCACTTTTTCCCATCTGCAACAGCAACGAGCGTGTTAGAGAGTGGCAAAGCGGGGTTGTGGGAACTTCGGTATTTGGCAATGTGGTTATAAACATAAACCCGCTGGCGGATGATTGGGAACGGTGGTTGCCCTTTGTGTTTGCCCACGAATATCATCACAACATTTGGGGTCATCATTGGTATGTGCAGCGTGGTGGAGAGGGCTTGACTGGTTCATTTTTGGAGTATATGATAACCGAAGGACAGGCAGATTTGTTCGCAATGAGCCTGTTTCCAGGCCTATCGCCCAGCTGGAACCAGCCGCGTGATGATGTTTATTGGAATGAAATCAAGCCGATACTGCACAGTACAGACCAAGCTGTCCACGCCAAATATATGTTTGGTGATAAAGATGAGGGGTTGCCTTGGTGTTTGGGTTACTCTTTTGGGCGAACTATTGTGGAGGATTTTCTGCACAGTAACCCCATGACATTCTCGGAATTGTTAAATGTGCCATCGAAGGAAATTTTTAAAGCAAGCCGATATTTTGATTAGGAGGTAATGGAATTTATGGCAAAATCTGTATTATTAGTGGGGGTTGGCGGTCAAGGAACAATTTTGGCTGGCAAAATCCTTTCAAATGGCTTATTAGCCGCAGGATATGATGTTAAGATGAGCGAAATACACGGCATGAGCCAACGTGGCGGGGCAGTGTCCACCCATGTGCGCTATGGCGACAAGGTTTTCTCCCCTGTTATCGAAAAAGGCGGGGCAGATGTGCTAATTGCTTTTGAACAATTAGAAGCTTTGCGCTGGATAAGCTACCTAAAGCCTGACGGCGTTGCCATTGTCAACAGCCAGGTAATTTTCCCAACGGGAGTTTTGGCAGGCACTGCCGAATACCCCGCCGACGTGCTGGACAGGCTCGACAAAGGCGTTGATACCAAGGTTATGGACGCCACCAAAGAAGCGGAAGCCATAGGCAACCCCCGCGGGCAAAATGTCCTGCTTGTTGGGGCAATAGCCAAGCTTATGAACCTTGGCGACGTTGACTGGAAATCAGTTATCGCAAGCCTTGTAAAGCCCCAGTTCGTGGAAATGAACCAAAAAGCGTTTGACCGCGGTTTTGAATTAGTGTAATTGGTGGTAGGGGCGGGCATTGCCCGCCTTTGCCCTATAAACATAAACTTCAGGAGGAAAAATATGTCAGAATTAATTTTAGCAATCAACCCAGGTTCAACATCAACGAAAATTGGACTTTTCCGCGAATATGAGCCTGTTTTTATGATAAATGTAGAGCATGACAGGGAAGAGTTGTCGAAGTTTCCAGACCTTCCCAGCCAAAAGGAGTTTCGTTTGGGGCATGTGCTAAAGGCTCTGGAGGACCATGATGTAAAGGTTTCGGAGCTGGATGGTGTTGTGGGGCGCGGCGGGCTTATGCCTGTTTTGGAAACAGGTGGTTATGAATTTAACGACGTGATGAAGGGCTGGATTTCTGCGGAAAAAGGCGGAAGTCACGCATCTAACCTTGGCTCTCTTATGGCGGATTTGGTGGCTCGGGAGGCGGGTTGCCGCGCTTTTATTTATGACAGCGTGGCGGCAGGTCGTTTGCCAGAAATTGCAAAAGTAACGGGATACCCAGAAATTAACCGCAAATCCCTGTCACATGTGTTAAACTCCCGCGCTCAATCTATTATTTTGGCTGAAAAACAGGGCAAAAAGTTTGAGGATATGAATGTGATAATCGCCCATCTTGGGGGCGGCATCTCCCTATCCGTCTATGAAAAAGGCATTTTGCAGGACTCTGTAGGGGATGACAATGGTCCTTTTTCTCCAGAGCGTGCAGGCGGCGCGCCCCTAATGGACTTTGTTAATATTTTTTATGACAGCGGGTTGCCTAAAAAGGACTTGAAAAAGAAAATGCGTGGCGCGGGGGGACTTATGGCTCATCTTGGTCACACAGACTTCCGCAAAGTCGAGGATGATGCTGCCGCAGGGGATGAAAAGTCTGCCCTGCTAATGTCTGCCATGGCGTACAATATCGCGAAATCTATCGGTTCTCTTGCCACTGTTGTGTCTGGTAAGGTTGACGCAATCATCATCACTGGCGGCCTTGCAAAAGCCAAGGGCTTCGCCAAAGAAATTGCAGACAGGGTTTGCTTCATCGCCCCTGTGGAGGTTATGCCTGGTGAGTATGAGCTGGAAGCCCTTGCGGGAGGCTGTTTGCGCATTATCCGCGGGGAGGAAAAAGCCCGCCGCCTAACCAGCATCACCGAGGACGGCTTTGGAGTGAGCGAGTTTGTGTAACCCCTTAGACTATTTGCAACAAAATCCCATAAAACATATGGACATGATTGTGCCCATAAAACGAGGAACGGCGCGCATTTTGTACGCAGGAGCTGACGGCGTTTTGCTACAGGATACAAAATCTGACGCTTACATGATGTCCGTAACAACCCATGAATTGGGGAGGAAGCTACTGGAAAACCTCCCCAAAAATGGGCTTTTTGTGTGCCATCAGGAATTTATGTTGGATGATTTAAAGGCATTATCCCCAAATGCTGAGGTTTTGGAGAATTATCAGGTGGTTTATCAGGGTAATCCCCTCCCCCGCTCTGCTAATTTAGACTTTAAACCCTTAAATATGGCGGATTTGGCTCTGGTCACCACAAATTATACTATGGATTTGGGCGAGGAATACATATCAGGACGCATAGCTGACAGGGAGCTGTTTGGGGGCTATGTAAATGGCGAAATAATCGGCTTTGTGGGTATTCATGCAGAGGGAAGCATTGGCATGTTGCAAGTTTTTGACAGCAAGCAAGGCAAAGGGTATGGCACGGCTTTGTATGCCTGTATAATTAACCATCAGTTAAGTTTGGGCGTTGTGCCTTTTGGGCAAATTAGCGTAAGCAACGCCCAATCTATGGCAATAGCCCGCAAGCTAGGTTTTGAAATTGGCAGGGAGAAGGTCTGGTGGTTGTCATAAAAATTTTACAAATGGAAGTGATGCAATGGAAAAATTTAGAAAAAGAGCAACACTTAAAATATGTGGGATTGCGGGCGGGGCCCGCAATGACGGTGGTAGGGGCGCGCATTGCGTGACCGTTATCCGACAAAGGTAATGTTGATGAAGGGTACGTTTGCCCGACAGCGGGCGCGCAATGCGCGCCCCTACCGTTGGGGTTACGACTGCAATGACGTGCTTGGGGGTGTGGGGCAGTCTAAGCGCGTATGGCAACGCGCTTTTTAAATTAATCCCACAATTTCGGCGGAAACTGGGGCGTATTTAAAGTGCTAAGGCATTTAAATTCAAAGCCCATTTCCCGCGCGGTGTCGATGATGTCGCCCATGGCTTCCGCGTTGGAGCTGGAAACGGCGTGCAATAACAAAATCGCGCCATTGTGCAATCCTTCTGTCACTTTGCGGTGGGCAACCGAACCTCCTGGCTGGCTATCAATTTTCCAATCTTCATAGGCAAATGACCAGAAAACGGTGGCATAACCTTCGCTGGCAATGGTTTCCAGCACCCTTTCGCTATATTCCCCCATTGGCGGGCGAAAAAACCTGGGGATTTCCT
>WQSI01000053.1 GCA_009787945.1 Defluviitaleaceae bacterium
GGGGGGGGGGGCTTGTGGCTATCCATCAAAACATCTCCCCCGCAAAACATTTTTGCATTAGTGATTTGTATAATAATTCCAGCTTACCAAGCCCGTGTTGCATTTGGGCTTTGGATTTTTCAACCTGCCGCACGAAGTCAGCAAAACCGTTCTGCATCTCTGTTGGTGGCATCAATATAGTTACTGAATTAAGTTTTTCCACGGTCAGTCCAGGTTGTGCCGCCCCTGATGCTAGTTGGTTCAAGTTCTTTTTGTCGAGTAAATAACTAAGCCATAGTGCATTGAGATTTGCCTTTGCCGAAACAACCACGGCATGTTCTGTAGCATAAAATTTCCCTCGAACATACTGCACATTACCACACAATGCACCTTGACGACCAATTATGGGAAAATCCCCCTCATGCGAATATCTGCCAACATATCCACGTACGCCATTCCCGCCATAACAAGGAAAGAAACCATCAATCCGCTCCGAAAAAATCTCTGTTGCCGAAATGAATTTTCCAGATTTTAGCGCGCACACATCCCCTAATCGTTCAGTATTCCAACCTTTGGGGTTCAACACGGGGTCGCCAAACATATCCACAAACTTAGCCTTAACGAGTAAATCCAGTTTTGCAATTTGTGCCTTGCGTTTTTCTATAAGGGCGGTGGCTCGGTCTAGCACATCTGCAATTTTCTTCTGCACATCAAGGGGCGGCAGGAGCATCTGCTCATTCTTGTAATCCTTGTAATAAATATGCGGTATCGTAGCCCCCGTAAAAAACCTCGCCAAATTCATTCTTGTGACAGTGTAATATAAAAAGCCAACATCAACATTATCATTTGGCAATATATACTGCATTGTACCGATTAGCGAGGACTGCGCTGGCATTAGCGTAGTGCGCCCAACACCAGCTCCGTCTTTAACCACGCCAATGTATGGCTGTTCTTCTCTATAAAAATCAACGTGCTTAATAAGCCCGCTTGCACCATATATTGGATATTCGCCTTCATTGTCGGCTAGGTCTTTTTGGGCAATGTTCGTAACTTTGCCTGTGGAAACATCCCCCAGCCGTACCATCTCCCATTTACCAATCACACAAGCCCTCACTCCCCGCTATGCCGCAACCCTAGCATTTTCGTTAATTTTTAAAATAATTGACTTTATTTTTGCAAATGTATGCTCGTCGAAAAGCTCACTTAGTCCGCCGCGGTCTGTAAATGGGCTTTCCTGCAGAATTGCAAAGTCTTTCATCAACCCATTTTTAACTATGTAGTTTACAATCTGCTTAACAAAGTGAATTTGACGACTGTCCAAAGCGGCATCATTTAAAAATTCTGAAAAGGCATCGTTGGCAGCTTTTTGGGTTAAGCCTACGATGGAACGCACCAACTCGCCCAAGGGGGTTTTGCCGTATTGGGCATCGTATTGTTCCTTTGTGCCTAGGTCGCTCCAGAGGATGGTTTCCAGCTCTGTTATGTCACTTGGGGTTAGCGGCACATTGCCCTTTAGCTTGGCGATGGCTGGGATGTTTTGGTTTTGGGTGATGTAATAGCTCACCTTCTTTTTAAAGTTTGCAAGGTCGTCGTTGTCAAGCTGGGATTCGTGCCATTCTTCCGACAAAATGTCATCGGTGAAATTGGTGTCGTACCGCTGCCGCTCGTCTGGCGGGATGAATTTTATTAGGTCACGCAAGCTGGTGCGGATGTTTTCGTAATCCATAACCCCAGCCCGCTCTAAAAATTCATTGTGCAAAATTTGCTCAATAAGGTTCTGCTGTTTTACCACATCTGGGTATCTTCCGCAATACCGTGCTAACGCTTGCACTTTGGTAACAACGTCATTTTTGGCTCGTTTGTAAGACTTGGTCGCAATCATGGCAAGCTCAATCTGATAAATGAGCATGTCAAAACGAACAGCCGAGATTTCATCACCTGCTGGCGGTATTAGCGGCGCAATATGCTCTGCAATCTTTAACGTATTTTCGTAGGTTAAAGCTTCAAAATCGCTCTCGTTTTGGAATTTATCAATTGTCCGCAGATGCTGCTTAACGGCAAAATTATCACGATTTAGGGAGTTAACACTTGTCACCAAATCCTGCACAAGCTGGGAGCGGTACTCCTTTAGCTCATCTGTTTGGTGTGCCAAATCCTGCAATTTATACACCATTTCAGTTTTGACATTAAACATGCGCTCTTGCAGGGTGAGGGCAGACCCAGCCTCTTTGCCCTTTGACCCCATGCGGAAAAACGCAAAGTTACCGCAAAGGTCGAAAATATAAAATTGCTCTTTATCGTTGCCGTCAATAAGACCAGGGCAAAGCCTTGTGCCGCGCCCAATCATCTGCCAAAACTTCGCTCCGCTAAACACCTTTTTAAAGAACACCAAGTTAAGGATTTCTGGCACATCAATGCCCGTGTCCAACATATCCACCGAAACGGCGATTTGAGGGAAATTATTAGGTGTCATAAAGTCGTCAATCAAATCTTGAGTATAGCTTATGTCATGGTATATAGCTTGACAATAGCCCTGTGGATAGTCTGGAAATTCCTTGCCCCACACCTCCAAAATCTTCTCCGCATGCCGCTTATTTTTAGCAAATATGATGGTCTTGCCAATTTTTGAGCCATATTCCACACGTTGCCCCTTTTCCATCAGCAGGTGCAAAACTTTTTTGATGGTGTCGTGGTTGAATAGCCATTGGTTTAGCGCGCTTGCGTCAATAGCGTCGGGAATATCCCCTTCTTCATCAGCAAAGGTGCTTTCATACTGTTCTTGTTCATCAGCGGTTAGCTCGTCATAAGCGATACCCTCCGTCATAAATTTAAGCTCGGTTTCTATGGAAACAAAGTCCACTAAATAGCCATCTTGCACGGCTTGGGATAATTCATATCCATAGGTTGGCACGCCAGGCTCTAGGTCAAAAATGGCGTATGTATCCCTATCTCGGAAGCTTTTAGGTGTGGCAGTCAAGCCCACCAGAAGAGCATCAAAATATGTAAATATATTTTTATATCTATTGTAAATACTGCGGTGCGCCTCATCCACAATTATCAAGTCAAAATGCCCTGGGGTAAACAGGCGGTCGCCGTTATTATCACGGGTATCGTCAATACAATTCATCATTGTTTGGTAGGTTGAAAAAATAACCCTTGACGACGCGCCAGATTTATCCTCCACAAGATTGCAAAGGGACAAATCTGGCATCAAATTGGCGAAGGCGCGTTTTGCCTGTGTTACAAGGGCTTGGCGGTCAGCAAGGAATAATACATTTTTAACCCAACCATAACGCTCCAGCACATCCACAATGGATATAACCGTGCGTGTCTTTCCGCTCCCCGTTGCCATAACAAGCAGAGCCTTGCGGCGGTTGCGCTCCCCAATGGTGTCACAAACGGCTTGAATTGCCTCTTTTTGATAATAGCGGTTAGATATTTTATCATTAACCGTCACACCTTTAAGTGAGCGGCGGGATTTCATTTTATTAAACTCTTTTTCCAAATCACGCTTGGATAGTATGCCCGACACAGACCGCTCTGGATAATGTTCGCTTACCATGCGGGTTTCGTAGCCATTGGTTAGAAATATAATTGGGCGGCGTTTAAATTTCTCTTCAAGGAAATCAGCGTATAACTTCCCTTGCCGTCTGCCGCTTTGGGGGTCTTTGCTGGTTTTCTTGGCCTCAATAACAGCCAAAGGCAGGCCATCATCGCCAAAAAGCACATAATCAGCAAAGCCGCCCGATTTGCCTGGCATTTCATCAATGCGATATTCGTCAACCCAGTTAGCGCCGCGCACCCATCCAGCATCAGCAAGCATCACATCAATATAAGCCTTGCGGGTCTGGTCCTCAGTAAAGTCCATTGGCTTAACTGTATAACCCTTGTCAAGCTGGCTTTTACGCTTTTTAGTAAGCTCCTCGCGTTTGGGGGCATTTTCCTCAATTAGCACATCCAACGGAATTTCCGCCACAGGCTCTGCCTGCTTAGGCTCAGATGCCGCCACCCTGCGAAACTCCACTTCCTCATAATCCCCACCATAACAATAGGCAACAAAATTCATAAAGCTATGTAAATTTTCCAATGCAAACCACGCCTGGTCAGCGGTTACGCCACTGGGGCAATGGGTGGCATTATTACCCAACCTGCGTATGTAATCAATTTTAGGCATAAGACCATAGGGCAGCAAATCCTTGAAATCATCAGTGTTTATCAGGGTTACAAGCTTGTCCTCATAGGGCTTTTCAAGGGAGCTGTCCACACTATAAAGCCACTTAACCGCAAACTCCAACGCCGTGCGGCTGCCCGTAGCAGAAAAAGCTGGGCTTATAGGCAACACAAGCTCCGCCTGACAACTTACGTCAGCAAAAGTAGCAAATTGCGGGTCGGTTTTTAAGAAATCAAAGTTTGTCATTGTCCTATATTCTCCCAGTCTATATCTTCATCAGCAACAAAACCGCTTTCTTCTGCGGCTTTCACCCTTTCCATTTCTTCAAGCGTCAGTTTTGAAAAATTCGGGTCCCACGCTAAAACAAGCTTTTTCACAAATTCATAAGCAAAGCGTTGGTCATCCACAGGAAGCATTTCAATCATTCTCGCCGTGTCTGTTGATATTGCAGACATAAAATCAACTCCTTATCTATAAATATCCCCTCTGTTGCCTATATCAATAACTGCCAAAATTTCAATTTCACTTTCCGCTATATATTTAAATATAATGCGCCAGCCGCCTACACGTAACCTTTTTCTGCCATCCGAATATCCCTGCAATGTTACTATGTCACCTACAGGCGGCTTTTCAGTCAGCTTCAATACAGCTTCTCTAATTCTGCCGACATCTTTTTTAGTTAGCCTATCCAAAAACCTCAAAGCATCTCTAGAATATTGTATTCTCAACGCTTCACATCCCCTTTTTAAAACATCTCCCCCGCAAAGCATTTTTGCATTAGGGATTTGTATAATAATTCCAATTTATCAAGCCCCTGTTGCATTTGGACTTTGGATTTTTCGGTCTGCCGCACGAAGTCAGCGAATTGGTGCTGGAGTTCGATTGGCGGAACACATACTTCAAGCCCTCCGTATATTCGCGCATTTATGTTTGGTTGAGCCACGGTTCGTTGGCTTAATTCTATAAATTTGTGGTAAAAGTCAGTTTTTGTGTAAGCAAATACATAATCTGGCAAAACCTTGGTTTTATTAGGAGTAAATTTTATTAAATACCCAGCGTAAATGCATCTACCCCATTTATGAGTGTATTTGAATGTTTTGCCGACAGTTGCACCGCTTCGGGCAAACAAAATGTCCCCATCATCAAGAAGATATTTTTCACTATACATACTTGGTGAAACGATGTTGTGATTTAGGTTTCCATCGTCATTTATATCGGTAATACGAACATATCGCACCTTGTCATCATAACTAACGGCTGCTGCGCCAGAGCCATATGATAACTTTTCCGCCGAAATACCTGCAAGCGTTGATACTTCCCACCCCTTTGGATTTATCGCGGGGTCGCCAAACATATCTATAAATTTTGATTTGATAAGCAAATCCAGCTTTGCAATTTGTGCCTTGCGTTTTTCTATAAGGGCGGTGGCGCGGTCTAGCACATCTGCAATTTTTTTCTGTACATCCAAAGGCGGCAATGGAACTCGAACATCCGAAAATTGGCTCTTGTTAATAATAGGCACAACAGCAGCATTTGCTATATGGTTCAAATGTCGATTAACAGTCATAATTGCGTATGCCAAATATTGCGGGTTATATACACCTGGGTTTGGCAAAACGCAGTTTATTTGCTGATTAAACGATGATTCCTGCGTGGTTATGCCGATTTTTCCCACAATTCCTATACAGGTCACTAGGACGCTGTTGGCTGGTGCAATTCGAGCTTTTTCTCTTGCATAGTCCGAAATATAATTTTCCGAATCCCCCAAGACAGTAATTAAATTTCCTTGAATATCGCTAGGTTTGTAGAAAGGTATATCACTCGAATCGTAGTTTTTGGGGTCATCTGTTTTGGGCGTGTTGCCTGTTAAAATATTTCCAACATCCCCCAGCCGCACCATTTCCCATTTACCCATCCACCAACCCCTCCAACAATTTAAGCTCACTCTGGATTTCAGCCTCCAACTGCCTAATCTCGTCCAAAATCTCTCGCGGGTGGGGGTAGACCTCCTCCACATAAGCAGACTTTTTGTATTTGTTGATGGAAAGGTCGTAGCCATTTGCCACAATCTCGTCCTTTGGAACAAGAAAGCTTTGGTCGGTGCGCTCTCGGCTTTCTTCTGCGGCTAGGTCTTTGAAGCGGGCGATAATATCGGGAACATCGCTGTCGTCGATTGCCGTGCGTTTATCGTCAAGGCTATATCCATCCGCTTGCATGTCGTAAAACCAAACATTATCCGTGCCGCCAGCCCCAGTTTTTGTGAAGATAATAATGGCGGTGGACACCCCAGCATAGGGCTTAAACACCCCAGAAGGCATGGAGATAATGGCCTCCAGCCTGTGGTTTTCAACAATCTCCTTGCGGATATTTTTGTGTGCCGAGCTAGAGCCGAACAAAACCCCATCTGGCACGATAGACGCACAACGACCGCCATTTTTAAGCATCCGCAAAAACAGTGCCAAAAACAGCAGCTCGGTCTTTTTGGTTTTCACAACTTTTATAAGGTTGGTGGAAACAATATCATAATCTAAACTGCCCTTAAAGGGCGGATTTGCCAGTATCTTGGTGTATACCCCGCTGTCGCCATTTTGGTCCGAAAGGGAGTCTTGGTAAACAATGCGGGGGTTGCCTATGCCGTGGGTCATCATGTTCATAGCACCAATGCGCAACATTGTTCTGTCCATATCATAGCCTGTAAACATGGTGTTATCATAATGGGCTTTGTTTTCTTTGTTATAGAATATCTCCTCCAAATATTGGGTTTTGAGATATTCGCCAGCCGCCACCAAAAAGCCGCTTGTGCCAGCCGCAGGGTCGCAAATAACATCATCTGGCTGAAGGTCTAAAAGCTCCACCATCATTCGGATAATGTGGCGCGGTGTGCGAAACTGCCCATTTGTGCCAGCGGTGGTAAGCTGACCAAGCATATATTCATACAAATCCCCCCGCACATCCTTGCGGTCAGGAGATTTTTCTACAAGCTCATAAATCTCATCAAGTGCCGTAACAATTTTTTCCAAAAGCTGCGGCGTGGGGATTTTAAAAATAGCGTCCTCCATATATTTGGCATAGGTGCTGCCATTATCCGCGTGGAGGGTTTTGATAAACGGAAAAATCTCCCCTTGCATAAGCTGGTAGGCAATGGCGGCAGGCTTATCGCGAAATCTCGACCATTTATAATCCTCATTAGCAAAAATGGTTTGATAATCCAGCCCAAGCATAAGGCTGTCTTTCCTGCGGGCGTTATCCATCTCATCAAGGTCACGAATAAACATCAGATATGTAATCTGCTCAATTACATCCAGCGGGTTTGTTATCCCGCCAGTCCAAAACATCTCCCAAACCCTGTCTATTCTATTTTTCAATTCGCCAATAATCATTGCCAATCCCTCCAAATGTAGTATTTTGCATTAGTGATTTGTATAATAATTCCGATTTGCCACAAACTCCACGTTATATAAATTTCCGCAGCAGAAAAAGCTGGCTCGCGCTATGAAAAATCACCACAATCGGGATTGTTTTCCATTTCTTCCATCATTAAAATATCTACTTCATCTGGTTGGGCTTCCTCAACAAAATCCCACCCATCCACGGCAGCAACAGATACAAGCCTAAAATTTCTAGAAATATAAACCATCAAACGCTCAACTTCGTTATTCGGCATTGCGTCCACCAATGTTTTAACTTTTTCTTTAACGCTCATAACTTTACCTCCAATATTTACTTATACACTTGCCCGCGGTTTTCGATTATACGCACATAAATACCATCACTTTCTTTGGTAAAAATCACCCGAAAATCACCAACACGCAACCTATACCTATCATTATATCCACTCATTTTAACAACATCACCTTCAGGGAGTTTTTCGACTGCAATTTTAATGCGGTTTTCTGCACTAGCTCCTTACTTTTCCATAAATTTTCTGGCATGTTTAGAATAAAATATACCCATCAAAACATCTCCCCTGCAAAGCATTTTTGCATTAGTGATTTGTATAATAATTCCAGCTTACCAAGCCCTTGTTGCATTTGGGCTTTGGATTTTTCGACCTGCCGCACGAAGTCTGCGAATTGGTGTTGGAGTTCGATTGGCGGCATTGGTATTAGCATTGCATTTAAATTCGCTTGATTGAGCTTAGGTTGAGCAGAGCCCGTTACAGAATCAGAAATATCAATAAGATTAATTCTGTTCTCCACGTATAGCCTAGTGGCGTTTTCGGCAAACCTCAATACATGAGCGTGATTATTTACCCATATTTTTCCATATACTGAAAAGGCAATTGGAGTAACTCGAGCCAGCAAATTAGCCCCATCCTCCGATATAAGTAGCAAATCTTCATCAAAAATATAACCATCAACATAATCTATAATTCCCGAGGCTCCATAATACGGATATTGCCCATCTTTTCTATCGCTTGCAGTAATCGGTATTCGTCGCGAGTTTAAATTTTCGCATATCTCGGAAAATATTTCCACTTCCCAGCCCATTGGATTCAGCACTGGGTCGCCAAACATATCCACAAACTTCGCCTTAACAAGCAAATCCAGCTTTACAATCTGTGCTTTGCGTTTTTCAATAATGGCGGCGACTTGGTCGAGAATGTCAGCAATTCTTTTCTGAACATCAAGGGGTGGTAGAGGAATTTCAACATCTGCCACAATTTGCCTTGATACCTCTTTGAATGTAGCTCCACGCCCCAAGCTGTTTAGATAGGCGGTTTGGCTTTTCAGCCAGCGATACAAGTATCTATTGTGTATACCCTCCGAGCATATTAAATTTTTGAAACCTTGATTACAACACATGGGCACAGCCGCAATTGCAACTTTTCCAATCGGCGCACGAGAAGAAAGCAGAACAGTTCCTGCTGGCATGGGCTTAAGCCCAGCCTCTTCCGATATATAACGCTCTGTATCATGCACAAAATAACTATCATCTGACAATTCTGCTGGTGTTACCCACTTTATGCCACCATTCCACAATTCGGGGTTATTGGTTCTGGGTGTCGAGCCAGATACAATTTCACAAACATCCCCCAGCCGCACCATATCCCATTTACTCACTCACTTCACACCCCTCAACACCACAACCCATCGGCAAAATCTACATAATACCCCATGATAACATTCTACCACATCACCACCCAAAAAACAAGTCTCAACCGCAAAAACTCGCTTTTTCTTTTGTACCAGCGTCAAACATAGGTTACAAATCCCTCAAGTAATTCGCTGGTTGGCATCAACGCCAGTCGTTGGACTTCTTGAATTGCTTCCTAAATATTGCTCTCGTAAATGTTCGGCAAACAGGAAAACTACCAACAATTAAAAAAGTGCAATTCGCCAAGACCTCCTATTATTGGAGCGAAAAGCGAACTGCACCTTTTCTAACCCTCGTAAACACGCAATCCCCGAAGCCTAACAACACAATCCCCAAAATCACGCTTAAAGACATTTAAGTAATTAAAAACAGGTAGGGCGGATTCATCCACTCCTACCTGTAAAATGATTATTTGAAGTGCTACTGCCCCGATAGCATTTGCTCATATCGTCCAGCTACTTGCCCGATTGTTTGGTTTTCAATGGCTTGTGTAGCTGATGAGCCGTCATTTTGATTGTCGAGCCAAAACGAATCCGCAACGGACATTATATTTGCCCTAACTGCATTACCTCTGCGTTCGGCATCTTCCTGTGCAGCCCTCATTCTATTTTCGGCTAACGGCTGCTCCATGAAGTTTTGTTGTGTCATCATTTCTTGCACCCAAGCCATTCTTTTGCGATATACATTTTCATCTGTTGCCATTTCACGGAGCATATCATAGGTTATCATAAAAGGAGAACGTTCACCAGAAGCACCAAAACCCGTGAAGCCCAGAACGGTTAAGGTTTGACCAACATCGTTTGTGTAGTCACCTAAATTAAATTTTACAGGTCCACCCACTTTATCGCGTATCTGATTGAGAATTTCTTCTTCCCTCTCGGTTACGCCGAGCATGGTTGCTGACAAATTAGCGCCTATACGCCCGAAGCCTTGTGGCACATGAGGGGATTGTTGTCTAACCTTTGATTGTTTGTCTACCGTAGACCACGGTGTATTTACGGATGTGTTTACATTGTTAATCATAGAAGTTCTCCTTGTCGTTAAAATAAAAATAGCACTATAAATCAACACCCTAAAGTGTCATTTATGGCGCATCCATGCGATTTAAACATCCTCATCCAATATATCGACAAAACCCTTTCCAAACTTTACATTTTTTCAGAGATTAAATAAATTTCTTGATGTGTGCCACTGTAATTGTAGCATTTGCAAGACGCTTCAATATATCGAGAGAAGGATTAGCATTTCCGTTTTCTAATTTACTAATATCGCCCTGTGTAATTCCTACTCGTTCCGACAATCGCTGTTGAGTTAATCCCGCGTTTTTCTCGCACTAATGATTACTTGGATTTAATTCAAATTATTTTGGCACATTGTTTTTGAGTTTGAATGAGTTTGAATGTCTTGCACAACCGAAATAATAACAAAAACCCTCATTTTCACAAGGGTTTTTGTTATGAAATTTTAATTGCGGGAGCAGGATTTGAACCTGCGACCTTCGGGTTATGAGCCCGACGAGCTTCCAGACTGCTCCATCCCGCGTCAAACATTTTCTTTATAACAAGATGCAAAATATGCATCCAATGGGAGATGGCGGATTCGAACCACCGAAGTCGCTGACAACAGATTTACAGTCTGCCCCCTTTGGCCGCTTGGGTAATCTCCCTTAATATATTATATAGTATTACAAGCATAGGGGCGCATATCATGCGCCCGCAAAAGCCGACATCCGGACTCGAACCGGAAACCTGCTGATTACAAGTCAGCTGCTCTGCCAATTGAGCTATGTCGGCAGGTTTCTAAAAACATTATAACACAATAACATTTACATTGCAAGCAATTTTTTAGTTATTTCACTGGAAAACACACACACAATTATGCCAAAAACACATCATCATCTTCGTCTAATTTTCTCCAAGATTTAATAAAGATAGGTAAGACATGCATCAACATGGGTGGAAAAAGAGCCACGCCCAAAAGTAGTAAAAAAACATATAGAGCTTTCTTACATCTCTTTTGATATTTTTCCAAAATCCACTCCCTCAAAACCAAACACGAACCCACACCATCAAATCATCTACTTTCCACATACCATTCACCCACTCTAAAGCAACTATCGCTAATCTAACCATCCGC
>WQSI01000054.1 GCA_009787945.1 Defluviitaleaceae bacterium
GTCAGTCTCAGGTAAGCCAGCGGTTTGCGGCGGCTACTGGGGTCATATTACCAAAAAAGCTGTCATTGATGCTTGAGCGCAGGGGATAAATCCTGCCCCAATCAGCCGCGCTTATGGTGTCTGTATGACCAAACAAGCGGTCGTTTAGCTGGGGCTGGGTTATGCGCCCTGCGTCAAAGTCAACCCAAATGCCCGCCGTTTCCCTAGCCCAATTGCGGCTTGTGCCTGCAAATTGGGGGTCTGGGGCAAACGGGGCAAGCCTGCCTTGGTCGGGATGCTCACGCCATTCGTTAAACAGTGCAAATATCTCTTGCTCAAAAATGTTTTGAGCTTGCTCAAATGAATAGCCATAACGCAACAGGTTGTTAAAGGTAATAGTGCGATAATTACGCGCCTGTGCTAGGTCAATTGTGACTGTGCGTGTGGCGGGCAGCCAGCCCACATCAGCACCAATTGCATCAGCCACAGCACGGGCAGGAATCATCGTGCGCCCATTCACAATCTGCGGCGGCACGTCAAGGGTAATCATCCCGCGCCCAACAACTTCCAGATTGTGGGAGTTAATCCACATGCGCACGGTATAGCTCCCGACCAGCGTAACCATTTGCGCCCCGCCATCCCAATAAACTTCGTAACCCAAAGCGGCAAAAACTGCACGGGCAGGGACGAGGGTGCGGCCGTCAATGAGTGCTGGCGGCTGGTCATCAAAACCAATATTAGTACCGTTTACAACAACCCTAATATTGCTCTCTTGCGCTGTGACAGCTGCTGCGCTAGTCATAACTAGCAAGAAGGCCAACACCGCCAAAAATGAATATCTTCGCATTTTAATCACCTACTGTCTTGTTGATACTGAAATTGTATTACGCAGGTCATTATCCACATGCCCATTTGCATTAAGGAAAAAGTGAACTCCAATGTCCAGATAAACCCACACGGGGTCTATGAAATGCACCCGCTGTCAGGGTCAGTTTAGGCGCATATCGGCGGCCGATTGGGGGGTCAATGCGCTGTCAATCGGCCAATTATCAGGGTCATTAAATGTGCCAAGCCGCCATGGATAACCTGTTCCTAGAATACCTGCGCGAACAGCGTCACCAAAGCTTCTCGTAACTCTTTGGTCAAATTGCACCAAAGTTATGAGGCCTGCATCAAGGTCACTGCCATGGCCAGCCGCCTCTCGTGCCCAGGTTCTATTTGTGCCTGCAAATTGGGCATCTTGGACAAAAGGCGCAAGATTGTTCCTAATTCGCCATTCGTTAAAGACCAAAAAGGTCTCTTGCTCAAAAATGTCCAATGCTTGCTCAAAAGAATAGCCAAAACCAAGCAGGTCATTGAAGGTGGCATTGCGATAATCCCTAAGGTTGATGGTTACCATCCGCTCACTGGGAAGCCAGCCCACATCAGCACCAATTGCATCAGATACGGCGCGGATGGGTATCATGGTGCTTGAGCCGATAATTTGCGGCGGCACATCCATGCCAACCATGCCAACACCGCCAACATACATATCATAACTGTCAATCCATAGCCTTATGGTTAAATCTCCAGTTAAGGTCACCATCCGCAACTGACCGTCCCAGTCCACTTGGTAGCCCAAAGCAGCAAAAACCCCACGGGCAGGCACCAATGTCCTGCCATTAACAATGGTTGGATGCTGTCCCTCAAAGAAGATTTCTGTACCGTTTACTCTAACCTGGACAACATCTCCATCTGCAGCCATGACGGCATTTGCAAGAGCCAGGACAAACAAAAGGCATAAGAGTGCTGAAAATCGAAGTTTCACTGAAAAACCTCCCCTCAGGAACTCCCCTTGCACAAATTAATAATAAACATTCCCTCTAACCTATTATTCAAAAATTGTTTGATTGTCCACAGGGGTTTCAAAGGCAACAAGTGCCTTTTCCATAATCTCACGACGGATTGCCTTGTCCTCGTCGGCTGTGGCTTTTGGATTGCCCAGCGGATAAGGGATAGCAATAGCAGGAACAATCCTGTTCGCGCCAACTGTCATGGAAATTGGGGTGATTGTGCAGATGTGAACCACATTAATACCAGCACGCTCAATTTCTTTAACAAGCGTTGCACCGCAACGCGTGCATGTGCCTCAGGTGGAGGTTAGCACAACGGCATTAACCCCGTCTGCTAATAATTTCTCTGCAATTTCTTGTCCATAACGGGCAGAGTCCTTAACGGCAGTACCATTACCAACTGTGGTATAGTATTTGCCGTGGATAGAGCCGATTTTGCCCGCCTTTTGGAACTCGTCCAAAATGTCGTATGGCAAAACACGGTAGCCGTTTTGGTTGGCATACACTGGGTCATAACCGCCATGGGCAGTTTCGTATACAGTGCTTGGGTCTGCGTTTAAGTCAGCATATTCATACTCGCCATATTTTGAAGCAGAAGAGGACTCGATACGGTCTGGATTGCCTTTTGGTACAATACCGCCAGATGTTACGATGGCAAAACGCGCAGTTTTAACATCAATTTTAGCGGCTGGTGCAACTCTGTCAAAGTCTGGCATTGGGAATTCGGTAACAAATGGCTTGCCGCTAATTTTAGCAAGAAGCATTTCCACCGCACGGCGAGAGCCGCGCTTCTCCTCAAAGAAGTTAACGCGAGCCTTGCCAGGCATATAGCCTTCCTCGATAGACGCGCCAATTTTCTCGCCTTTAGCAAGCTTTAGCGCAAGTTTTGCAAGGGTTGGGGCGGCAGTGCGCATACCAGCGGCACTGTCCTTGGTGGCTACAATATACACGCTGTCCTTGTACATTTCTGCACCTGGATTTTCGTGGTACATGGCAGTAACAACAGGAATACCAAGCTCGTCCTGCACAATTTTAGAGATAGAACCGCAAGCAAGACCATAACGGCCTGCGTTAAAAGCAGGACCTGCAATAAACAAATCTGGTTTAACTTGCTTTATCATCTCCAAAATTTCAGCGGATGCCTTTCCTGTATCTGCAGCATAATATGAATCGCCGCAATAAATGGTGTGGGTGATTTCGGCTTCGCTGCCGAAAGCCGCCTTCAAAGCCAAGCCAGGACCCATAGTCCCCTCTTGGATAGACGGTCCAATATCGGCCTTTTCCTCACCGCCTACACCTGCGTAAAATTGGTTAATATAATGAACAATTTTAATCACAATAAGCTCCTTTCGTTTTTTCTTATGTTGTTACACTGTTTCGTATTCTGGTGCTTTCATCACTGTTCCATCTTCTCTGGGCAGCAGATGAAAGTCAACCGCTTCTTTAAAGTCTGCAATCAATTCTTCTAAAGATATGCCGTCGTACATAGACAGAAGGTTGGGGTTGCCTAAAATTTCACCATGCAAAAGATTGCTTTCTGCGCAATATTCAACAGAGCCGTAAAATCCTTTGTATTCCAAGCAATTGTCAGGGTCAATCGACATCGAAAACCCCAATGCTGACAATAAATTTGCGGCTTCGCTAAATGTGAAATCTTTAGGTTTTGACTTTAATCTGTCAATGAGTTTCTGTTTTTTGCTCACTATCTAGCACTCATTTTGTTAAAGCCCATTTCATTGGTTGCGCCAATGATTGCTTGAAGCTCAACCACAATGCTGCCATCTGGCTGAATGTTGTTTTCAAAACCACCTGCAATAACGTCAACATATTGCAAAGTGCCGATAACCTTATCAAGCTTTGGCAAAGTGACAACTTCGTTAGCATTACCGCCCGTTACCACAGCATTTGCCGCAGGGTCAACGTCAGCTAGAGATTGGCTTGTACCATCACGCCCAGCGTATTCGTCAGTAACAATAACTGTTGGAACGCCTACGGCTTCGATTTTTTTGCAGTTCATCATAAGGTCTGTATCTGGATTACCAAAGCCTTCTTGGGTAACGATAACGCCATCAAAGCCCATCATTTTGCAAAGCTTTGCGGTCCAGTCAGAAGAACGCTCTTTGTCCATCAAGAAAACGTTTTCGTTGGTGATAATCATACCAGCGAAAATTAGGCTCTTGCCGTTTTCCTCGAACATGTCGTGGATAACAGGGTTGTTTTGATGGTGATATGTTGTGTTTTTGTCACAAGCAGAAACGCAGTTGCCGCTGACAATTGCCCCGTCTAAAATTTCAGTTGGGTTAATCATCGTGGTCAAGCTTTCTTTCATGTCAACACCGTAAACATAGGTATCATGCAAAAGCCCTTGGGTTTGCAGCATTTGTACATAGCCAATTCTTGGCAGGTCTGGATATTTCGCCTTTTGTTCCATAATTGGCAGGGTTTCGTAGGTTTTAACCTCATCGGGGGTAACCTCTTTGCCCAAAGCACCCAAGAAATCGGCAACTTTCAAACCAGCCATGCGGAGAGCTTGCTCATATGCATGAGGCTCTGTGCCTTCTTTAGGTGTGAATAGGATTACCAAGTTGTTGGTTTCAGAGAATGGGGTGTATTTAGCACCTTCACCGCACATGTCAATGATACCTTCTTGGAAACCTACAATTTGACCGCAAGTAACAACAGCAGCACCTTTAAGAACATGGGTGCGCCCTTCACCTACAGTTTTTACCTTGTTTAAAATCCCAGGGAAAACCCCCGTTTCATCCGTGCCCACTTTTGTGCGTGGCTCGATAACGTCCTTTACGGGCGTGATGCGCACGCTTTCGCCTGGGCGTGCCACGTCAAAAGACACGTCAGCAATGCGCGCATCTGATAAAATCAAATCTTTCAAGCATTTTTCGCAAACATGCAAGATGCCATTTTCAACTTTACAGTCGTTACCGATTTGAATATCAGTAATGTTGATGTAACCTACTTCCAGTTTCATCCGCTTCCTCCTTATAAAATCTTTTGTTGATAACAATATTAATGTTTTTTGTGGGCATTTGGAGCCAATAGCGACAAATCCAATTTACTAAAATGCTCCAGATGTTTCTCTGGAAACTCTGTACGAGCCTTTTCATAGGCTTTGACGGCATTTTCTACAATTTCTAATAATTGCGGATTTGGCACGCCATCAGCAACCTCCGAAAGCACAACAGATTTATATGGACTTGTCCCAGGTGGCAAACCACCCGCCCTTGGGTGTGATAAAATCCCGTGTCCCAGATGCACCTTATCCCGCACCTGCTGCAAAATAACATGTGCAGAAACATCAGCAAACTCTACATAATAAACGCCTGCGAAGTGGTCACGGCACAGGGGATTGTTGGTAATTAAAATATCCATACCAATAATATAACACACCCTATTTTGAAAAGCAAGAAGATTTTTCAAAATGCGCTACAGTTGCTCAAGTTGCATAAAATTCTCTTGAAATTTATCGGAATTTGTGTTATAATGCAAGGATAAGTTTTTCGGATTTAAAAAACATTACGTAGGAGGCAAATTATTATGTTTAAAAGTTTGAAGAGCAAAATCGCAGTGCCAATCGCCGTAACCATAGTTTTCACAGTTGCAATAATTATCGCTTGGACATCGTACTCTACAAGCAACCTAACAGAAAGATATGCAGACGAGCGTCTGTCTGCTGCCGCAACAAGCGTTCAGGCATATTTAGAAACTTACAAGCACAGAGCGCAAGTAGCCGCTAACGTTATCAGCGACAACCAGCAACTTATTAGTGCTGTAAGTGGCGGCGGAAGAACTGCGGCATACAGGTATGTGTCCACCATGCAAAGCTTTTTTGATGTGAGTGCCGTGATTGTTGCAGATGCAAACGGTCATATCTTCGTTCATTCCTATAATGACGATAGCTTTGGTGATGATATAAGTTCTGAAGCCTCTATGGCGGCAGCTCTTCGTGGAGAACGCACAGCCTTATACACATCAACTGCTGAATTCCCCTTCGCTATCGCTGCCACATCACCTATAATGAACTACGGAGAAATAATTGGCGGTCTTGTTGTTATTTACAATATAGGCACCTATGAATTTGTAGATACTTTAAAAACTATATTCGACGCGGACTTCACAGTTTTTGCAGAAGACTTATCTATAGCCACCACACTTATACACCCCGAAACAGGCAACCGAACCTCAGGCACAAATGTAGCTTCTGCTGTGGCAGACCATGTTTTACGCGGCAATCAACCTCTCGCCTTGGAACTTAATATACTTGGTGTAATGCCTTTCAGAGCCTACTATGTTCCCCTGTTGGGCATTGGAAACACGCCAACAGGTATGCTTTTTGTGGGCATACCGCAAAACGAAACCAACGCAACAGCTTTCAATCAAATCTTAATCAGCTCCATAATCGGCGTTGTGGCTCTTGCCCTCGCTCTTGTTGTGATACTCATTGTAGTTAGCAGAATAACAACACCAATAACCAATCTTAGGAATGCCGCCAGCCAAATTTCTGTCGGTAATTTGTCCATCAACCTAGAAACAAACAGAAACGACGAAATCGGGCAACTTGCCCAGAGTTTTGCTAGTGTGCAAAACACCATCAACGAATTAACGAATTATATTGGCGGGGCAAGCAAGGCTATCGCTGGTGGTGACTTGATAAAAACCAACAATTTCACCATGCCAGGGGATTATAGCAAAATTTTAGAAGGGATAGACGACATTGCAACAAGCCTGTCCCAATATCTTAACCAACTTTCTGCTGGTGTTGTTCTCTTTGATACCCAAGGGCGTTTTAACTTTATCAACAACTTCCTTTTAAACAGAGGATACCAGTTATCCCTAATCGGCAGTACCATGAAAGACTCTTTACCGCCAGATTTGGCAGATTTCTTGGGAGGCAAGCTAAAGGAAGCCCTTTCAAGTGACAAAACCATAACCTATGACATAGAAATACCCCTTCCAGATGGCACAATAGCCCATGCGACCCATTCAATGATACCAATTAAGGACAACAAAGGCAAAACTGTGTGTGTTATGAATCTGTCTTTTGATACCACAGTAGCAACCCTAGCCGCATTAAAAATGGAGAAAAACTCCAAATATCAACAGGCAGAAGCATCCCAAATTGCAAGAGCCTTGGAAGCGGGTCTGGCGAAAGGAAACCTGCAATTTGACTTTACACAAACTCCTTTTGATGAGGATACAGAAATATCTGCCATTGCTTACAAAAAAATTGCGGATACAATAAACACCAGTGTTGATTTTATTACAAGCTATATATCCGAAATTAATGATGTTTTGAGTGAAATTGCCAAAGGCAACCTAAGAACCGCCATAAACCGCGAATATATGGGGGATTTTGTAAGCATAAAAGACAGCATCAACAACATCACAACAACCCTTCACAAAACTATGAAAGATATTAGCCAAGCCAGCGAACAAGTATTTGAAGGAAGCAAGCAAATCTCCTTTGCCGCAACAGACCTTGCTGCTGGCTCTATGGAACAGGCGAAAGCCGTTGACCAGTTAAATGCTACTATAGAAGTACTTAATGAACAAACCTTACAAAACACCAAATCTGCCGACCTTGCCAATGACCTTTCAGGCAAATCCACAGAAAACGCCCAAGTAGGTAACGAAGCCATGACTGAAATGGTGCAGGCAATGGAGCAGATTAGAGAAAGCTCATCCAGCATCAGCAAAATTGTCGAAACAATTCAGAATATTGCCTTCCAAACCAACCTACTTGCCCTTAACGCCAGCGTGGAAGCGGCTAGGGCGGGAGAACACGGAAAAGGTTTTGCCGTGGTTGCTGATGAAGTGCGAACCCTTGCAGGCCGCAGCCAAAACGCGGCAACAGAAACCACCTCCCTAATCCAAGACAGTATCGACCGCGTTGAAGTTGGTGCGTCTATCGCAGAAACAACCGCATCAAGCTTGGATGCCATTGTGCAATCTGTCGCAGAAGTGTTAGAGGTTATCCAGGGCATTTCCGCCGCATCAAGGGAGCAAGTTGTGGCAATGGAGCAATTAAGCCAAGGTATTGACATGATTTCGAGGGTGGTTCAAACCAACTCTGCCGCATCGGAAGAAACCGCCTCGGCATCAGAAGAGCTAAACCAAATGGCTGAAATGCTGAAAAGCCAAGTTTCTTACTTCAAATTATAATCAGGACATTAAATACAAAAAGGCGTTAACGAAAGGGTCTGCGCCTTTTTGTATGTAAATAAAGTGCATATTGGCAACACTTTGAATTTATGAACCAATATCAAAATAATACTAGACTTTCTGCGGCGGCTGTGATATAATGGCAGGGAAAACAGAATTTTGAATAATCAGGAGGAACACCAATGTCACAGTCAGTTTTGACACAAAAGGAAGAAAACCTTGTAAACATCAGCTTTGAGATAGCTGCGGAAGATTTTGAGAAGGCTTTGCAACAAGCTTATGACAGCAACAAGCACAAGATAAACTTGCCTGGCTTTCGCAGGGGGCGTGTGCTGCGCAAGATGATAGAAGCCCAGTATGGCAAAAACTTTTTTTATGAGGACGCTTTGGACGCTCTGTTTCCTGACCGATATGAAGGTGCGCTGGACGAGCATGATATTGACCCCGTTTCACGCCCATCTATCACTAAGTTTGAGGTAAGCGACAGCGGCGTTGCAAGCCTTGTTGTTGAAACTTGGACAAAACCCCATGGAAAAATTGATGATTGGAAGGGGATTGAATACCGCAAGCCAGTTATTGATGCTACTGACGCAGAAATACAAGCGGAGCTTGAGCGGGAACAAGACGCAAGCAGCCGCCTTGTAAATATTACCGACCGCCCTGCAAAAGATGGGGATAGAGTAACAATTGACTTTGAGGGCTTCCACGAAGGGGTTGCCTTTCATGGTGGCAAGGGCGAGGCTTTTGAGCTTACCCTTGGCAGCGGGCAGTTTATTGACACTTTTGAACAGCAAATTGAGGGTTATAATATTGGGGATGAGTTAGAAGTTAATGTAACTTTCCCAGAAGAATATCATGCGGAGCATTTGGCAGGCAAGCCCGCCATGTTTAAGGTAAAAGTTCTTGATATTCACGAAAAGCAAGTGCCAGAATTAGATGACGATTTTGCCCAGGAAGTTTCCGAACATGACACTTTAGAGGAATATAGCCAGGAAATTAAGGAAAGAATTGAAGAGGGCAAGCGCAAAGCCACCGACCGCGAGGTTGAAGAACAGCTTGCTATGGGTCTTGGAGAGCGTGTGGAGGTTAACATCCCCCAGGCTATGCTTGACACGGAAATCGAACGCCAAATTACAGACTTTGCCCGTATAATTCAGCAACAAACAGGCATGGATTTGGAAGGGTATTTGCAAATGACTGGCATGGACCGCGCCACAATGCGCATTGCATATGAGGACCAAGCCCCGAAAAACGTCCGTAGCCGCCTTGGTGTTGAGGCTGTTATCCGCATGGAAAACATTCAGGTAACCGAGGAAGAAATTGATAAAGAAGTGGACATTGTTGCCCCTATGTACCGCCTTACAAAGCCCCAATTTATTGAAGCTGTGGGCAAAGGCGGCATGAAAAACATCGAAAACGATGTTAAGGCGCAAAAAGCCCTTGCTTTGGTGCGCGAACACGGCAAACCGATAACTGCCGAAGAAGCAGAAGCCAGAAAGGCAGAGGATATGCCAGCCGAAGAAGAAGTTGCCGAAGAAAAGCCAAAGAAAAGAGCGGGCAAGAAGAAAAAGGATGATGAATAGAAGCGTTTACGACCCAAAAGCCCGAACCCTTACAACCGAAAGGTTGACCTTGCGACCTTTTGACATGTCAGATGCACAGCGGATTTATGAAATGTGTAACAATTACAACATTTACAAAACAACTTTGTATTTGCCATACCCCTACCCAATGGAAGCAGCCACAAGCTGGATACCAACCCACGAAGAAAACTTCAGATAAGCCCTTAAAGCCATAATCCGCTTTGCTTTTGACGAAAAGAGTGTGGGCAAGGTTTTTCTCTAACAATCCAGCTTCTGGCAGAATGATGGAGAAAGTTGGCATGACCAAAGAGGGCGTGCAGGTTAAGCACATCATAAAAGAAGGGGAATTTCAAGATTTAATTTTGTATGGGATTGTGAAGGAATAACAGTTCCCGAAGAAAAAAGGAGAATGGAATGAACAATTTTGACTTTTTAGGAATGACGCCCCAGTCAGCTCTTGTTCCTATGGTTGTGGAGCAAACCAACCGCGGCGAGCGCAGTTATGACATATATTCCCGTCTGTTAAAAGACGGCATAATCTTTTTAGGGGAAGCGGTGACAGACCACACAGCAAATTTGATTGTCGCCCAGCTGCTGTTTTTGGCAGCAGAATATCCAGAAAGGGATATTAGTTTTTACATCAACAGCCCTGGCGGCTCTATAACCGCAGGACTGGCAATTTATGACACTATGCAGTTTATTAAGCCTGATGTTTCCACCATTTGCGTGGGCATGGCGGCAAGCATGGGTGCGTTTTTGCTTGCTGGGGGCGAAAAGGGCAAAAGATATGCCCTGCCAAATTCTGAAATTATGATTCATCAGCCCTCTGGTGGCATTGGGCGCAGTCAAGCAAGCGACTTTGAGATTTATGCAAAGCGCATTTTACAAAACAAGCAAAGGTTAAACGAGCTTTTTGCTGAAATGACAGGGCAAACTGTGGAGCAAATCGAAAGGGATAGCGACCGTGACAATTTCATGTCAGCTGAGGACGCTAAAACCTATGGTTTGATTGATGAGATTATTACAAAGGCGCAGAAATAGGAAAAGGGGTGTTTTGGATGCTTAAAAACGACACTGCAACTGTGAGTTGCAGTTTTTGCGGCAATGTCAGGGATGAACACCGACGTTTTGTGGCAGGACCTGGCGGTGTGTTCATTTGCAACAAATGTGTAGAAGATTGCACCGAAATTTTGGCTGACAATCCTGGTCTTGACACTCCAAAGGTTGATGAGAATATTACAAAGACAGAAAAATAGAGTAGCAACTAAGGAAAAGAGGTGGTTAAACTGTTTAAAAACGACGGGGGAAATGTAAATTGCAGTTTTTGCGGCAAAACCAGGGATAGATATAGGCGTTTTGTGGCAGGGCCTGGCGGCGTGTTCATTTGCAACGAATGTGTAGAAGTTTGCATTGAAATTATGATGGACAATTCTGCCATTAACGCGCCAGAGGACGAAGAGGGCATGATACCTCTTGAATTTTCGGACTTTAAGCTATACAAACCTAAGGATATTGTAGCGCATTTAGATAAATATGTAATTGGGCAAGATGATGCCAAAAAGGCTTTGTCTGTGGCGGTTTATAACCATTATAAGCGCATTTCCAAGTCCATTGACATGCCTGAAGATGAAATTCCAGAGGTGGAGCTTGCTAAAAGCAATGTTCTGCTTCTTGGTCCAACAGGAACAGGCAAGACGTTTTTGGCGCAAACTCTGGCAAAAATGCTAGACGTGCCCTTTGCAGTGGCTGACGCAACCTCCCTTACAGAGGCGGGTTATGTTGGTGAGGATGTGGAAAACATTC
>WQSI01000055.1 GCA_009787945.1 Defluviitaleaceae bacterium
CCGCCACTGGCGCACCTTATCCGTGTTTTTGCCCCGCAAAACGTCCACTATGGTGGTTGTGCCGAAGGTTTGCCCCTTGTTTTCCATGCGGGCAACACAGGATATAATTTTTTGAGCATCTATTGTAATATCAGCCTCTTCAAATTCTGATGAACAGTTGCCGCAGTTGCCGCATTTGCTCTCAGGGCTTTCACCAAAATATTCTAAAATATGCCCTCGCAGGCATTTGTGGGTATGGCAATAGCCGCGCATTTGGTTAAGGCGGTGGATTTTAGACTGCAATTCTTGCGGGCTTGTTGTGCCGCGGGCTTCTTCAATAAAAAACATATGGGTTGCATAGTCCTTTTCCCCGTAAAACATCAAGCAGTCAGCAGGCGCGCCATCCCGACCCGCCCTGCCCGCTTCTTGATAATACGCCTCAATGTCCTTAGGCATATTGTAATGAACCACAAAAGAAACATTGGACTTGTCAATCCCCATGCCAAAGGCGTTTGTCGCCACCATTATAGGGGCGCGGTCATACAAAAAGTCATCTTGGTTTTTCGCTCGTTCGCCATCTGCAAGCCCTGCGTGGTAGCGGGTGACAGAATATCCCAGTTTGCTTAGGTTTACATGAACCCGCTCCACATCCTTACGGGTAGAGCAGTATATAATGCCAGAGGCGTGCTGGTTTTTGTTGGATAAAAAGCTTGCCAAGGCTCTGGATTTGGAATGGGGATGCTGCACATCAAAAGAGAGGTTAGGGCGGTCAAACCCCGAAATCATCACATTTGGGGTCTTTAGTTTAAGTTTGTCCAAAATATCCTCCCGCACACGTGGGGTTGCGGTGGCGGTGAAGGCGGCTATTGTAGGACGGGTTTGCAAATGGGCAATGAAGCTGGGGATTGTTGTGTAGCTTGGGCGAAAATCTTGCCCCCATTGGGATATGCAATGGGCTTCATCCACAGCAATTAAAGGGATTTTAGCCCCATGGCAAAAATAAAGAAAATCCGATGCCATCAGACGCTCTGGCGCAACATAAATCAGCTTATAAGCCCCGTTTTCTGCGTTTTCTAGGGCTTTTGCCATTTGGCGTTCCGTTAGGGTAGAGTTTAGAAAGGCGGCAGGTATTCCCGACTGGTTAAGGGCATTAACTTGGTCTTTCATCAAGGAAATTAAAGGGGAAACCACAATGGTCACGCCATCAAGAAGCATTGTAGGCACTTGAAAGCAGATAGATTTGCCCGCCCCCGTAGGCATAATGCCAAGGACATCTCCCCCCGCTAAAATGTCGGTTATAAGCTCTTCCTGCCCATATCTAAAACTGTCATATCCGAAATATTTTTTCAAAACATCTGTTGCAACCAAAATAAATCCCCCTTTGCAAATCACATTCTACCACAAAATCCCCCTTTTGTCTATAAGGGTGTGTTGATTAATTCAAAATTTTTGCGTAGGTACTCTGATTTTGCAACGCAAAATCAAGGGAAACCGTGTGGTTGCGCAGCAACCACAGCAAAAATTTTTTCATTATTCAACACACCCTACAATCAAAATCATTTTAGTAAAAATGGAGTAAACGAGAGTAAAAAAGAGATTTAACGCTAAATTTTTTATTATCTTGCAAATGCGGCTGAAATCACCATTTGCAATATCGCCTATATTTGGTAAAATAGGTAATGTTGTTAGCACTTGATTATGGAGAGTGCTAATGTATTCATGTATAGTAAAATCTTAGGAGGTAAATCCATGAAATTAAAGCCCATTGCGGACAGAGTTGTCCTCAAGCATTTGGAAGCCGAAGAAACCACAAAAGGCGGCATAATTTTAACTAGCAAATCCCAGGAAAAACCACAGGAAGCCGAGGTTGTGGCTGTTGGGCCTGGCGGCATGGTTGACGGCAAAGAAATTAAAATGGAAGTTGCTGTTGGAGATAAGGTAATTTATTCCAAATATGCTGGCACAGAAGTTAAGCATGGCGATGAAGAGTATATGATAGTAAAACATAATGACATTTTAGCGATTGTAGGTTAGGGAGGAAATTATAATGGCAAAGGAAATTAAATTCGGAATTGATGCCAGAAACGCCATGGAAATCGGCGTTAACAAATTGGCAGACACTGTAAAAATCACCCTTGGACCTAAAGGGCGCAATGTTGTTTTGGACAAAAAATACGGCACGCCGCTTATTACCAATGACGGCGTTACCATTGCTAAAGAAATTGAGCTGGAGTGCGCTTTTGAAAACTTAGGCGCGCAAATTGTTAAAGAAGCCGCCACAAAAACCAACGATTTGGCAGGTGACGGCACAACCACTGCTGTTGTTTTGGCTCAAGCAATGGTTAGCGAAGGCTTGAAAAATATTGCCGCTGGTGCAAACCCGATTATTTTGCGCCGTGGTATGCAAAAGGCGACTGACACAGCGGTTGAAGCAATTAAGGCTACAATCCAAGCTGTTGACGGCAAAAACCACATTGCCCGTGTTGCAGCCATTTCTGGCGGTGACGAGGAAGTGGGAGCAATGGTTGCCGAAGCCATGGAAAAAGTTACCGCTGATGGCGTTATCACCATCGAAGAAAGCCGCACCATGAACACTGAGCTTGAGCTTGTTGAAGGTATGCAGTTTGACCGTGGCTATTTGTCTGCCTACATGGCGACAGACATGGAAAAAATGGTAGCAACCCTTGACAACCCGCACATTTTGATTACCGACAAAAAGATTTCAAATATACAGGACATTTTGCCGCTTTTGGAGCAAATTGTTCAAACTGGCGCAAAGCTTCTCATTATTGCTGACGATGTTGAAGGTGAAGCTTTGACCACCCTTGTTCTTAACAAGTTGCGCGGCACATTCACCTGTGTTGCTGTGAAAGCCCCAGGCTTTGGCGACCGCAAAAAAGCAATGCTTGAGGATATTGCCATCCTTACTGGCGGGCGTGTTATCACCGAAGAGCTTGGTTTGGACTTGAAAGAAGCCACTCCAGACATGCTAGGCCGTGCCAAGTCTGTCCGTGTTGAGAAGGAAAACACTATCATTGTTGGCGGCGAAGGCGACAAAGGCGGAATTGATGCCCGTGTAGGTCAGCTGAAAATGCAAATCGAAGAGTGTACATCCGAATTTGACAAAGAGAAGCTTCAAGAGCGTTTGGCGAAAATGGCTGGAGGTGTTGCCGTTGTTAAAGTTGGCGCACCAACGGAAACCGAGCTAAAAGAGAAAAAGCTTCGCATGGAGGACGCTTTAGCAGCAACCCGCGCAGCAACAGAAGAAGGCATTGTTGCAGGAGGCGGCGCGTCCTATATCCACGCTTCTAAAAAGGTTCGCGAGGTTATGGACAGCTTAACTGGCGACGAGAAAACAGGAGCAAGTATCATTTTGAAGGCTTTGGAAGCTCCTATGCGCCAAATTGTTGCAAATGCAGGGCTTGAAGGCTCTGTGGTCGTCAACAAAGTGTTGGAAAGCCCCGCAGGCGTTGGCTTCAACGCCCTTACGGACGAATATGTAAATATGGTTGACGCAGGCATCATCGACCCTGCGAAAGTAACCCGCTCTGCTTTGCAACACGCCAATTCTGTGGCTTCTACCCTACTTACCACGGAAAGCGTTGTTGCTGACATTCCAGAGCCAGAGCCAGCTATGCCCGCTGGCGGTGGAATGGGAATGATGTAGATACATTAATAACAATACTACGCCAAAACCATTGTTGCTGTGCTTCAATGGTTTTGGCATTTTTAAAAGGAGTTGGTAACGTTGAAAAAGGTTTTTGCCGATATATTTGAAAAATGGTTGGCAAGTGAAGAAGGCGAGGGCTTTTGGGGTGTTTTTTCTGCAAAAAATGCCGAAGGCGTGATTTATCAACGCGCCCTGGGCTACCGCTGTCGCAAGAAGGAGCTTGAAAACCAACTGGATACATCATTTGGAATTGCTTCAGGCACAAAGCTGTTTACTGGTTTATCCGTCTGCAAACTGGTTGACCAAGGCAAGCTATCCCTTGATGACAAAATTTGGAATATTCTTGGTAAAGATTTAGGGCGAGTTAATAAATCTATTACAATACGTCATCTGCTAACCCATACTTCAGGTGTAGGCGATTATGTAGATGAAGAATGGGAAGATTTTGACGAAAAAATGGAAGAGTTGCGCAAAAAATACCCCGTTAATTTGTGGACAAACCTTGACTATTATTTACAAATGATAACCCCTTTACCTCCTAAATTTGAGCCTGGGGAAAGATATGGATACTCTAATTCAGGGTTTATTTTGCTGGGTTTGGCAGTGGAAGCCGTCAGCGGTATCAGTTATCAAAGATATGTTCAAGAGAATATCATAGAGCCTTTAGGAATGGTTCACACTGGTTTTTACAATATGACACAATTGCCCGAAAATGTAGCCATAGGCTATATGGTAGACGAGGATACAGGCGAGTTTACGGAAAATACGGACATTATGTCTGTTATCGGTGGCTCGGATGGGGGCATTTTTTCCACGGCAGATGATTTAGATGCCCTTTGGCGCGGCATTTTTGCCCACAAAATACTATCAGCAGATATGACCGAAAACTTCTTAAAAGCCCATGTCACCATTGACGAAGAAGAAGGGGAAAGCTACGGTCTTGGCTCTTTCCGCTATGACGAGGACGGCGGCAAAGTGCTGCATTTCGGAGTTGGCTTCGACAGTGGCGTTGGTTTTTCAACGGCCTATCACCCAAAAACAGCCACAACCATTACAGCCACCAGCAATAACGAAGTATGGCCTTTTGACTTGATTGCAGAAGCTTTTCAAAAATTAGGCTAACAAAAAATCCGTTGCATATTGATTTCTGCAACGGATTTTTTGTTATCCGCTTCCAACCTCTATGATATGAGGAAGGGGGTCAATTGTATTTTGCTGGGTTATTGTGACTCGCTCTATTTCTGTACCATTAACGCTAATTATGTCCACCGTGGCAATGGCAAGCCCTGCGCGCCCTTGCTGTATTACCCGCTGCTGACCCGTTGCCAAAGCAGGGTTTGGGCGGTGTTCGGTAGGGTAGGGCAGAACCTGTTCTGTGGTTACAAGCTCATATGTGCGCACAGAGATGATGGGGATTGTAGGGGCGACGATAAGGGGGTGGTTTTCCCGCAGGTCAGAGCCATCTGGGTTTACATCTTGGTTTAATTCCGCAAGCCTTGCCAGGGTCATGCCATAACGTCTTGCTATGGTGTACAGGCTTTCCCCCAAGCGCACTATATGGATTTCTTGGGTAGGGCGGTGGGTTGTAAGGATGGTCTGGGCGTGAGCCATGGTCATTATGTCGCTTCTATGTATGTCTGCATTTGTGATTACAACGGTTTCCACAAAAGAATACCGCCCCTCTGGGGTTTCGCGGTATTGGTCGGCAATGCCCTCAAGCAAAGCTTCCGCCTGGGCAAAGCTCCCCACAAAGGCTTCCTGCCGCCCATTAACGGTAATTATCGCGCCAAATACATAATATTCCAGGGTTTCTGCCAATGTTGTCACCATAGCGTCAAAGGTGATGGTTTCGGTGTTTCTCCTTGCTCTCACCCCGCGAACCACAAGGTCATCTGCAATGGTAACTGTTGTGCCAAATTGGCTTTCCAGGCGGGTTATGGTGTGATGAATTAGATATTCAGGGTCTAGGTTGCCCCTATCCCAGCGCGCCGTGCCTATGTTTACGCCATTTATCTCAACTGACAGGGCGTTGGGTGCAAAGGTAGAGCTTGAAAACGCCACCACGCCACCTACCAAGCCTGTCATAATCAAAATCAGCACAGCCAAGCGGAAATAACGCCATTTACGCAAATTTTTAAGGACACCAAGGAAAAGCTTGCCAATGTTGCTAAGGGCTTCAAAAATCAGCAAAGTCCAATCCCTCGCCATGCGCTTTTTCTTAACAACACGCCTAACAGGCGGCCTGGTTGGTGGTGCAGAACGCCTGTTATTTGGCTGTTGCCTTTGTGGCTGTCGTCTTTGTGGTTGTTGCCTTTGTGGTGGTCTATTCATACACAACCCCCCCAATAAATGCAGTTAGATGGATTAATTTATCATAATAGTAACAGACACAGCGCGGTTATTTTGCGTAGCGGCAGAAACAACCTGTACGCGCATACCTGTATGCAAATGGTGCATATTAACGGTTTGCCCTGTGATAGAGTTAAAAAACACAGTGTTTTGGTCAACATTAAAGGTGCGGGTTTGGAAATTTGCGTCACGCACGGTAATTTGGTTGCTGGTAAGGCTGTGGATATGCCCTGTAAAGTTAGTGGCAGAAGCCCCCTGCAACATAGACAAACCAATAATTTCTCTGCTGTCAAACCAAATGCGAACCCGTGAGCCTAAAGTTAAATCGAATGGGTCAACATGGCCATCTACCAAGAAATGGGTGCGGTCTGGCGAGCCATGAAGGTTGTCAGACACAACGATAAAGCTTTGCCCGCGGGCAGATATAAAGATGTCACGGATATACACATCTGCATGAGGTTGTTGCACGGCAACGGCATTTATGTCCGTGGCTCTGCCGTATTCAGCCGTAAGGCTTATCTGGTCGCCAATGCGCAGGTTGCGTGGAGCAATGTTTATTTGGTTGCCGCGGCGCACGGTTGTATCTGGATTTGTTGTAAAGTTTCGGGTGTCGCCATTGGAATCTTCAAGCACGATAGACGGGAACAGGCTGTTTTCGCCAAAATTCTTCTCAATTAGCGTGCCAGACATTTGGGTAATCCGCTCTTCTAAAACAAGCTGATGAGCCGTATTGTTATGAACACGGGCAACAACCAAATCCCCCACATTTATGTTGTTTATGGTGATTGTGTTGCCAGCACGGGAAATTTCTGCCCCTGTGCGGATTGTATAGTCACGGACTTCTGTTACAATTTCGCCCCGTGGGTTAATAATGCGGGTTTCGATGCCGATTGTACCTGCTGTCACATTAACACGGGAAACAATTCCGTCTAAAACTCTCATTTCGGAGATTGGCGGAGTGGCATTTCCTGCCGTATCTGGCGGTGGAGTTTGGGTGGTTGATGGGGTGGTTGCGTTAATAGACACAATTTCCCCAGCTGTGAGAATTGCCGTAAAAGTCATATTAGCTTGCAGGGCTGTAAAGGTTGAATTTACGCCGCCAATGGTAATAATTGCCGTTGGGGCAACAGTAAATGTGCGGTTGTTGTAGGATGGATTGTCAGAAAGGGTTGCAATGGCGCGGAAGCTTGGGAAAGTGTTGGTTATTGTGCCTTGGACGGTTTCCACGGTGGGGGTTTGCCCTTGGCTGCTGCCTGTTCCGCCAACTAATGGGGAGTTAATCTCATTTAAAACAGGAACAATCATCATGGACATAGCAGCGCGGTTAATTGGACTGCGCGGGGCTACATTGCCTGCCGTGTCGCCATTTAAAATGCCTAAGCTACGCAAATAATACACATAAATACGTGCCGCGGGGGTTATCATGTTATGGTCTGCAAAGGCTGGCACGCCAAAGGTTTGCAAGGCTTCATTGGAACGCTCCATAAAACGTACAAAGAACACAGCTGCCTCTTCACGGCTCATTATCCTGCGGGATTCTGTCTGACCAGTGCGGACAATAAAACCGTTAAGGTCAGACGGGAAGAACACGCCGCGGTATAACAAATAGGCAATGTCTGTGTTGCGGGCAGAATTCCACGTGTTAAAGTCGCTGTCAAAAGTGTTAACCATAGCCAGATGGCTTGCCAGGGCTTGGTTAAAATAATTTTGTTGCTGGGGGGNGTGGTTTGCAGGGTTAAAACCCGACATACGAGCAAAGATGCGCGCCCCTTCAAACATGTCAATTGTGCCGCTTGGGTTGAAATTGCCGCTCATATCTCCTACCATAATCTCAAGGGAGCTAACGGTGGAAATTGCTTCCTGCGCCCAGGCAAGGTTCGCCCCCACATCACGGAAATTTGACGCAGACACAGCCATCGCAGGAATAACAGCCATTACAGCCGCCATTGTAACAAAGGATAATTTTTTCAAAAGTTTTTTCATTTTTAAGACCTCCTAGCCTCGAATTTTGTGAGAATAATATCTTCTATATCTTCAAATTTATCTTTTATTACCTCTATCGCCTTTTCTGCCATGAAGCGGGTTTCAAAAATACCAAAAACCGTTGGTCCAGAACCGCTCATAGCAGCACCAATTGCACCATTTGCAAGCAGTGCTTCTTTCACATCAGTAATTTGAGGGTTTCTAGCAATGGTCACCGTGTCCAGAACATTAACCATTTCCCCGCAGACGCTTCTAAGGTCGCCATTTTGTATATGGTGGACTATTTTATTGGTATCTGGTCGGTGGGTTATGTCCTCTAGGTTAAGCTCAGCAAAAACCTCTGTGGTGGATATGATTATATATTGCTTCACAAGGACAACATAGGCGAAAGGGGGGCAGGGCAGGGGGGTTAATATGTCACCTATACCTGTGGCGAGAGCCGTGCCGCCATATACACAAAATGGCACATCTGCACCAAAATTCGCAGCAATGCCCACCAAATCATCATTGGTTAGGGGCAGGTTAAAAAGGTCGCGCATAGCAATTAAGGTTGCAGCACCATCTGCACTGCCGCCCCCCAGCCCTGCTGATATAGGAATCATTTTGGTAAGGTTGATAAAAACGCCCGTTTCAATATTAAATGCTTTTTTAAGATAGTCTGCCGCCTTATAAATCAAATTTTTATCGTCTACAGGCAACCAATTGTTATCCCCTGTTATAAGTTTTATGCCATAATTTGGCTTGTTAATTTTCTTGATTTCAATTGTGTCAAAAAGGGAAAGGCTCTGCATCACAGTGGAAATTTCGTGATACCCGTCCTCTCGTTTTCCTAATACATCCAGCGACAAATTGATTTTTGCCCTAGCCTTAACAGTAATTTCATCCATGCTTCATCCCTCACTTCTATAAAAATAAGACTCCCTGGGGCATTAAGTATAATACATTTTTCGCCGAATAGCAAATTAAGTTAATATTACAAAAATTTGGCATTTGTGTTATAAAAATGCAATATTCGCCATGACAAGTTATTATTATGATAAAGGTGCGCGTTGTGCGTGTAATGATGGAGGTTTAATATGTCTGTTAAATTAGGGTTTATCGGTGCTGGCAACATGGCAAGTGCCATTATTGGCGGCGTTATTTCTAGTGGAAAGTTTTTAGGGGTGGATGTGCTTGTCAGCGACTTCATGGAAGAAAAAGTTGCCCAGTTGTCCGCTGAATATGGCGTAAGGTCTGCCAATAACATCGAGGTGGCAGACGGGGCAAATGTGATATTTTTATGTGTCAAGCCCAATGTGTACGATGACGTGATTAACGAAATCAGACATGTTGTGACGGCAAACAAGATTATTGTTGCCATTGCGGCAGGGAAAACTTTAAAATATCTTGGCGAAGCCTTTGGGGGCGTGCCTAAAATTGTCCGCGCCATGCCAAACACCCCAAGCCTTGTAGGGCAGGGGATGACAGCGGTTTGCCCAGCCCCCGATGTTCCAAAAAAGGACGCAGGCTTGGTGCTTAACATTTTCAACGGTGTGGGAAAAGCGCGGTTTTTGCCCGAAACCCTTTTTGATGCTTTCACAGGGGTTGCAGGGTCCTCCCCTGCCTATGCTTTTATGTTTATAGAAGCAATGGCAGACGCAGGGGTCGCCCACGGGCTTTCCAGAGCGGATGCCATGGAGTTTTCCGCCCAGGCGTTGCTAGGGTCAGCCCAGATGGTTCTTACCACTGGCAACCACCCTGGCGCGCTAAAGGATGCGGTTTGCTCCCCAGGGGGCGCAACCATTGCAGCCGTTTCAAAACTGGAGCAGGAAGGTCTGCGCAATGCCGTAATCCAAGGGGTTAATGCATGTGTGGAAAAATCTAAGCAAATGGCATTGTAATAAACAAATAAAGGGCGCGATTATGCGCCCTTTATTTGTCAGATTGTCGACAACCCCCTAATCGTCATTGCAGGCTTGACCCCAGCGGTAGGGGCGCGCATTGCGCGCCCGCTGTCGGGCAAACGCACCCCTCATCAACATTACCTTTGTCGGATAACGGGCGCGCAATGCGCGCCCCTACCGCCGTCATTGCGTGTTAAGCGCGGGATGACGGGTTTGGGAGGTCTGTTGTATCAATCCCTTAAAACCAACCCTGACGCAAATTCGCCATTAACATACCCAACATAGGATTTACAGGGTTCATACCACGCGCCCCATCCCGCAACCCTTCCTGCATAAGGCGATTCCAAGTAGCAGAGCCAACAACACCATCCACAGTCAACCCAAAAATGCTCTGGAAGGTGAAAATTGCATCCCTAGTTTGGTCGCCAAAAATCCCCGATTCTGGGATTATCCACAGCCTGCCTGGATGGCGCGGCGCAATACGGTTAATTGCCTGTTGAATTTGCAGAACAGACTGCCCCTGACTTCCAAAACGCAGATTAGTGCCTGGGAAGGCGGGCGCAGTTTGCTGGTTGCCCCCAGAGCTTGCAGGGGTACACTCCTGAGCTTTGCTCATTAGCAAATCCCAAGTTGCGGCATTTACCACACCAGTGATAGGCAGCCCAAAAATGCTCTGGAAGGTGAAAATTGCATCCCGCGTGCCTGCGCCAAAGTTGCCGTCTACATTCATTATCCAAAGGCGCGGCTGGCAATGGGCAAGCCTGCTAAGGGCGTCCTGTATGGTGCGGACAGACTGCCCCGTTGCCCCCTCGCGAATGTCCGTGCCTGGGAATGGAGGCAGATTTGGCGTTGGCGGTTGCGTTCCGCCCCCTCCTCCGCTGCACTTTTGGGCTTCGCTCATCAGCAAATTCCATGTGGCGGCATTTACAACACCAGTAATAGGCAGCCCGAAAATGCTCTGGAATGTAAAGATTGCGTCACGGGTTTCTGTGCCAAAGCTTCCTGTTACATTCATAACCCACAGGCGCGGCTGGCAAGGTGCAAGCCTGTTTAGCGCATCTTGAATTGTACGCACATTTTCCCCAGATGCCCCCTCGCGAATGTCTGTGCCTGGGA
>WQSI01000056.1 GCA_009787945.1 Defluviitaleaceae bacterium
CATCATCAAAATGCACTTTAATAAGCCCGTTTATGTCAATTGAATAATAGCCAATCACAGGCTTGGGGTCGCCCTCGTGCAGGCTCTCGCCAAGTATATCAAATGGCGACTTGTCCACAAGTTCTTGACGAACCACAAGTTCAGGGGGCAATTGGTACGTCATATAATATGTGTCTGTATCCTCATCATAAAAATACTCAAATTGCAAAAGTGCCGTTTCCTTAAAGGCGATTTTGAAATAATAGTCATTGTTTAAATAATAGTTGCTGACAGGATTTCCGCCAGTGTCAGTAATTTCCACGGGGCTTGTTACAAAATCTCCCAAGTTAAAGCTATAGCCCGACGACAGCTTGTTGATTATATTCGCGCTTGCTATTGGATTCATAACACACTCCTCATTTTGATTTATTGTATTATATGGATATGTGCCGTTTGTCGTGAAAAATACTTATCTGTAACGCTTTTTGGGCTGCTGCGTATTATGGAGCAAGGTATTTATTTTTAAGGAGTGGATTTTATGCAGGTTTCGGTACAGTTAAGAGCGCAAAAACTCACCCTAGGGACCGAGCAAATCGGCGGAGAATTTAATTATCAGCTGATTAGGGGTGAAAGCGAACTTGTTGAAAGCGTAACCAACAATGCTGATGGTTCAATTGTTTTTTCTGCAATTTCATTTGACGAAGCAGAATCTTACGACTTTCAAATCGTTGAAGAACCTGTCGGGGGCAATTGGGAAAACAATGCGCCGACTTCATATAATGTTACTGTTGTTGTAGAAGATAATGGGGGTGCGCTTGAAGCGCGCATAAACTACCCCGAAGGCTTCCCGATTTTCACCAACACATACACCACCGCAACCAAAGGGCTAATTATGTTTGAAGCAATAGAATACACCCAAGCAGGCATATATCATTACGTCATCCGCGAAATTACACCCTCGGGGGGCGGCTGGACAACTGACGGGCGTAGCTATGAGGTTATAGTAACCATAGAAGATGATGGCTATGGCAATTTAATCCCCAGCATATCTTACCCAAACGGCTTCCCCGAATTTATCAACACCTATTCTGTAACACCTGTCTGTGTTGTAATAACTGCCAACAAGGCTGCCATCGGCGCGGATTTGCCTGAAGGAAGATTCGAGTTTGGGCTGTTTGACGAATATGGATATTTAACTGAAACCACAACCAATAGAGCGGCAGACAGAACCCTGCCAAATCCGCCCCAATAAAAGAAGCCAAGGAGGGGTCTTGATGAGCCGTAACCACAAAATAATTTTCCCCAAGTTGACGTTCACATCTGAGGGCGAATATCTGTACACCATAAAAGAACTAACGCCCCCAGGCGAAATATGGAAAACAGATGGCAGGGTTTTCCGCGTTATCGTTACTGTGACTGAAAACTCACAGGGCAACCTTGTCGCTAAATTAAGCTACCCCGACGGCTTCCCAGAGTTTGTCAACATATATTGCGATAAGCATCCGCCAAAGCCAAAATGTGACCCCTGCAAACACTTTAACCGCCTGCCCTTCCCAATGTACTGGTTTTCGCCTCCCCAAAAAGCAGAGTTCGCAGAGCTTACAAAAAAATTCCCACGCATGTTTGAAAGCGACTGGTGGCAAACATTGTTTGAGAGCCTACGCGAAGATTAAAGACCTGTTCTGAAATATAGTTTTTGTCCGATTGACTGCGCCACAAGAACACGAGAGCTTCCATACCTATTATAAATTGAAACGGCTCACGCTTAGTCTGCGTGAGCCGTTTTTGCCGTTGAAAATCACATCTTCACAATTTGCATTTCCGAACACAAGAGAGGAAGCTCCTGTTTTTAGCGTTTTATTGTGCAGATTTTGAGGATTAGATTTCGTAATCCAATAACCATCTACAAAGTATAATGTGATATTACCATCGTCATTTTCAATTCTTGTTACACGGCAGTCATGCAAACTGAAATCTCCGTATTTATATTGTGCTTGAAATTCGTACATTGTGATACCCCCTAAACACCAAATTGTTTAGGTAACTATATATAGCTTTACACAACACCCTGTAGGGGCGCATATTATGCGCCCGTTGTCCGACAAAAGCGATACTAATGCAGAATACGTTTATCCAGCAGCGGGCGCATAATATGCGCCCCTACGATGTACGGTAATGATGCCAAGTTGTGGAGTTTATGTAAAGTTGTGGAGTTTATGTAAAGTTGTGGAGTTTATGTAAAGTTGTGGAGTTTATGTAAAGTTGTGGAGTTTATGTAAAGTTGTATATAATTACCTTAATAAATAGTGATACAAATGTGTAAATTCTACAACAAGGCTTTTGTCGAAATAATAAATCTCAACGCCAAAAAATTCATGTTCATAAAACGCTTTGTCATAATCGTCCAAATCACTCCAATATACTTTTTATTATTCTAGCATGGATAACCGCACAGTACAAGATGGGATTTCAAATGAGCGTAAATGCTTATGTGATTGGTATAGAGAATTAGAACAAAACGAAATGTGAAGAATATTTGGTGGAGGTGATTTTTTGAAATTGGAAAATAAGAGGTTTTTGGTGACGGGGGCAGGTTCTGGTTTGGGGCGGGCTTTGGTTGGGCGGTTGGCGCGGGTGGATGGAGCGAAAATTGTTGCTGTTACCAGTTATATTGATGTGTCAAAGCCTGAAAGTGTTGATAAGATGATAGATTTTGCCATTGAGCGTATGGGTGGTTTAGATTGTGTGATTGCCTGCGCGGGCTTTGGGTATTATGAAAGCTTTGGCGAGGGGGGTGGTGGTTTTGGTCATATAAAACAAATTTTTGAAACAAATGTGCTGTCGCCTCTGTACACTTTAGAGAGATTTTTGTTAAAAACCGAGGGGGATGTTGCTTTTGTTGCTGTTTCGTCTATGTTGGGCAAGCTTGGCATTGCGGGCATGTCTTTATATTCTGCCACAAAACACGCCTTGGCAGGTTTTGGCTCTGCCTATAAATTTGAAAAGCCAGAAAGGCTGCATTATATGACCGCTTACCCCATTAGCCTGAAAACCAATTTTTGGAGCAAATTGCCGCCAGACATACCAATTCCGAAACCTATGCAAACCGCCGACGCGGCAGCAAAGTCAATTTTGCAGGGATTGTGCAAAAGAAAGTGTGAAGTTTACACGCTACCTTTGTCAAAAATGTTCGCGGTTCTTCCCTTGCCCTATCAGCTTATCAGTGCCTTAAAATTCCGAATATGGCTCTAGACAAAAAACCTCCCGTATGGTAAAATACCGTTATGGGGGTGTTTTTATTTATCTTGATTTTATAAAAATGCATGGATGCGGCAATGATTATATTTATTTCGGAGGGTTTCGAGGGCGCGTTGCCGACCCTCACACAATGGATTTGTTTGGACTTTGCGACCGCCACAAAGGCATAGGGGGGGATGGTATCGTCCTTGTTTTGCCGTCGGTTGTTGCCCATGGGCGCATGCAAATGTTTAATATAGACGGCAGTGAAGGGGCTATGTGCGGCAATGCCATACGCTGCGTCGCCAAACTGCTGTTTGATGAGCAAATTGCCCCTGCTGATATGGAAATAGAAACTGCAAGCGGCGTGAAGAAAATAACTGTCTACCATGAAAATGGCGTTGCCCATTCTGCCCAAGTGGACATGGGGCAGGCGGTTTTGGGCGGGGATTGTTCCTGTGAAGGATACAAATTAACCCGAGTTTCCATGGGAAACCCTCACGCAGTTGCCTTTTTAGATGAAATTGACAATTTAGATTTGGAAACAATCGGACCACCTATAGAGAATAATCCAATCTTCCCAGACCGTGTGAATACGGAGTTTGTGCAAGTGATTGCCCGAAACCACCTAAAAATGCGGGTTTGGGAGCGGGGCAGCGGCGAAACCATGGCTTGCGGCACAGGAGCATGTGCGGCAGCAGTTGCGGCAGTGCTTAATGGTTTTTGCGACATGGATACAGATATTACTGTGGACCTGCGAGGGGGCAGTTTAATAATCAAATACACAAAAGACACAGTTCTGATGACAGGGGATTGTGTAAAAGTTTTTGAAGGGAAGGTAGAGATATGAAAGAACAACAGATGATTTTGGTGCTTGATTTTGGCGGGCACAACAAGGAATTGGTGGCGCGGGAAGTGCGCGCTATGGGTGTTTATTCTGAAATTCGCCCAGGTTCGTTGACAGTTGATAAGATTAAGGCCCTTAACCCCATTGGTATTATTTTAACAGGTAACACAGACAAATGCGACCCTGGGGTTCATCAGCTGGGCGTGCCAGTGACTAGCAGCCATGACAACTTGCAAAGCTTTGTTATGGAAGATTGCAAAGCCCGTGGTGACTATGATGTGGATGGATATTTAGAGCAGAAGGTGGCGGAAATCCGTCAGGCAGTGGGGGAGCAAAGGGTACTGTTGGCTCTTTCTGGCGGTGTTGACAGCTCTGTGTGTGCCGCTTTGCTTGTTAAAGCCATACCAGGGCAAATAAACTGCATTTTTGTTGACCACGGCTTTATGCGCCATGGCGAACCTCATGCAATAGCCAAAGCCTTTGAAGGGCAGGACATAAACTTTGTCAGCATTGATGCAGAAAGCCGTTTTCTGGCAAAACTTGCAGGTGTGACAGACCCTGAAGAAAAGCGCAAAATTATCGGCCATGAATTTATTACGGTTTTTGAGGAAGAATCCAAAAAGCTAGGTGACATCCTATTTTTTGCCCAAGGCACAATCTACCCCGACATTGTCGAAAGCGGCGGGGACTACGGCAACCTAGTAAAAAGCCACCACAACGTAGGCGGCTTGCCCGAAAAGCTAGGCTTTGAAAAGGTCATCGAGCCTCTTGCAGGGCTTTTTAAAGACGAGGTGCGCAAACTAGGCGCTAAGCTAGGCTTGCCTAACGAAATAGTAAACCGCCAGCCCTTCCCAGGTCCTGGTCTTGCTGTCCGCTGCATCGGCGAGCTAACAAAAGCAAAAATGGACACCCTCCGCGCCGCCGACCATATAGTAACCCAAGAAATAGAAGCAAATGTAAACCCTGCCCCCCAACAATATTTCTGCGTGCTAACCAACACCCCCTCCGTAGGCATCAAAAACCACACCCGCATCTACGACCCAGTAATTGCCGTGCGGGCAATAAACACCCAAGACTTTATGACAGCAACCTACTACCCCATCCCCCACGAAATCCTCGCCAAAATCGCAAACCGCATAACAGCAGAGGTGGACGGGGTAAGCCGCGTGGTTTACGACATAACCTCCAAGCCACCAGGAACGGTAGAATGGGAATAATGACAATGAATAAAAACCATGTAACCGCGGCATTTTTGTCGCGGTTTTATTATACCTCACCTCTTGACATTTTTATAATACAAGCGTGGCTCTGGCTTTCTAGTGTACCACCCAAACCCATTCACCAAAAACAGTTGATAAATCCAACCGCATATGATAAAATATAATCATAGGGGGAATTACCATGGAAAACACCAACAAAAGCCTGCTTCCAGTTAAATCGGATTTCATATTCAAACTAATCTTTGGCGATGAAAGAAACACAGACATTTTGACAAGCTTCTTATTGTCGGTGCTTGACATTCCTAATGATGAACTTGCAGGACTAATAATCGTAAACCCTTACACTAAGAAAGAAACAGAAAACGATAAACAGGGCATACTTGATGTTAGGGTAAACACTAAAACAGGCAAGGTCATACACATAGAAATTCAAGTTCAACCTGTTCCAGAGATGATTGAGCGAACCATATTTTACCAGTCAAAAATGGTAACAGAACAAATATCCTCTGGGCAAGATTGGTCAGTTATCAAAAAATCAATATCCATCATCATAACAGACTACGACCTAATTCTGGCAGACAAAAATTATCACCATCAATTCCGATACCGCACAACAAGCGGAGTTGAATACACTGACCTAACAGAAATAAATACTCTTGAATTATCAAAATTACCCCATAATACCGACAATTCGGATTTATGGCATTGGATGAAATTTATTAAAGCAGACAGTGAGGAGGTTTTGAATATGTTAGCACAAACAAGCCCTCAAATGGGTAAAGCTGTTGGGGTTTTAAAAGAGCTGTCAGCTGATGAGCAGACCAGGATGCTGTTTGAAGCTAGGGAGAATGAGCGTAGGGATTGGGCTTCTCGGATGGGAGGGGCTGTAAGAGATGCAAAAAATGAGGTTGCCATAAACGCAATCAAAATGGGAATGCCAACTGAAACAATCGTGAGCCTAACAGGCTTAACACATGAAGAAATCGAAGCCCTTATGACTTCGGTTGAATAATCAAAAGCAAGGGCGATAACTAACCGCCCTTGCTTGATTTTATTTTTGGAGGTACATATATAGAACAGTTGATGGTGTTGAATACACCGACTTAACAGAAATAAACACCCTTGAATTATCAAAATTGCCCCACAATACCGACAACTCGGATTTATGGCATTGGATGAAATTTATTAAAGCAGACAGTGAGGAGGTTTTGAATATGTTAGCACAAACAAGCCCTCAATTGGGTAAAGCTGTTGGGGTTTTAAAAGAACTGTCAGCTGATGAGCAGACCAGGATGCTGTTTGAAGCTAGGGAGAATGAGCGTAGGGATTGGGCTTCTCGGATGGGAGGGGCAAGGCGGGATGGTCGCAAAGATGTTGCCCTAAAACTCCTAAAACGAAACAGACCAATTACTGAAATAATGGAAGATACAGGCTTAACACACGAAGAAATCGAAGCCCTTATGACTTCGGTTGAATAATTTAAAGGCAAGGGCGATAACCAACCGCCCTTGCTTGATTTTATTTTTGGAGGTACATATTATGAAAACAAATAGAATAGGAAAAATTGTGCTAAGAGATGCGTTAGCGGCGTTTTATATTACCCAACCATTACCGCACCATACGGCGCAGAACTTATTGCCGCACTAAATAATTAACCCCAGCAAATGTTGATTTGCTGGGGTTTCACAATGCCCGAGGCCAGACTCGAACTGGCACGGCTTTAAGGGCCGCAGGATTTTAAGTCCTGTGCGTCTACCGGTTCCGCCACTCGGGCGACGGAATAGCGTTGTTTGGGTTTAGGTGTCTGTGGTCACTTCATCCCAGGGTTGCTCGCAATAGTGTATGAGCCAATTTAGGGCGCGGTGACGCTCTGCCACCACTCCTGGGTTTATTGTGGTCATGGCGCGGTTATTTATTCGGGCATCAACACATGCCCAGTTGTACCTGTAAATTAGGTCGGCTTGGTCGAGGATTTCCTCTTTGTTGCGCAGGGAGGATGCCGCCAAAAAGTCGCCGAAGGTTTCGTGGCTTTGGATGATGCGGACGACGGCTGATACATCACAGATGTCATCAGGGAAAGTCAACTCATCCACAAAGTTTAACGCCCATAGCATTACGTTAAGACATTCGTACTGCCATGAAAATTGAATGGCTGAATGGGTGTCCTTTGTATCGTCTAGCAAAAATACCATTTCTTTGGGGGTGAAAAAGCCATCAGCGTTAAAGCGCGCCGTTATCATGTTTTGCAAATCACCAATTTCTTTAGGGGTCATATCCCCTGCCCCTACACATTCCCCGCGGACGGCAACAATGCACAAGGCAATTGCGCGGCAGGCAACTTCTGTTACATTGCGTAGGGTGACTTCGTGATTTTCTTCAATGGCAGGCAAATGCTCAAACACAGGTATGCCCTTAGAGCGCAGAAAGTCCACACTTCCTTGCTTTCTTACCATTGCGGACTTAATCTCCATAATGTACCCCCTAAGCCACGCACAACATGCGCCGAAGGTGCCACCCGGATTTGAACCGGGGGTGGAGGAGTTGCAGTCCTCTGCCTTACCGCTTGGCTATGGCACCGATAAAAAACAGTTATCAGTTATCAGTTATCAAGTATCAGTTAAAAGAATGGACTTCACTGATAACTGATAACTGATAACTGATAACTGGAATTGACCCGTAAGGGATTCGAACCCTTGTTACCGCCGTGAAAGGGCGGTGTCTTAACCCCTTGACCAACGGGCCGTATATTTAACAACAAAAAACAGTATACACCATTATTAAGTTTGTGTCAAGGGTTTTTTTCAATTTTTTTAAAATTTATTTTTTTTGCGTAAAGCCTAGTATTGCGCCCTTGCACCTCCGATAAGTTTTGGGCGGCTTGTTAAGGCGGTTACATGGGCTGCGCCAACTTTTTTTATAGAGGGGCGGAAGGGAACGCCCACGTGGCGGACGTGCATGCCGATATGGGTGTCGCCAATATCCACGGCGGCGTGGGCTTTTATATGTTCTACCACTACAGAATCTGCAAGTTGTTCAAAAGCGGCTGTGGAAGCTGACCCTCCAGCAGATGGGGTCGGTATTACACTGACTAATTCCAAATTGTAGCGGGTTGCGCATTTTTTGGACACCACCAAAGCGCGGTTTAAATGCTCACAGCACTGGACAGCAAGGTGTATGCCTAGCTCTTGAGCCACCTCCAGGGCTGCGGCAACTACCGCTTGCCCAACCTCAAGGCTGCCCGCCTTCCCAATAACGCCACCTAAAATTTCACTGCTAGAACATCCGAGGACGATAATGTTTTCCTCTCCAAGCTTGCCCGCCTCAATCGTTTCCTTGAAAATTTGCTGCACTTGTAATTTTATTTGTGATAAATCCATTTGCTACCTCCTCATAATCTCCGCGCCTTCGCCTTTAAATTCAAAATGCCAGTGACCGTTTTCGTCCATGGTGTTAACCCCATGGGCAACAGCTTCTTTGGTTATCTCAAAACCCATAGACTGGTAAAGTGCTATGGCGCGGGTGTTCCATTTAGTGACAGATAGGGTGATGGTGCTTGCACCTCGTTTTTGAAGCTCTGCCAATGCAAATTCTGTAATCTTGCGCCCATGTCCTTGCCCTTGATACTTAGTGTTAACAACAATGCTGTCAATTTCCCCAGCACCGCAAACAACACCGCAGACAATAGCATCACCATCCAATAGGATAAAGCAATTCTGCCGCAAATCTTCCAAATCCATTAGGGTGAAGCTATGTTTATTAAATGGGCGGATGTTTAATTCCTCCCGCATTTGATGAAAAGCCTCGTCTACAATATTTTGGTATTGTTGATAATGTTTTTCTTTCAATAAAACCGCTGGCAAGCCAGAAGTTACAGCCCCGCCTTTATATGTCATTTCGCATACGCCAAATTGTGTTGGTTCAACCATATTATCACCTCATTTTTATACTTCAAATTATACACCCAGCCCCCACCTGCGTCAACACTATTTTTGTTGCACGCAATTTTTTTATGTGATATAATGATAATGTGCTTTAGATGATAGAAATATAGGAGAAAATAAATTATGAAAGATTATTGTTTAAGAGCCACGGCAGGCGATGGGCAAATTCGCGCTTTTGTGGCAACATCAAAATTTTTGGTGGATAAGGCGGCGCAAATCCACAAAACAAACCCTGTGGCATCTGCCGCCTTAGGGCGCACCCTAACCGCCGCCGCCATTATGGGGCTGATGCTAGGGCATGACGACCACTCCCTAACCCTTAACATACGGGGTGATGGCCCTTTGGGGGGCGTTTTGGCTGTAACAGACGGGCTTGGGCGCGTCCGCGGATATGTCCGCAACCCCTTGGCAGATGTGCCAAACCGTGCTGACGGCAAGCTTAACGTAGGCGGGGCAGTTGGCAATGGTCAGCTGACTGTGGCTAAGGATTTAGGGCTTAAAGAGCCTTATGTAGGCACAACCCCTCTTGTAAGCGGCGAAATTGCAGAGGACATAGCATCTTATTTCATGGCAAGCGAGCAAACCCCTAGCATTATTTCTCTAGGGGTGATGGTTGATGTGGATTTGAGCATTAAGGCGGCAGGGGGCTTCTTCGTCCAGCTGTTGCCAGGGGCATCTGATGAGATTATTGACCGTTTGGAAGCCCATATACAAGGCTTTCCGCAAATATCCCGCCTACTGGATGAGGAAAAAACCCCAGAAGATGTTCTGGATATGCTGTTATCGCCTTTTGGCTATGAAATTACAGAGCGTCATCCCATCGGTTTTGTCTGCACTTGTAGCAAAGAGCGGATGGAGCGGGGACTAATCTCCCTTGGAGCTGTTGAGATAAAGTCTATTTTAGAAGAGCAGGGCAAAGCAGAAATTAGCTGTCATTTTTGCAGTAAAACCTACCAGTTTAATGGAGAGGACCTTGCGCAAATGCTCCAAGCCCTTAGCGTATAATGGTTTAACGGGGTTTGTGAGGTGTGTCTATGTTGCGAGTATTCACCATTGAACACGAAGAGCTTTTGCGAAAAGAATTTATGGATTTTGATGGAAGCGTGGCAAGTGCCGTGTGGGCATTAGAGCGTGCCGCTGACAAGTTGGGGAAAAGTGCCAACTTTGCCGACTTCCTATTGGAAAATAATTATATATACTTTGACGGATTTTTGAGGATTTGTGCTGATGATTAAAATTAATAGAGATTGGGAAAGCGAAATTACCAAGCGTGTGGCAAAAATTAAAGAAGCCCTGGCAGATGCTAGGGCTGATGGCATTGTATTTGGTTCAAGCGGCGGCAAGGACTCTGCCCTTGTTGGCATTTTGTGTAAAATGGCGACAGATAATGTTCTAGGTGTTATAATGCCCTGCGGCTCTGCTAGTAATTTTGGGCAGGATATGGAGGACGCAGGACTTTTAGGCGAAACCTACAATATCGACCATATTGTAATTGATTTAACCGAGGTCAAGCATCTGTTAGCACAGGGCATTATGGCTCATGTGCCAGTGACACAGCCAGCCAGTATAAATATCAACCCCCGCCTGCGGATGACAACCCTTTACACAATTGCCCAAAGCCGCAATTATCTTGTGGCAGGCACAGGCAACCGTAGCGAAATCCACATGGGCTATTTCACAAAATGGGGG
>WQSI01000057.1 GCA_009787945.1 Defluviitaleaceae bacterium
GAGAGCCGCCAGCCGCCAACACCGCAACAATTGCAACAACTGCCGCCAAAACAAGCCCTCCAAGCCCTATGATTATTTTCTTATTTATCATAATAACACCCCTTTATAGCGGATTGATGCGGATGACCCCACTGCCGCCATCTCGGGTGGTGACGTAGAAAAGGCCGTCATCGTTGTCGTGGACGGGGGAAAGGCTTTGAAAATCAAGCTCGGTTGGTATGATGATTTCGCCGTTTCTGTTGGTTACGCCCCAATACCCTCCTGAAGGGTGGTATTCTGTCCAACTAGCGTCTGCTGGGGCGTGGTTTGTCCATTCTGACCCCACTAGGATTGGGATAAGGTTATGATGCCAAGCGGGATTAACAACGTCGTGGACAGGGGGCAAGACCCACTGTCCTGCGCTGTTTAGCATGCCAGCTTGTCCTTGTCCAAGGCTTGCTCCGAATAAACCCTCGTTAAAATGCCAAAGATGCTCAAAATCAACATCTGGTGATACGCGCCTGCCTTCCCTGTCAATTAGAAAGCGAGCTTCACGCCAATTATTTTCAGCGTACTCTTCCCATAAGATTACTGCGGCGATGCCATTGTCAAACCAAAATGCAGAAACTGATACATTATCCCAACGGATAATTTCCCGCCCTGTTTCTGTGTCAATCAAAACACGTCCAGAATTATCCCAACTATCGCCTACAGCAGCGAGGGCGCGCCCTTCCCCCGCCATGTGTAAACTTAGGTAAGTGGCGGGCAAAACCCATTGTCCTGTGGTTATGTCTAAAAGACCTACACGCCCATCCTCATTATAGACTGTAGCTCTGCCATCCAAAATAGTATGAATATTTCCAGATTGTAGCGGCAAAACCACATTACCTTCCATGTCCATAAGGCCCTCTAAACCATCTTGGGCGAAAATCACAAAATCACCTCTAATATCAAGCCAATCAAACTCAAAAGGCAGAACAACTTCCCCTTGACGGTTTATGATGCCCGCTTTACCGCCTTCTCCCATCTCTCTCGCCATTAGCGAGTCTGAATCGTGATGCATAGTCCACACACCACTAAGTTGCCCGCCAAAAATCTCAAACTCTTCCCCTGTGATAATGTTTAGCCCTGTGCTGGCTATGTTATTATCAATAGTCGCAAGCACAAAAACCCCATCCCCTAAATACAAGCCTAGCCCGCGGTTGCCGAGGTTAAAAATCGCCTCACCTGTGAAAATGTCAATTATCTGGGCGTTGTCCGTCCATGGGTCGCTTATGACACGGTTATAGCTTTCCATAAATTGTAAATGTGTACTATGGACAAAGGGTAAAACCTCCCGCCCCCATCTGTCGATAACGCCCCAAAGCTCCGAACCATCAACAAGAACACTGGCAGTCATAAAATCGCCATTGCTGCTAGTGTTCCAAAGCCCCCATCTAAAGGTAGGCGGCACAACCATCAAGCCCGCATCCACATCAACAAGCCCTACAAGTCCATTTTGGGTAACCCGCGCCATGCCGTTTTGCATTATGTCGACATGTTCAAAAACAGGCGGCACAGCCCAAGTATATAGAGGGTTTGTTGCCTCTGGCAAATCAAGCAAAGTGTGTGGGGTGAAGGTGAATATTGGAGGCGGCTCTGGGGGCGGGGGTGGTGGCGTCACTTCTACCTCTACCACGGTTTCAACCTCAACATAAACATAAACAGGCTCTGGCTGGGTTGTCACATAACGCTCTATAAATCCACCATGAGCAATGCCGCTTATTAAAATAACAACACCAGATAACGCGCTTACAATAATTGGAAATTTTTTGTTCATTTTCATAAAAATAACCCCCTTTTGTGTGATTATAACACAACGAGGGGGTGCATACTATTGAATTTATAATAAGTTTTTGTTAAATTATGGCTTTGGTTTGTGACAAAAATATTAACTATGACCCATCTCTGCATAATCTTCATCAGACAGCTTCCCCCATGTGTGAAAGCCTTCCGTGCGCAAATCCCCCGCCACAAGATGGTTAAAGTAGTTTAGATGGATGAGCTTGGGCGTGTCCGACATGTCAACCACGGTAAAGGCTGTATTATCGCACCAATTTAGGTGGTTTACATGGTCGCGGGGCCTGTTTAGCAAAGTGTTTACAAGCACCCGCTTTGTGATGCCATGGCAGACAACCAAAACATTAGCGTCTGCCTTTATATCGCTCATTGCTTCTAAAATAAACCGCTTGCATCTGGCTAAAATGCAGTCAAAACTTTCCCCTTCTGGGAATTGGATTGTCGCTAAGCCCTTGCCAGAATCCGCATTTGGAAACTTTTCTTCAATCTCGGAAAAGGGCATACCCTCTAACAGACCTACTTCCATTTCCCGCAGGTCATCATAAATTTTAACAGTAGTATCCCCTGCCATAATGTCTGCAGTTTGTTTGGCGCGCTTTAAAGGGCTGGAAAACACATAATCAAAATTTAAATTAATGTAATCTTTTGCCGCTTGAGTTTGGGCTATGCCCCTAGGTGTCAGCTCCGTGTCTTGGGATGATACCATTTTGCCGCCAATATTTGAATAGCTTTCCCCATGGCGCATAATGTACAATTTCATGCCCTACCCCCTGTTTTTCATCTTTCGCTGTTTGGGCGATTCCCAGTTTTCCATGTTAATTTGCTTGGCGCGGGCAACACCTAAAGCCGAAGCAGGCACATTTTTGCTGATGGTAGAGCCTGCGGCAACAAAAGCGTCTTTGCCCACGGTTACAGGGGCGATAAGGTTGGAATTGCACCCAACAAATGCGCCATCCTCAATGGTTGTGGTGTGTTTATCTGCCCCGTCATAATTTACGGTTATTGTGCCGCAGCCTATGTTGACCCCTGCACCAACAACGGCATCACCAAGGTAGCTAAGGTGGTTTGCCTTGCTGCCTTCCCCCATAATGGTGTTTTTGACCTCCACAAAATCGCCGATTTTTACGTTTTTGCCAAGGTTAGAACCAGGGCGGATATAGGCGAAAGGCCCAATTTTGCACCCTTCTGCCAATTTGGACTTTTCCGCAACGGTGTATTGAATTTCCACATTATCCCCGATTTGCATGTCAATCAAGCGGGTGTTTGGTCCAATTTTGCAGTTTTCACCAATAATGGTTGACCCTTCAATAATCACACCTGGTAAAATTTCCGTTCCTGTGCCGATTACGGCTTCTTCACTGATGAAGGTGTTCGCCAAATCCCAGTAGATAATGCCATTTTCAACTTGTTTTTTCATATTCAACCCCCCATGAAGTTACAAAAACAATCACCAAAAGGGCAATGGAGTCTATCCATCACCCTAATTTATCTGGCGTATTTTCAACTATTCAGCAGATGGTGCTTCGTCCTCAGAAGGAGCTTCGCCGCCTTCTTGCGAATTATCGTAATCATCATAATCTTCGTCGTCGTAATCGTCGTCATAATAATCATCTTCGTAATCCATGTCCAAAGCTTCTTTGATGCTTAGGCTGATTTTGCGCTTCTCTTGGTCAATCTCAACAATTTTAACTTCAACCTCTTGACCGATTGAAAGCACATCTTGAGGTTGCTTAACATGTCTGTGGGCAATTTGGGAGATGTGTACAAGGCCGTCAATGCCCTCTTCAAGCTCCACAAAAGCACCAAAAGGCATCATGCGCACAACTTTACCGATGACTATAGAACCGATTGGATAGCGGTCAAGTATTTTCGCCCATGGGTCGTTTTCAACGCTTTTCAGCGTCAAGGAAACGCGACCAGTTTCGCGGTTGATTTTTAGCACATAAGCCTCAACGTTATCGCCGATTTTTAGCACTTCATCAACTTTTTTCACTCTGCCCCAGCTAAGCTCGGACAGATGAATCAGACCATCAACTCCCCCAAGGTCAATGAAAGCCCCGAAAGCGGCAATGCTGGTAACAGGACCAGACACCTTGCCTCCCTCTTCAATGCCTTCAAGTGCCTTATCACGGGCTTCTTGCGCTTCTTTTGCGGCAAGCTCTTTACGGCCGCCGATGATGCGCCATGGACGCTTGCCCTTGTCAAGCTCCAAAATGTTAAACATCAGCTCTTGTCCAACAAGCTCGCCTAAATCTTTGGTAAAGCGGGCAGTTGCCTGGCTAGACGGCACAAAAACGCGCACGCCGCCAATGTTGGCAATAAGTCCGCCCTTAACCTGCTCTGTCACCTTGCCAAGCAGTGGCTCACCAGATGCAAATGCAACATCCACATCTTTGTAGCCTTTTTGTGCGTCAACCTTCTTTTTGGACAGCAAAACATTTCCGTCGCCATCATTAACACGAAGGATAAACACAGTAATTTCGTCACCAGGACTTACAATGGTGGTTGGGTCGATTGTAGAATCTTCCGCAAACTGCCCACGTTGGATTATGCCGTCGGATTTATATTGCAAATCCACCATAACCTCACCGTTTACCACGCTGATAACCTTGCCTGTAACCACTTGCCCTGTGTGCAGGGTCGTCATGGTTTCTTTTAACATGTCTTCAAAATTTTCTCCATTTTCAATTGGAGCGGTATTTTCAAAGTCGCTCATTAGCTTAATTGCCTCCTTTATGGCGTTGGGAGGCGTAGAAGCCCCCGCGGTTATTCCAATTATATCACACTTTGAAAAATTTAGCAATAACAAATCTTCATTTGTTTCAACAAAAAAAGTATTTTTTTGAATATCTTTGCTTATTTCGTATAATTTTTTGGAATTGGAGCTGGATTTATCCCCAAGCACAACCACCATATCCACAGATTTTGCCAGGTTTTCTGCCGCTTGTTGCCTGTCTGCCGTGGCACGGCAGATAGTACAATTTATTTCCAAGTTATTTAAAATGTTTTTCAGTTTTTTTTCAATCTCCTTGAAAGGAGGGATGGCAAAGGTGGTTTGGCTCATTAAAAAATATTTTGTGTCTGGCTTCCAGGTCATCTCCTCCGCCTGCTCTGGCGTGGTGATTATTATAGCAGAATTATCAATCCAGCCGTTGATGCCTACAATTTCTGGGTGGTTTGGGTCAGCGGTTAGGATTATTTGGTAGCCCTTACCCTTCATTTCCTGGGCAAGCTGACGGTTTTTTGCCACAATTGGGCAGGTTAGGTCTATGTAAGGCACATTGGCTTTCTCTAGCTGCTGGTAAGTGGTGGGCGGTTCGCCATGGGCGCGGATTATCACCGTTGTGTTTTCTTCAACCTCGTCCACGGTTTTGATTACACCAATGCCAGTCTGTGCCATTTCGCCCACAACCCGCTTGTTATGAGTGACAGCCCCCAAGGTAACAACCTTACCAGACTGTGCGGCTTCATAAACCCCGTCAACCGCACGCCTAACACCAAAGCAAAAGCCGTAGACATCTGCTAAAACAATTTTCATAAACATCAACCCTTCTCATTGTTCTAAAACCTCATTCCGTGACCGCTGGTTCTTACCCATAAGCCGCTAACGGTTGACCTTCTTGAACAGCTAGGCTAGTGACATAATAAAACACAGTGCCGTCAGTTTGGGCGTAATATTCAGAAATAAGATTTCCCCAAAAATCTTCCATGCGCCCAATAACATCACCTTTTTTAACATGCTCACCAACGACCATATTGGGATACCACAAACCCGTTTCTTTGGCGTTGATAAAGTTGCCCTGTTCTATCACATGCTTTTGGCATAAACCGCCTTCGTGTTGGTAGGGGTAGACTTTCAAGTGAGCCAAAAGCAATTGAATGTCAACAATAAACGCTTTTACCCACTCATCACGGCACTGACCGCCATGACCGCGCTCTAACAACAAAGATGGTATGCCCATAGAGGTTGCCGCAAAGCTGTAAAGCCCAGCGGATGACCGTGATGCCAGTAAATAGGGTATGTTTGTAGCATGGGCTGCTGTTTCGGAGGCTTGGCGAACTTTGTCCTCTGCTCCCGCTGAAAAGAAAAGGCAAGGCGTTAACATTGTGGTGGCAGAGCCGCTGTGCAAATCAATTAAAAAGTCAACTTGGGGCAATACAGATTTAACGAAAAAATCTGCAATTCTAGCACCTTCTGCACCATTGGCATCTCCAGGAAAGTTGCCGTTAAGATTGGCGTTGTCTGTAGTGTTGCGAGTTCGCTCCCAAAATCCACCAATGTTTACACAATGAAAAATTATAATCCTTCCAGCCGTAACTGCAGGGTCGATGGCTTTAGCAAATTGAATGGATGCGGCAATTCCAGGGTATTCATCCCCATGAGCTGCCGCTGTAATTAATACAGTTTTACCTTCTTTTGCCCCGTTTATTAAGGTTGCAGGCATTTCTTGACCTTCGACATTTGGGCTTATCATCGCCTGCACAACTTCGCCAGCGGGTATGCTGTGACCGCAAAAATTCCAATTGCCCATTTTTATCCTCCCCTCAAATATCTCCTTTATGCTGCTTGCGGGCCTTGCACCCCCATTTTCTTCAACCTGCGCAGCTCCCGTGAAACCATTAAAATGGTTATGGTAAAGGCGATAAGGTCTGCCGCAGGGGCTGCCATCCACACCCCGTCAATTTCCATGAATTGAGGCAAAATAAAGTACAACGGTATAAGGATAATGCCTTGGCGCAAAACCGATAGCAACACCGAAATTTTAGCCCGCCCAAGACCCATGAAAAAAGTTCCTGCATTCATTTGGAAGGCAGCAATAGGCATTGTCCACACAATAATGCGTATACCATTAACGCCAATGGCGTGGACGGCGGGGTCGCTGGTGAAAAGCCACATTAGGGGGTCTGTTAAGGTGGCGATAAATATTAACCCCACCACGCAAACACCTACAGAATAGGCGGCGGCAGAAAAATATGCCTTTCGCACCCTTTCCATGTCACCCATTCCGTAATTAAAACCAATAATGGGGTTGCTACCCTGAGTTATGCCGAAAACTGGCATTATAAACAAAGACATCATAGCCCCCACTGCACCAAAAGCACCAATTGCGTGGTCGCCGCCAAAATCCCTTATTAAGGTGTTGGCGATAATTGTTACAGCAGAGCCTAATAATTGCATTAAAAACGGAGCAATGCCGATGGATGCAATTGTCATAACAATTTTGGGGTCAAGTTTCATAAGGGCGGGGCGTATGCGAATTGCAGGCTTGCCGCGGAAGTAATAGACCATGACCCAAGCGGCAGAAATGCTCTGAGCCAACACCGTAGACCAAGCGGCTCCCGCAATACCCATATTAAAACCAAAGATAAACAGCGGATTCAAGCCAATGTTAAGCAACCCCCCCAAAAGCTGGGCAGATGCAAAGCGTTTTGCGTTGCCCGCAGCACGAATTGGATGGTTCATTGAAAAGCTGATAAACGTGAAGAATATGCCATAAAGTTTAATGCGCATATATGTATCAGCGAAAGGCAGGGTGGCATCTGACGCGCCAAAGGCGATAAGCAATGGTTCTAAAAAAACTATGCCCAGCACACCGATGACCACTGCAGAAATCAGGTTTAAAGTAAGGGCGTTGGAAACCACCTTGTCTGCCCCTTCTCTATCCCCTTTTCCCAGGCGTATGGAAATGTTTACTGCAGCACCAACACCTATTAACAAGGAGAAAGCTCCCACAATAAACACAACGGGGGAAGCCAAGGAAAGCCCTGAAAGGGCATCATCCCCCACATCTGGTATCATTCCCACAAAAAGACGGTCTACAAACACATACATTGCCTGCACAAACATTCCAATTACTGTTGGTATGGAAAAGGCTAACACGGTTTTTGGGATGTTCCCCGTTGCCATCTGACGCTCTTTCGGGGTCATTTTTTCTAATCGTTCCTGGCTGATTTCCATAAGGAAAGCCCTCCTATTTTCTTGTGTGCCATTTTTTTATTATTGTATCATAGATACAAGATGAAGTGCAACATACATTTTTCTGACGAAAAACAAAGCTCTTGACAATAAGCTCGGTCAGGGCTTACAATATTGTTAAAACAATCGTCATAAATCGGGGGAGCTTGTATGGAATTTGAAATGATGCAGATAATAATGGTTAGCGGTCTGGTGTTTTTGGCTGGGTTTATTGATTCTATCGCAGGGGGCGGGGGGTTAATTTCCCTGCCAGCTTATGTTTTGACAGGTATGCCAATGCACGCCGCCCTTGCCAGCAACAAATTTTCATCCACATTTGGCACGGCATTTTCTGCCTTTAATTTTTTGAGAAACGGAAAGGTTTATGTTAAGGCAATACCCGTTTCGGTGGTTTTTGCCCTTTTGGGTTCGTCGGCAGGGGCGTGGGTGGCGTTGCTTACTGGTGATGAAATTTTACGGTATATGTTAATGGTAATGATACCAATTGTCGCCATTGTGGTTCTTACCAAAAAGGGTTTTGGCAAGGAGAACCGCACAGACACCCTAAAACAAAGCACGATTATTTTGGGAGCGGCAGGAGCGGCTCTTACCATAGGTTTTTATGACGGCTTTTTCGGTCCAGGCACAGGCACATTTTTAATTTTAATTTTCACGGCACTTTTGCGGTTTGACCTGGTAATGGCAAATGGCAACGCTAAAATCATAAACCTGTCTAGTAACATAGGCTCTCTGGTAACATTTTTGATTGGGGGGCATGTGGTTTTTCAGCTGGCAATTCCCGCGGCAATTTTTGGGATTTTAGGCAACATCATAGGTTCGTCTTTAGCAATAAAAATCGGAGCTAAGATTATTAAGCCCATTTTGGTGGGTGTGCTTGCCCTTTTGCTAGTTAACATAATTATTACTAATTAAGCCCAGGGCTTGCATTTGCCCGTATATCATGTTATAATCTTTTCACAAAGGAGGGTTTCCCATGGTTTGTAAAAAGTGCAGTGCGCCAGTGGATGCCACTGCGGGGGTTTGCAGCGTTTGCTCCACCCCTGTGCGCAAGGGCGGGCGGGTTTGGCCCAAATATACGAAAATGGCAGTGGTTGGCGTTGTTTTGGTTGCCAGCGTTGTTTTTGTTGTTTTATACACCCAAGGGCGGATTGATTTTGGATTTTTAACAGGCGGCTCTGACGGGCAGGTTACTGTTCCTGGGGAAGATGGGGCTGATTATTATGAGGGCAGCAACGAAATTACAAATGACCCCCAAGCCCCAGAAGATGAAGATGCTGACCTGGTTTTAAGGGATGAAGAAGAGCGTTTTGCCTTGCTTCAAGAGGTTCATTGGGGGGTTTTGGACTATATGTCAGCCGCTGGAAGCACCATACCCTTCGTTACTGGGGCGGGGCATCTGCAAAACTGGGAGGACGGTAGCTTTGTAACACCCCAGTATCTTGCCAGGCTTGGCTTTTTAGGTGATGAACATTTGCAAGAAACGCGGTTCGTCTTTATGTTGCGCCCTGCGGATTTGGTAGGCTTCGAGGGCATAAACATGCCATCAACCGCCGAAATGACCGTGTTTGTAGGGCATGAAACCATAAGGGGCATTGGTCTTTACTCTGTACATGGCTATCAAGAAATTTTTAGGGAAGATTTAAACCAAGTTTTAGAAAACTACACCCCTAGAAATTGGCGCGAAGCCGTTATGCCGCCAGAACGCCCAAGCGGGACAAGCCTCATCCATCAGCAAGCCGCGGCTATGATTTCAAGCACAGCAAATGGGGCAGAGGTGGACATTAGATACATGGCTTTTGATGAAGATTTTGCCTTTGTTGCCGCTTCCATGGCAGGGGAAGCCCATCGCATCCGATACTTCCTGTTTTCTGTTGTAGGCGAAGTGCTATCCCTTTTGGTTCATGGTTTTGAAAATGTGCGGCATCCAATTCAAGCAATCAACCAAGCCGCGCCAAATATAGACACCCACCTTCTGCCAGATTTTTTAGGAGAGCATACTTCAAGCCTGCTTCCGCCAGACGACCCTGTTTTTGCCAACCTAATGGCAATTTTGCAAGCCCAAGGTCATATAGAGCCTGATAACGAGCCAACATTTGCCAGTGCCGCAGGGGAATTTGCCTACATGGTTTTTGCAGGGGGCGGCGTGCTATTTGTCAATACTGTGGCTGGCTGGGAATTACAATCAACAATTGGCTGGCAGCAAGCAGAAGCCAGAATGTGGGAGCTGACAGAGCTTCCGCCAATGTACATACTACAACAAAACTAAGGAGGTTATAAAATGAGATTTCAAGGGAAAACAGCAGTGGTAACAGGTGCAGCAGGTGGAATTGGACGCTGTGTAGCAGAAATGCTTGCGGCAGAGGGCGCAAAGGTTTGCGCCGTGGACATGGCAGAGATTTCTTATGATATTGACGGCATTAAGGGCTACAAGCTAAATGTAACTGACACAGAGGCATGCAAGGCTTTTTATGAGGAAATTTCTGCGGAATATGGCTCTATTGACATTTTGGTTAACAACGCAGGTGTAACCCGCGACGCTATGACAGCCAAAATGACAGACGAGCAGTGGGATTTGGTAATTGACGTAAACCTAAAAGGCTTGTTTAACCTTACCCGCCACATTGGCCCTCATATGGAGCGTCAAAACAGCGGGTCAATCATTAACATTTCTTCTGTTGTGGGAGAGTTTGGCAATATCGGGCAAGCAAATTATGCCGCTACAAAGTCCGCTGTTTATGGGCTTACCAAAACCTGGGCGAAAGAGTTTGCAAGAAAAGGGGCGGCTGTCCGCGTTAATGCCGTAAGCCCAGGCTACACCATGACAGATATTTTGAAAACCGTTCCTCAAGATTTGCTTGACAAATTTGCAGCCCAAACCATGCTAGGCAGATTAGGTCAGCCAGAAGAAATTGCAAAGGCAATTGTGTTTTTAGCAAGTGATGATGCGAGTTATGTGACAGGGCATAACCTAAGCGTTAATGGGGGCATGAGGTTGTAGTGAAATGGGGGCTTGACCCCCAATGACGTTTGGACATTCGCACACAACGACGGGGTAGGGGCGCGCATTGCGCGCCCGT
>WQSI01000058.1 GCA_009787945.1 Defluviitaleaceae bacterium
CCAATTCCACCTGCTGATGTTGCGGTTGGCGGCACTGTAGACGCGGCTTGGTTTGACCCGCCATTAGCGGCAGGCGACCCATCTCCTTTTAACATGGAGTATGAATATCCATCAGGTTCTGGCAACTTCTACACCGTTAACGCAGGCGACCCTCTTTCTGCCGATGCAATATCCGCCTTAGGTGCTGGCGATATGACCACCTTACAGGCCATTCCGGAAGGGGGCATACACGCAGGAACGCCTGATGTGCCTGCTGGCACATTGCACGCCGTTGTTACTTATGAATGGCTAAACCGCCCAGATAGACAGACGGCAAACTGGGAAGATGACCCGAATATTATACTAACTGTTGTAGGTCAACCATCAACACCAGGAGGCCCTGGCTATCCCCATGGTATCAACATTTTGCGCCTGCCATACCATGCCCATTATGATGCCAACGGCAACCAGGTGCGGGATATACAAGTGCCGCCATTCCTGGCTGGGCTTCCCGTCAATGTTGTCAGCGTTAACAATGCGCCAAATCCGTATATACCCGTGGCAGGCTCTATCACCTTCATACGTGAAACTGGTGAGTTTGTGATACATTCAAACGACCTGCCCGCTTTTGACACCAGCCATTTCACCACACCAACCAATGCAACAAGAACCCTGGATTTTAGCAATGCGACCTTCCCTATTCCAGCTGGCACATATATCAATGTTGCTGGCACTGATGTTTATATAGGCGGAAGCACCATTCTTAGTACCATTGCCGATGCCATTAATGCTGCGGGTATCGCGGAAATTGCTAACATCGGCACCCCCCTCCCTCCGGGTCAGACACACTTGGCACTTTTCTCCGTAGTCACTGGCTCTGCTGGAAATTTCAGTGTTACAGGCCTTGGTCCAATTGGTGCCACCCAGGTATTGTACCCCACTGGCAGGGATGTAACCCTCGCCCCATACCGTGGTGTCACCCTAACTTACAATATTAACGGGGTTTTTCAAAATGAGCTTAATCCGATAATATTTTTTGACACCAACCGCGCGGATAACGGCAATGTGCTGTTTTTCTCCCAAGCAAATCAAGAGTTGCAGTTTGAAATGGGTACTAACACCCACCTAACAATTAACGCCCAAGCCCGCGACGTTGCCCCGTGGCAAATGTTTGCAGACATGAATAGCCTAATACGCTGGGTTAACAACATTTACAACAACCCAGATTTTGACACAAATTCGGAAGAAGCCGCAAGGGAACGCGCCTTTTTCAGTGAGCAACTTTACACCAAGTTTACTAACACCATGGAGCGTTTTGACGGGCATATCCAAACCACCACAACGGAATTTACTGCCCTTGGCAGCCGTATGGAGCGAATGGAGATGGTTTCTGTGCGCCTTGATGAAAACGAGGACACATTCCGCGCCCTTCGTGACCAAAATGAGAATATTGATTATATTGAGATTTTGATGCGCCTTAACTCTGCAGAAGCGGTTTTCCAAGCCGCTATGCAAATAGGTGCGCGGGTGAACCAACTATCTCTGGTAAACTTCATCTAAATAACGTAGGGGCGCATAATATGCGCCCCTTTATTGTTATAATAATTTTAAAATTTCAGCATTTATGCGCCCTGCAATCCCTGCCCAGGAATGGGTGCTGATTTGGCTTTCAATTTCCTTTGTAAAACCCTCACCTTTGCGAACTCTCGCCACCTGTGTAGCCAACTTGTCCGCCAAATCTTCCACAAACTGCGGAACATCTTCTTCCACTGGCTTATCTGTGTTATAAATACGGGGCAACTTAACATATTCGATAACCCCAGATTTGTTGACCTTTTCACCAAGCAAAGACATTAGGGCTTCGATTTCTGTGGCAACCACCCTAAGACCTGTAGCAAGGCTTTCAATAGCGATAAGCCCAAGCCCCTCAAAATATGAAGGCATCACATAAATATCCTTGCCCCGCATATAGCCTGCCAGAACCTGCTGGCTTGTAATATGCACAAGCTCAATATTATCGTAAGAACCGATTAGCTCATCAATGCGGCGTTTGTTGGTTTCGTCTGGCGTGCCAATAATGTGCAGATGGATATTTGGATAGGTTCTATAAACCTCTTTAAACGCTTCTATAAGCTCAAAAACACCTTTGGAACGCTCAATTTTTGCGGCATATACAATGTGGATTTTGTCACCGCCTTGGCGACCGTCCGTGTGGGGGTAAAAAATATTCTGGTTAAACCCGCCGCCCATTGTTACTATTTTGGCGGGGTCGATGCCGAAAACGTCAGTAATGCGCTGTTGTTGGTCATCACTTAGAGAAAAAACCGCATCTAATTTGTCAAGCCCTTCCACGAACATTTCTTTCATTAAGGGGTTTTGCTCCCCTTGGCGCAGGTCTGTGTTATGGCACACGCCAATTTTCACCTGCTCATCAAAAATTTTTATACCCATTGACGTTAGCATCCATAAATGATGCAAAATCACCACATCTGGCTGAAAATGGGTTTTTGCCATGCCCAAAATCCCCTCAAATGCCACCTGCCATTGGGAAAGCATGGTCACATTCATAGAAGAGTAGACTGTGTTGTCATAGGGCATAATGTCGCTCATGCCTGCGATGGGGAAGGGGAGGGCTTCGCTTTTAAATTCCACAGGAAAACAGCGATTGTCAGGCAACACGCCCCATTCAAAGCCATCCTGCACCGCAAACACAGCCGCCTGCTCATGCCCAAAAGCCTTTAGCCCTTCCACCAAATTGCTGTAATAGACCCCGCTACCCGTCCTCATGGGCAACTGCGCCAAAACATGTAAAATTTTCATCAAATTCCACCTCTTTAAGTTTTCCCCGCCAATTTCCGCATTTCTTCGGCGGCAGATATGGTCGTATCTGTGATTTGCGCGCCGCCAATAAGGCGGGCAATTTCTTGTATAACCCCATTTGCAGCCATTTTGTGGACATGGGTCACAGTGCGTTCCCCTTGAGGGGATTTTTCAATTAGAAAATTAACATCTCCCATTGCGGCAATTTGGGGCAAATGGGTAATGCACAGGATTTGGTGGGTTTTGCTGATAACTGACAGCTTTTCAGCTACCTGCTGGGCGGTGCGCCCGCTTATGCCTGTGTCAATTTCATCAAAAATAAAGGTTTCGATGCTGTCATAGGTTGCCAAAGCCGTTTTGAGGGCAAGCATAGTGCGGGACATTTCTCCGCCAGAGGCTATTTTTGACAGAGGGTACATGTCCTCGCCCTTGTTGGTTGAAATCATAAATTCGGCACGGTCAAAACCTCTTGCCCCGAATTCCTTACGCCGCTGTATGTCAATGGCAAATTTTGCCGCCGCCATGCCCAACCCATGCAAAATCTCTTCAATTTGAGCAGATAGGGCGGTTGCCGCATCTTTGCGTACTTTAGACATTAAAAGGCATGTTCGCCCAATTTCTTTTTCTAGGGATTTCTTATCCTCGGCAAGGCGGGCAAGCTCTGCTTCGCTATTTTCGATTAGGTCTAATTTTTCCTGAATTTCCCCAGCATACTCTAAAATTTGAGACGTGTCTTTTTTATATTTTTGCTTTAAGCGATAGAGCAAATCCAGCCTTTCTTCGATTTTATCAAGCTCTTCTGGGTCGTGGCTTAGGTTGTCCAGATACCGCTGATGACCCTTTGCAATTACCTCCAATTGCTGATGCAAGCTGGTTAGCTGTACCAGCATCCCCTCTTTTGAAGAATCCAGACTTGCTAAATTTCGGGCAAATTCCAGCCCGCCGCCAATATCGCTGACGACACCAAGGCTGTCGGCAAGCCCTCTCGCCACTGCTTCCACCTTCTCGCCTTGTTTTAGAAAATCCCGCCGCTTTTGTAGCTCCTCTTCCTCATCAATCTGTAAGTTTGCCGCCTGAATTTCCTCGAGCTGAAACTGATAAAATTCTACCTGGTCTGGTGATATGCCACTTTGATTTTCAAGGCTTTCAACCTGTTTTTGCAAGGCTTTATAATCACTAATCAATCTTGCCAAAGCAGATTTTGGCTCTGCCAACTGGTCTTGGCAAAACCTGTCCAACAAATGCAGGTGCTTATTTGGGTCAAGCAGGCTTTGATGCTCATGCTGCCCATGAATGTCAATTAAAAACGCCGCAACCTCCCGCAACATGCCAATTGTAACGGTTTTCCCATTTATTTTGCAAGTGGTTTTCCCTGCGGATGTGTGACTGCGGTGAATAAAAACCGCCCCATCTTCCTCTATAGCAACTCCCATTTCAGCGATTTTTGCTGTAACATCAGGGTTGCCAATGGCGAAAAAAGCCTCAACAGAGGCAACTTCCGCGCCAGAGCGCACAAAATCCCGCCCTACGCGGCTGCCTAGAACAAAATTTATACTATCAATTAAAATGGACTTGCCTGCGCCAGTTTCTCCCGTAAGAATATTCAAACCGCCACCAAAATGCACGGCACATTCTTCGATTAACGCCACATTACTTACCTTTAAATGTTCTAACATAATTTTCACCTTAATTATTGGCGGTTAGCCCTTGATTTCAGCCCTTGTTTCGCCATCTTGAAATTGCAAAGCCACAGATTGCCCCGCTGTAAGGCTGGAAGATTTTCTTATTGTGTTGCCCTCGTTGTCTGTTACGAAGGCAAAACCTCTGCGCAAAACCGCCATAGGGCTGATTTTCTCTAAAATTTCAGATTTTGACAGCAGGTCACGTTTTGCGCTGTCAACATGGCGGTGAACGGCAGAACGTAAAACCCCTGCGCGGCGTTTTAATCGTGCGGGCATTTCCTCGATTTGGCTGTTTAGGGCTTGGTTAAGCTCATCCACAGCAAATTTCAGCTCCCCAACCATTTGCCCCCAGCGAGGGGTCGCCACTTCGGCAGCTTCTGTAGGAGTGGCACAGCGTAAATCTGCCGCAAAGTCGCATAAACTAAAGTCGGTTTCATGCCCAACCGCTGAAATTACAGGGATTGCAGAAGCAAAAACGGCACGAGCCACCATCTCATTATTAAAAGCCCACAAATCTTCCGCAGAGCCGCCGCCGCGCCCTACAATCAGCACATCTGCACCGCTTTGGGCGTTGGCAATTTCAAGAGCTTGCACAATGTCTGCAGGGGCGTGGTCGCCTTGCACCAAAGTGGGCAAAATCACAACTTCCGTCAGATGATTGCGGCTGCGGATGATTTTAAGCATATCAGCAATTGCCGCCCCTGTTAGCGATGTAACAATGGCGATTTTGCGGGCATAGGTTGGAATTTTCCGTCGATTGGCAAAAACCCCTTCCGCCAACAGCTTCTCCTTCAACTTATCTAAGGATTGCAAAATATTACCTTCCCCTGCAAGGTCCAAAAACTCGCCAATCAGGCGCACTTCTCCGCTTTTTTTATAAAGGGAGATGCGCCCGTAAATCCGCACCAAATCCCCATTTTTTGGCAGGTTGGGAAGTTCAGACGCTTCACCCTTAAAAATGACGCAACGGAGGGTTGATTCCTCGTCTTTTAACGCAAAAAACAGATGACCGCTAGAATGGCGGGTAAAGCCAGAAACCTCACCCTCTACCCACAAGCCGCATAACAGCATGTCGTCCTCTAGCAAATCCCTCATATAATCTGTAATTTTGCTAACTTTATATGCTTTAATTTTCATGGGGTGCCTTCTTTTTGGTTGCCTGAGAGGTGGCCCGCTGGCGAACCTTCTCCAAAATTCCGTTGACAAATTTGCCTGCTTCTTCGCCAGAAAACTCTTTGGCAATGTCAACAGCTTCATTGATGGCAACCGCCGCAGGAGTGTCCTTTTCATGCAAAATTTCAAAAATAGCAAGGCGCATAACGGCTAAATCAACTTTGTCAATGCGGCTTATATCCCAATCCGTTGCAGTTTTTTGGATTATTCTGTCAATTTTTTCTAAATTGTTAAAAACTCCGTTATATATGCGCTTGATATAGTCAGGTTCGCTAAAGCCTAAATCTGCAACCTCCCAAGAAAACTCTTGTAAATAGTAGTCCATTTCAAGGGGTGCATCCTGTTGGAAATCTCTAGCGAAAATCAAGCACATGGTATGTTTTCTATCAGTTCTTCTGGCTGGAAGTTTCATTATCTCCTCACAGGTGGGCGTTGAGGGGTTTTTTCAAAACGCAAGCCCGCCACATTCACATTAACTTCACAAACATTCATGCCCACCATGGTTTCTAAGGCTGTTGCAATGCGCTTTTGCACCTCTTCTGACACCTGATGTATTTTATGACCAAATTTTACCATAATAGTAATATCAACTTTTACGCCCTCGTCAGTTATTGTTATTTTTACGCCGCGGGCAAAGTTGCGACGGGCAAACCGATGGGACATCTCCCCCTGATGGGATGGGGCAGACCCTGCCATCACACCATTTACTTCCAGTGCCGCCGTGCCAGAAATTATGGCTAATACTTCATCAGCAATGCGGATTTGCCCGATGTTGCCGTTTACAGAAACTTCATTCATATATTTTCCTCCTCTGGGTTTATTTGGAATAATTTTTGCAAATACTAAGAATATTATAACAAAACTGAAGCAATAAAGAAAGGTCAAACTGATGAAAAAATTAAAAAAGTTTTTAATTATATTGGCGGGGTCTGTTTTTGCTGTAAATACAGTGGTTTTTGCTTATGAAAATAATGGGGAATATTATCAGCCGCCTGTGTCATTATCCCTAGAGGCAGATTTGGCGTTAGTGGTGGACGTTGCAACAGGAACTATTTTATACCATCAGGGGGACCCCCATGCCCGCGCCCTTCCCGCCAGCACCACAAAAGTTATGACGGCTCTGTTGCTACTGGAAAGCGGCGCAGATATGGAGGACCTTATTTTTCATTCCCCAGAAGCTGTCTATTCAATCCCAAGAAATTCCAGCCACATAGCCATGAACGCAGGGGAGGTGCTGACCGTTTCTCAGGCTCTTTACGCCATTATGCTGCCCAGTGCCAACGACGTAAGCAACGCAGTGGCGGAGTTTGTGGCGGGAGATTTGGAAAGCTTTGCAGCTATGATGACAGCCCGCGCCCGTGAGCTTGGGGCAGTGAACACAAATTTCACCAATGCCCACGGTCTGCCTGATGACAACCATTTTACAACCACTTATGATATGTATTTAATAATGGCTGAAGCTATCAAGCATCCCGAATTTTTACAGGTCATTACCTCGCCCCGCTACCGAATCCCCCCTACGGAGCATCAGCCAGAGCCGCGGTTTATTGACAATACAAACGCCATGGTTCGCCCTAACACTCCTGAGTTTTCCCGCGATGTGGTGGGTGGAAAAACAGGCTGGACAACACCGTCTGGACATGCTTTGGTGTCCTATGGCAGGCGGGATGGCGTTGGGCTTATCACCGTAATAATGTCCGCAGAGCGGCGGGATATAATATTTAACGACACGCAAACCCTGTTAAATTACGGTTTTGAGCAATTTGAACCCCACACCTTTTTCACGGCATCAGATTTTTCTGTAGGGGTTGACTTGGTTCAGCGCAGCCGCGAAGGAGTGATTGTTATTGATTATATGCCCATTGGAGCCGAAAGAGATGCGCTAGTTTACTTGCCCCGCAGTGTCAACCCTGATGATGTGGAAGTGCAGTTAATACTGCCAAACCGCATAACTGCGCCAGTTTATGCAGGTTTTCCAGTGGGGCGCGTTACCATAACATACAACGGCAAAACCCTTGACGAAGTTCCCCTTGTTACGACCCAAGCAGGCATAGGGCTGCCGTCAGAAGCTTTAGAAGGGCTTGCCACTGCCGTTAACCCCCTGCATGACATAGCGGCAACCTTGGCAGAACAATACGAACCAACCTTAATCCCAGAATGGCTAACACTGCAAAACCTGTTGGCAGGGGCAGGGGCGGCTGTTTTGGCAATTGTTCTTTTGGTGCTTATGGTGAAGTTTTTACGCTTTGGAAAATCCCGCCGCCGCGGTTATCCTAACAAATCCCTAAAAATGCGATATAAATATCGGTGATAAAAGCCCATAAAAATGCGCCAACGCAGGGGAGCGTTGGCGCGGAAAGGGGGGTATATAAAACAAAAGGGGGTTTTGCTGGTGCAACCAGCCAAGCACTTACAGGATTTGAACCTGAAAGACATAAGTCGCGGAGAAAACCTCCGAGCGGTTAACCTTTCCGCCAACAAATGCTAAAATATTACCTTGTACGATTACTATATCACACAACCCCAATTATGTCAAGAAAAACTTTTCTTGACATAAGTTTTTGTGTGTTGTATTATGTATTATAATATTTTATGGAGGTTAAATTAATAATGATACAAACAGATAGGCTGGAACTAATACCTTTGACTATCAGGCAATTAGAGCTGTGGGTTAGCGACATAGCCGCTCTTGAGCAAGAGCTAAACTGCACTTATTCAGGCGAGTCTACAGAGGGCTTTTTGTCAGACATAATCAAGATGAAAATAGAGAGAGCAAAAGCCGACGAGGCAAACCATATTTTTCATACTTTTTGTTTTGTTCTCCGCAAATCAGACAGGGTTGTTTTGGGTTCTGCCAGCTTCAAAAGACCCCCAAACCACAACAAAGAGGTGGAGATAGGATACGGACTTGGAAAAAATTTTGAAGGCAATGGTTACATGACCGAAGCCGTGCAAGCTATGTGCAACTGGGCAAAATCCCAGGAGGGCATCTCCTTCCTTATTGCTGAAACCAACTCAGGCAACATAAAGTCAGAAAATGTGTTGAAGCGTTGCGGCTTCATTTTGTATGACAGGCAAGAAGAAAACTCATGGTGGAAATTCCCCTTACGCTCTGACCTTTAAAATTTCTTAAAAATTTTTCTTGACATTTTCGCCCGTTTGTTGTATTATATATTTTGTGTAATAAGCAACGAGCAGTTGTGGCGGAAGTGGTATACGCGCAAGACTAAGGATCTTGTGAGCCTAGCTCGTGCAGGTTCAAGTCCTGTCAACTGCATAAAACCTCCCGAATTTTAAGGTTCGGGAGGTTTTATTTTTAGGTAATTATATTAAAACCCCACAACCACGTCATCGTCTACCGTAGGGGCGCATATTATGCGCCCGCTGCTGGGCAAACGTACTCTGCATCATCATCACGTGTGTCGGACAACAGGCGCATAATATGCGCCCCTACGGTTGAAGTGAGTTATTTGATACTGAATAATTCTTTAGCGTTTTGTGTGGTTATTTTCGCAACTTCCTCTGCGGTTGTGCCCCAGATACTAGCGATTTTTTCGGCGATATAGACAAGGTTGCGGCTGTCGTTGCGTTGCCCGCGGTTAGGGTCGGGGGAAAGGTAAGGGCAGTCTGTTTCGATAAGCAGGCGGTTTCTGGGGGTAATTTCCACAACTTCCCGCAAGGCAGGGGCGTTTTTGTAGGTTACAACGCCGCCAACGCCAATATGCCAGCCCATATCTAAATACTTCTGAGCTTCCACCACACCAGAGGAAAAGCAGTGCATAACACCGCCAATTTTCGCCCCTGCCCCTGATGCAGTTAGGATTTTCATAGTGTCCTCAGCGGCTTCGCGGCAGTGGATGACCACTGGAAGCCCTAGGTTTAACGCCAAATCTAACTGTGCCTCGAACTGCTCCCGCTGCACATCTCTTGGAGAGTGGTCATAGTGATAATCAAGCCCAATTTCCCCAATGGCAACCACCTTCGGCTCGTCTGCCATCTTAGCGATTATCTCCAAATCGCGATAGCGCAAATCTTTGGCATTGTGAGGGTGAAAACCAAGGGCGGCGTAGATATAATCATATTTCTGGGCAAGCTCCAGAGTGGTGCGGCTGGTTTTCATGGAAGTGCCGATGTTTAAAATATAGTCAATACCAGCCTCTGGAAGAATTTCCCCGAGAAGCTGGTCGCGGTCGTTGTCATAATGGTCAAAATCGTAATGGCTGTGGGTTTCAAAGTACATTTGTATTCTCCTTAAAATTAGGTCACACTAACGACAAATCCTTCAAACTCGCCATCCCGCGCTTGACGCATAGTATCAGTTAGGAACAACTAATGGGATTGCGTGTCAAGCCCACAATGACGTTGAAGAGCGTGCCGTCTATAGCCAATCCTTGCCAAAGGGTTCTTGGCAAGGATTGTATGCGTTAAAACAATTTCTCTGGATAATGCCCGCTGTTTATTAAGTCGTTTATGACATTCTGGGCTTTTGCCAAGTCCTCTTGGTAGGTGACACCCATCCATTTATCGTCCACGGGCAAAACCCGCATTGTGGCCTTTTTCGCGTCAATTAATTTGCCAACGGTTGCATTTAAAAAATATTCTGCCTTTAGGTCGTTAATATTATTTTGCAGAAAATCCGCAAAACCTTTGCCGATTTCGTTAAAAATGGCGGGGGTGAAGGCAAAAGCAAGCATGTTGACAATTGTATCATCTGCAAGAGGGGTGAAACTGCCGTTTTCTGCGTTGCCAATCCCCTCTGGGCGAATTTCTATATTCCGCATTTCCTGGACTTTAGCCAGATAGCCGCCCTCAATGGTGCAGACGGCACGGGACACACTGCCATGTTCTGACACGGTTTGAGCCAGTTTATGCCCAGGCATTGCAAAATCATAGTCACCACCGCCAGAGGTTAAAAATTGGTGCATGGAGCTGAAAACGCCGCGTCCATAGAAGTCGTCGGCAGAGATGACAAAAAACGGCTCGTTCACAGCGTGGCGCGCCGCCCATAAGGCGTGGGAAG
>WQSI01000059.1 GCA_009787945.1 Defluviitaleaceae bacterium
TATTAAATTTCGACCATTTTGATACGGATGATTATCTTTTTGAAATAAAAGACCCGCTCAAGAGGAAGGAGCGTCCGCTAAACGAACGAATATCTTTGTTGCGCCCTCTGCTAAAGAACGACTTTGTTCTTTCGGGGTGCATACGCGAATGGAGCGGAGCGTTTGATTCCATGCTATCTATGGCAGTCTTTTTGAGAACTCCGACAAGTATCCGAATTGAGCGGGTAGAAAATCGAGAATTTAAACGCTATGGAGAGCGCATTAAGTTAGGCGGGGATTTATATGCCGAACATCAAAAATTTATTGATTATATAGCAACATACGATAATGGCGGCATGGAAACGCGCTCATTAGCTTCTCAGGAAGCGTGGGCAAAACGCCTAACTTGCCCTGTTATTCATGTTGATGGCGCAATAGATTGGCGCGTAAATGCAGAAAATATATCGAAGCAATTTTTGAAAGAGATTACAAATTTAGACACGGACAATAAAGGAGAAAGTTTTTAAATGGACATTAATAAAATTTTACAAGAGGAATTTGGGGTAAGCCCCCAGCATTTGACAAACACAATTCAGCTAATTGATGAGGGGAACACAATTCCTTTTATTGCCCGTTACCGCAAAGAAATGACAGGTTCGTTGGACGACCAGGTGTTGCGCGAATTGGCAGACAGATTGGTTTATCTGCGCAAGCTAGACGAAACCCGCCAGCAATATCGGGATGCGATTACGGAGCAGGGCAAAATGACAGATGAAATTGCTGCAGCTCTCGACAATGCGCAGACCTTGGCTGTTTTGGAAGATATTTATAGACCATATCGCCCGAAAAGGCGCACCCGCGCAACCATCGCCAAAGAAAAAGGGCTTGAACCTCTCGCCCTTGCCATTTTTGCGCAGGATTTAACTATACCTGCGGCTGATTTGGCTGTTGGTTACATAAACGAGGATTTAGGGGTGGCAGATGCCGACGAAGTCCTTGCGGGAGCATGTGACATTATTGCAGAAATGATTTCAGATGATGCCGACCACCGCGCTACTCTACGTAAATTATTTAATGAAAAGGGCTTTATAGCCAGTGCCGCAACAGACCCCGAAGCCCAGTCTGTTTATGAAATGTATTACGAATTTAACGAGCCAGTGAAGAAACTGGCGGGGCATAAGGTGCTTGCCGTTAACCGCGGGGAGAAAGAGGGCTTTTTAAAGGTTGCTGTTGATGTGGAGGAAGCGGATGCAATCAACTTGCTAGAGCGCGCTATAAATGCGGGCAACATGCACACAAAACAAATTATCAGCGACACCATCTCCGACAGCTACAAACGTCTAATTCAGCCATCTATGGAGCGGGAAATCCGCAACACTTTAACCGAACGAAGTGAAGAAGGCGCAATTAAGGTGTTTTCCACCAATTTGCGTCAGCTTTTGCTTGCTGCGCCCATTAAAGACAAGGTGGTTCTTGCCCTTGACCCAGGATTTCGCACAGGCTGTAAAATCGCCATTGTTGACGGCATCGGCAATGTGCTTTACACAGGTATAATTTACATTCATCAACCTGATAACGCCAAGCGGGCGCTCCTTGTGGAAATTGACAAGCATAATGTGGATATTGTAGCAATTGGCAATGGCACAGCAAGCCGCGAAACCGAAGCTTTGGTGGCCGATTTGCTGCGGGATTCTGGGCGTAAGGTGCTTTATACCATTGTTAACGAATCTGGTGCTTCGGTTTATTCCGCTTCAAAGCTTGCCGCTGAAGAGTTTCCTGATTTTGACGTGGCTTTGCGCTCTGCCGTGTCCATTGGGCGCAGATTGCAAGACCCACTGGCAGAACTTGTAAAAATTGACCCGAAAAGCATTGGTGTGGGGCAGTATCAGCATGATATGAACCAGAAATACTTATCAGATGCCCTTGGGGGCGTGGTGGAAAATTGCGTAAACACCGTTGGCGTGGATTTAAACACCGCAAGTCCCTCGCTTTTGTCATATGTGGCGGGCATCAGCTCCACCGTTTCTAAAAATATCTTAAAACACCGCGAAACTGAGGGTAAGTTTAAAAACCGAAAACAGTTGTTGAAAGTCAAAGGGCTTGGACCTAAGGCTTTTGAGCAATGTGCAGGCTTTTTGCGGATTACAGACGGGGATAACCCTTTGGACAACACTGCCGTTCACCCTGAAAGCTACCCCGCCGCACAGCAACTTATTGCTAAAAATGCCACTATAAAATCTGATGTTAAATCTCTTGCGGCGGAACTGGGAATTGGTGAACCAACCTTGAGGGATATTTTGCAGGAATTGGCAAAGCCAGGACGCGACCCCCGTGAGGAGGCAGAAGCCCCCATGCTTCGCAGTGATGTGCTGACTATGGAGGATTTGCATGAAGGTTTGAAGCTAAAAGGCACGGTGCGTAATATAATGGACTTTGGTGCTTTTGTGGACATTGGTGTCCACCAGGACGGCTTGGTTCACATCTCCCAACTAGCTGACAAATTTGTGAAACATCCCTTTGAAGTGGTCAGTGTAGGGGATATTGTTGATGTTACCGTCCTTAGCGTTGATGTTGCTAAAAAGCGCATTTCCTTATCCATGAAGTGAATATAGCAGGGGCGCATAATATGCGCCCTTAAACCTATTTATGATATGGCTCGTTATTCAAGATGCGGCAAGTCCTATAAACTTGCTCCAGCAGAATTATCCGTGCCATTTGGTGGGTAAATGTCATATTAGACAGGGACAGGCGCAAATTACAAATATTCAAAACCTCGTCAGCCAACCCTACACTGCCGCCGATTATAAACTCCAGATGGCTATGCCCACTGACTGCCAGTTTGCTCATATCCTTTGCAAATTCTTCTGATGATGGGGATTTGCCGCCAATTGCCATGGCAATTTTATATGAATTTGGCGATAGCTTCTGCAAAATTCTCCCCGCTTCTTTGGCGGGGTTGTCGTCCTGCGCCACTTCGATAATGTTTAACTTACCATAAGGTGTAAGCCGCTTAACAAATTCCCCCTGAGCCTGCCGTAGATAGTCCTCTTTTAAATTTCCCACACAAATAATGGTTATTTTGCCAAATTTATACATTATAGCCCACATCCTCTGTAAAGTTGCCCGCTTCGATGGCGGCGCGGGCAAGCTGGTCACAGCGGTTGTTTTCAACATTACTTGCATGACCTTTAACCCAGATAAATTCAACCTTGTGTTTGTCTAACATAGGCAGAAGCCGCTCCCATAAATCCACATTTACAGCCATTTCGGTTTTGTTGCGCTTCCAGCCATTTGTGCGCCACCTCTCAACCCAGCCCTTTTCAATGGCATCCACCAAATAGCGGCTGTCGCTGTAAAGGCGCACCAAACAAGGCTCCTTTAAAGCTTCCAAAGCTACAATAGCCGCTAAAATTTCCATGCGGTTGTTTGTTGTGCGGGTGTATGCCCCGCTAATCTCCTTGCGGTGTTTGCCGTGCAACAGAACCACCCCAAAACCCCCAGGGCCAGGGTTGCCAGAACATGCGCCATCTGTATAAACATCAACATTTTTCATTACAAAGAAAACCTTTCTTTTATCATGTTTGCCACCGCATCAGCAGGTAGATTTGTGTTGTCAATTTTAATATAGTTTTCATAGGGTATTTCCCCGTCATGGCTGACAAGGCGGAAACCTTCATCTTCATTTAGTATGTTATTGTTCGACCATTCAGTATCACGTTTAGAAGCCTTGTGGGTAAGGCGGTTTTCTGTCACATTGCGCGCAAGGCGGGTTTTCTGGTCTGCCACCAGCTCCACCCAATAAATCTCGCCGTTTTCATCCTCGAAAAACTTCACTAACCGTCTGATGTAATCCCAATCGCTTTCAAGGTTAAAAGCCCACATCCATGTGAAAATCATCCCATATTGGTCAGTAGATTTTGCAAATTCTTCAAAAATAATATGACGGATACGGTCAACAACACCATGGACGCGCTTACCAAAAACTTCCAAACATAGCTCAATTGTCATGTGGTTGTGCATCAACCGCAAGTCAGTAATTTTCGCCAATTCTTGACCTACCGTCATTTTACCAACTGCCCCTGCACCAATTATTACTACAAGCTTCATACGGCTCACCCTTTCCACAAAACTTATTTCAGTATATCATACCACATCTTGACCTGCAAGAGGATTTGTTGTATTATTGTAGCAGAGGTGACAAAATGTTTGACATACAAGAAGAATTAAAGCGATTGCCCCAGCGCAGCGGGGTTTATATGTTTTTGACCTCATCAGAGGAGATTGTTTACGTGGGCAAGGCGATAAACCTGCGCAACCGCGTGCGGTCTTATTTTACTGAGGCTAATTTGGTGCATCCAAAGGTGCGCAATATCCGTGCTGTCACCGTTCGTTTTGAATATATTGTAACCGACACGGAAACAGAGGCTTTAGTCCTTGAATGTAACCTCATCAAGGAGCATCAGCCCCGTTACAATGTGCTGTTGAAAGATGACAAAAGTTATCCGTACATAAAAGTCACTGTGGGGGAGGATTTCCCGCGGGTTTTTTCCACTCGGGATTATGATGAGGATGGGAGCAAATATTTTGGACCTTTCACCTCAAGTTATGCCGTGACCCAAACCCTTGAGCAAATTCATAAAATATGGCCTTTGCGCCGCACTGCCAAGAAAATTACAGCAGGGCAAATATCTGGCAGACCTTGTTTAAATTATCATATAGGGCTTTGCCCTGGACCCTGCGGTTTGCATATTTCTAAAGAAGATTATGGCGAACGGGTTGCCCAAATTTTAGAATTTTTATCAGGGAAGCATGAGGCGGTTTTGCGGGAGTTGCAGACGCAGATGGAAGCCGCTGCTGATGAGCTACTATTTGAGAAAGCCGCGGGATTGCGGGATAAAATTCAGGCGATAAACCGTATTAACGAAGCCCAGAAGGCGGAGCGCATTTCCGAAGGCGACCAGGATATTATCGCATTTGCCGCAAATGCTGACGAGGCTCTGTTTCAGGTGTTTTTCATCCGTGACGGCAAAATGACAGGGCGGGAACATTTAATGGTTTATGGCGTGGCAGATGCAGACCCACCAGCCATAATGACCCAATTTATAACCCAATTTTACAGCGGAACGCCTTTTGTGCCAAAGGAGCTTATTTTGCAGCATCCAATTGAGGACGAAACCATTATCAAGGCGTGGCTGGCGCAGGAGCGGGGCAAAAAGGTGCAGATTAGCGTGCCAAGCCGCGGGGACAAATTAAAGCTGGTGAAATTGGCTGAAAACAACGCAATTATCACCTTGGAGCAGTTTGGCAAGCATATCAAAAGGGAAGAAGAGCGTACCACAGGGGCGATGGAAGAAATTCGCACTGCCCTTGGGCTTGAAGGGGATTTTTTCCGCATAGAGGCTTATGACATTTCAAATATTCAAGGCTATGAAAATGTTGGTTCTATGGTGGTTTTTGAAGGGGGCAAGGCGCGGCGCAATGATTACCGCAAATTTAAAATAAAATCTTTGGCGGGAGGTGACGCTAACGACTACGCCGCCATGCAAGAGGTTTTGTCCCGCCGTTTGCGCCGTTATGAGGAAGGGGATAGCAAATTTTCCCGCCTGCCCCATATTATTTTTGTGGATGGGGGCAAAGGGCATATTTCTGCCGCTAGGGAGGTTTTGGATAAACTTGGCATAGACCTGCCCGTTTGCGGCATGGTTAAAGACCACCGCCACCGCACCCGCGCCCTGCTGTACAAAGGCGAGGAAATTACCATGCCTTTGGGCGGGGAAGGCTTCAAGCTTGTGACCCGTATTCAAGAGGAAGTTCACCGCTTTGCTTTGGAGTATCACCGTAAATTGCGCTCTAAGGCGGCAACGAAGTCTGTTTTGGATGACATACCTGGGGTAGGGGGTACGCGACGTAAGGCGTTACTAATGCGTTTTGGCACGGTGGAGGCCATAAAGGCGGCTAGTGAAGAGGATTTGGCAGCCACTCCTGGAATGAACAAAAAAGCCGCCAAAGCAGTCATTGACTTTTTCAGCGGCTCTTGATGTAACTCATAAACGTTGTAGGGGCGCATATTATGCGCCCCTACGGCATTATCTTGACCTGTATTTATCCAAGGATTGATTTAAGGCTTCTTCGGCATTTATATCCACTGCTTCACACAATGCCGACAAAGAGAAAATGCAATCACCAATTTCATCCACTACAGAGGGCGTAATAGCGAAGTCCTGCTTTCCATAGTCAGTGGATAACAAAATCTCCTTACCAAGCTCCCCAATTTCAGACACAAGGTCAATATAGCGGCTTTTGGCATCCGTCTGCCAGCCTTGGTTTTCAATGAATTCTTTAACCAAATTCTGCACACTGCGCCTCCTATCCCTTAATTAACTTCTTAAACAAAAAGCGCAAAGTGATTTTGTGACCAAAAAGCATTATACACATTTGGTATATTTTAGCAGAAACAAATGCAATGACAATTGTATACACAATATTTACACCAATGATAAGCAAAACCTCCCAGGCGGGCATTATCACCGTGTTTAGGCGGGCTATCATAACAAAAGGCGACACAAATGGCACATAAGAAACAGCCGTTACAAAGGTTTCGCTGATAAATGAAGGGTTGCCATGTATCAGCATACCCAGATAAAACGAACCCATCACCACAAACATTGGCACAGTGGCAAGGGTTGCGCTTTCTTGGCTATCCCCCACCGTTGCTGCCATTGCGGCATAAATAAAGGCTAGACACACGAAAGCAAGCACAAAAAACACAATAAGATACACAAATGTTATCATGGGATAACCATAGAACAAATCGCCGCCACCAAAAAGCTCCCCTAAAGGATTGGTGAAACGGGTCATAACAAATATAGAAATAGCTAAGATTGAGCCTGTTGTTAAGCCTACCAAAGCAGACGCAATAACTTTACCAAGCATAATTGCAGTTGGTGATGCCGATGTAAACAACAACTCAACAATTTTGGAGGTTTTTTCTTTCATCACACTTGCTAAAATGCCTCCGCCGCTAGACATTACAGCCATTAGCGTCAGTATCAACGCCGCAATGCCCACAACTGCGCCAGCAGGGCCAATCCAGTTATAATCGCCCCCTGCTCCTTCGCCATCCTCTTGCGCCAAATTTACAATATACCAATGGGCATCTACAGCAATATTGGTAACATGGTTTATTTCCATCATGTCAAACAAATATCTATGGGCAACCTCCCTTACAAACAGCTCCATTATATGGGTGGTCGGTGCAAAATGAGAATCGGTTGTTATAACGCGATAGCTTGCAGGGGTTATAAAATGCACACCAAAAGCCCCTTGACCAGATGTTATAGCGTTTTCAATTTCTTCTGCTGTGGTTGGTTGCCAGTCAAATTCTGGGAAAAACTCTGCAATCAGGTTAATGTCCATGCTTCTTTCCGGGGTTTCGTCCAAAAGCAGGGCAACACTGTGATTTATCTCCAGGTCATCAGAGCTAAAAAGGTCGATAATGGTAGGCAAAAAGCTTAAAACCACCATCAAAATTAAATAGAACAAAATTGAGAAGAGGTAAGCCTTGCGGCGCACCACATTTAAATATTCAAATTGAATAACATGTTTAAGCCCCTTCATGGTCTTCACCTACCTTTTCCAGAAAAATTTGAAGCAGGCTAGGGCGCACAACAGAAATGCTGTCCACGCCAATGCCTTTCGCCTTATAATCTGCCGCTATGGATGCCAAATCCCCATTTTCTGGGGCTTGGACATGTTGCTTCTCACCAGTGTCCGTCACCACCAACACCTTGTCGCGGGGGTAGCTGTTTTTGATTTCATGCAAATTGCCTGTAAGCATAACAACGCCATGCTTTATGATGCATATATCCTGGCAAAACTCCTCCACCTGCGCCATTTGGTGGCTGGAGAATATGATAAGTTTGCCCCGTGCGGCATTTTCATCAACAATGTCCTGCAAACCCTTGGCATTTACAGGGTCAAGCCCCGAAAAGGGTTCGTCAAGAATGATAACGTCTGGGTCATTAAGCAAGGCAATGGCAAGTTGGATTTTTTGCTGGTTGCCTTTGGAAAGGGTTTCTGCCTTTTTCTTTAGATGTTCGGTCATCTCTAGTTTTTCAAGCAAGTGTAGTTCGTCAAGCAACTTGGCAAAAACTTTTCCACATGGCAAAAAATCATAAAATGGAAATAAATTACAATAATGCAGAAAACCCAGCAAAAATCACAAATAACGCCATTTAGGGCGTTTGTGATAGTGCTGGGTTTGTTTTTTGTTTGGGTTTGGTGCTTATGTTGCTGTTTGCATCTCTTAAACGCTTGTGGGCAAACCTTTTAATCGGCATTTAATCGGCATTCGTGGGGTATCGTTTTTTATATGTGCTGGCACCGTTTGATATGTGCCGACATTGTTTTGCCTGTGCTGTCATTATCTGTAAAAGCGGTGTTTGCCGTAGTCAAGCAGGCGGGTTAAGTTTCTTTCGTGGCTCCACTTGCCTTCTGGCACATCATCAGCCCCTTTTATAGTGCGGAAAAATGTTGCACCCCTCGCTTGGTCTGGTTCGGATAGTGCCAGCAGCACATTACGCCTTATGCCTTCATCTGGTGTGGCACGGTTAAATGCCCCATCACGTACAGGACTAAAGGCATTACGCTGAAACAGCACTTCCAGTAGTTTATTAGGGAAGGTTGGGTCTGCCATACGGTTTAATATTACATGAACAACTAATCGTTGCCCATGGTCATCTTCTCCCCTTGCCTCTGCCCAGACCATTTTGCACAGGGCTTCCATTTCAAAGTCCGTTAAACTCCACTCATCTTGATTGTGGGGTCGTGGTATGGGGGTCTGTGGTTGTGATGTAGTTAGTGCTTGTGGTGTTATTGGCGGCGGTCGTGTTGGTTCTGGTATAAGTCGGGTGGGTTGGTCTGTGCTGTCATCTGTGGTATCTGCCGTGTTGCTGGTATAACCAGCATAGCTCCCGCTTTCGTATTCTCTATTAAACACACCCATCATGTCAAGCACCGTAAACACCCTAAGCATTACTTTGCAAAGGTCAAGATTGCCACCACCATTGCCTTGCAAAGCCTCTGCCGCAACAAGTTTTTCAATGGTGGGTCTTGCCCAGTCTGGCACTTCTTGGATTGTGTTAAATACTTGGCGAGTTGGGGTTTCTGGCTCGCTCTCGGTGTTTGGGGTTGTTTCTGTGGATGGACTTATGGTTGTGTCATCATCGCCCATTTCCATACCAAAATAGGCATATACTCCTTTGGCTAAGGCTTCTGCCATTTCATTTCTAAAGTGCATTAAAAGCCCTACATCTGGATTAGCGCGGGGACTGTCGATAAAGGCAAGCTCTACTAGCGTAGCTGGCATGGTGGTTTGTCTAAGCACACCAATTGCACCTAAATTGGTGCGGGTGTCGGGCTTTACGCCGCGGTCGCGCAGTCCTGTTGCTTTAATAAAGTTATCGGTGATGGCACGTGACAGGGCGTTGGACTGGACACTTCTGGTGTTGGCAGGTCCAGCATCAAAGAAAAATGTTTCAAAGCCTGTGCCACTGCCAGCATTGACGTGGATAGATATAAAAATATCCGCCAGCCACTCATTTGCCATTTGCCAGCGGGCGTTGATTGCTGATACGTTGTTCATGCCAAGCACCGTTTCTTTGGTGGGGCGCGATAATTTAACATCAAAGTCCCCCTCTAAAAGCCGCCCCATCTCAAGGGCAACATCAAAAACAACATCCTGCTCGGTTATGCCGTTTGCCGCTGCCCCCGTGTTAAATGTGCCTGTTGGGTTGTGTCCTGCGTCAATAAAAACTCTTTTTCTCATTTTCCCAGCCCCTTTCCCTCGTCGCCTCTGCCTTTTACCATGGCACAGCAGTCCACGGCAGACTGCCCCAGTATGTACGCCAAAATGGGTGATAGTGCCACCAAAAATTGCTCAACATTCTCTACAGTTTCTGGTGCGAAAAATAGAGCGGCAATTGCTAATAGGGTGGTGGTGATAGCACACCACAACTTTCTGCTTCCGATTTTTTTCATAATATCATCTCCTTATTTTTGCTGGTTTAACTGGTTTTGTTGATTTAATAATACATGGTTTTGGGGGTGTTTTACAGCAAACCATTTTGTAAAGATGTCCGCCAATCAAAAAAGACCCCGCAGGGCTTGCAAATTGTGGCGGGTTGCGGGTCTTAGCTCTTAAACACCCCTTAAACCCTTCTTAAAAATTAGTGATAATCAACTCCTTAAAATCCTTGGTTGTGCCTGTTTGGGCGGTCATTGGATTGCTCCTTGTTATGCCGTGGATATTGAAGTCTTTGTAAAGTTCTCGCAAAAACTCATCATCATTATAAGACAAAATAAACTTGCCTTTGATATTAACAAGCATATCCCGCAGTTTTACATGGTCATCAGCACCGAAAACAAGTTGGCTGTTATTACCACAACTGCCTTTGTCATTACCATTACCACAGCTACACCCAGCGCCCTTGCCATCCCCGCGGTTGCCAGCTTTGCCGTTTTTGCTCTTGCCACCATTATAAAAATATTCCGTGGTGTGATACGGCGGGTCAAGATATAGCAAAGAACCTGTGCGGTCGTATTGTTTTATAACGCGCTCGAAACTGTTGTTTTCAATTATAAC
>WQSI01000060.1 GCA_009787945.1 Defluviitaleaceae bacterium
ATCTTGGGCACAAGAATATACAGAAAGAGCAGGTGAATTGGGTTTATTGCCCGATTCCTTTCGCTTGGGATTCGGAAGAAATACCACAAGAGCTGAATTTGCCGCCATCGCCATTGCTCTATACGAGTTTTTCAGAGAACCCATCACAGGGCGAGTTACCTTCACCGACACCACCGACACCAATGTGGAGAAAGCCGCTTATTTGGGGATTGTTTCTGGTGTTGGCAATAACCATTTTGACCCTAATTCTCCGATTACGCGCGAACAGGCGGCGGTAATGCTTAATAGATTGGTTGAATTATTTGGATTTCATTCTCATAATGTTTTCCCTCAATTTGATGACCACCAAGAAATATCGGCATGGGCAATGTTAGCCGTGGGACACATACAAGCAAGAGAAATTATGAGTGGTGTGGGAGGTAACAGATTTGCTCCACAAGACCTATACACAAGAGAGCAAAGCATTGTTACTATTTTGCGGCTGTTTGACATGGTGAATACAGGATTACCAAATACTTTAGAAACTGCTGATACACTTAACTACGCAGAATTTCTTGGGCTATTGGAAGCAAGCGGTTTTGTGTTTGAATCAATAATTGGTGTGCCTACAAGAGGAAGAATGACTGTTTATATCGGTGATGAAAACCTTGTTGTGCAATGCATCACTATTCCATTTGAGGACTCTATAACACCAGAGGTTGAAATTACATGGGCACCAGAGTTTTATTGGCATACAGGGGGTTTAATGAGTGTTATTTACTCAGGGGACGATAGCCGAATCATTGAATTTCTCAACATAACCTTCGGTTATAATTTCGCAAGGTAAGGAAGATAAGCGTATAAACCAAAAGTGGAATCCTGTGTCAAACGCAGGGTAACGGTCAAAAAAATATGAGGTGGAAAATTATGGCATTTAAGTTAAAATTACCAAAAAGACGAGAACATTGGGATTTTGTTGAGGTGTTTTTTCTCACAGCGGGCATTGTTGTTGTTCTCTTAATTATAACTTTTATTATGTCTTGGACAAATGATTTTGCCACCAGACAAAACCTGTCCGTTAATATGGTTTTTGAAGAAGGGGCAAGGGAACGAGGGAATCGCAATATATGGCTGACCGCATTTGACAGAGTTTTTAACCAAGACCGCTTGCTTGGAAGCTCTGGCGATTTTGTACTTAGCGGAAATTGGACATTTAACGCCATAGAAGCCCGTGGGCAGTCTGTGCGTAGCCTGCGCCTTAACCGACGCTCAATGGAGCGTTTTCATGTAACCAGCAGTAACGAGGCGGGGCAGGTTGTGCTTCATATTCGGCAGCCCGACTCCCTTCCTGTGCGGGTGGATTTGACAGGGGGCTTTGATGACTATATAGATTTAATCGAGCTTGGCATTACCCCTGGTTGGGCGGCAGAGTTTATATTGGAATTTTTTAGCGCAGAAGATGTTGACGTGTGGATTCGTTGGCGATAAATGCCCCCTTGACATTTACAATAACAACAGGTAACTATATATATCTTTACACAACACCCTGTAGGGGCGCATATTATGCGCCCGTTGTCCGACAAAAGCGATACTAATGCAGAATACGTTTGTCCATCAGCGGGCGCATAATATGCGCCCCTACGATGTACGGTAATGATGCCAAGTTGTGGAGTTTATGTAAAGTTGTATATAATTACCTAACAACATACAAATAAAATTATGAGGTGAAAAAAATATGGGTTTTAAACTAAAATTGCCGAAAAGGCGAGAGGCGTTGGGTTTTACTGAGTTGTTTTTCATTGCGGGAGGCATTGTCCTCCTTTTGTCCGTTTTGACACTGGTGCTTGCCTGGACAAATAATTTCGCAAGCAGACAGAACATATCAAGAAACATAACTTTTGAGGAAGGTGTAGACGGAGCTAGGGGCAACCGCAATGTGTGGCTGACGGCTTTTGACAGGTTTTTTAACCGCAATAACTTGCTTGGCAGCCCTGGGGATTTTGTCCTTAGCGGAAATTGGACATTTAATGCCGTGGAAGCCCGTGGTCAATCTGCGCGCAGTTTGCGCCTTAACCGCCGAGAGATGGAGAATTTCCATATAACCAGCAGTAATGATGCGGGGCAGGTTGTGCTGCGGATTTGGCAGTCTAATTCCCCTCCTGTGCGGTTGGAGTTAACAGGTGGGGTTGAAGGTTATATAGATTTGACAGCCTTTGGGCTTACCCCTGGTTGGTCAGCAGATTTTATTCTGGAATTTTTTGAAGGGGAAGGCGTTGATGTGTGGTTGCGTTGGCGATAGTGTAAAACTTTTGATAGTGTAAAACTTTTGATAGTGTAAAACTTTTGATAGTGTAAAACTTTTGATAGTGTAAAAGTTTTGTTAAATTTTTCATAAATAAGTCCTTGACAGGTTGTCCTACTAGCGTATATAATATAGAGTGGCGCGTTTATTTTGAAGCTTGCTTCAGGTTTTGTGCCAAAAATAAAATTTGCTAGGGTATGACCTAGTCGGAGGTGCCTGAATGGAAGTGTTTATCCCCCTTATTGTGGGTATTGTCACTTTGGTTCTTGGCTTTCTCCTGGGCTTTATATATCGCAAAAATATTGCTGAAAAACTGACAGGAGCCGCTGAAAAGGTTGCTGAAGTTATCAAGGAAGAGGCGCACCGAGAGGCCTCTGCCAAGAAAAAGGAGATTTTGCTGGAAGCCAAAGAAGAAAGCATCAAAACCAAAAACGACATTGAAAGAGAAGTGAAAGAAAGACGTGACGAGGTTAAGAAACACGAAAAACGCCTTATCCAAAAAGAGGAACAGCTGGATAAAAAATCCAATTCCTTTGAGAAAAAGGAAGAACAACTGCAACAAAAAATGGACAATTTAGACAAGAAAACCGCTCAGGCAGAGGAAACCCTCGCCAAACAAAGCGCGGAGTTGGAACGAATTTCAGGTATGTCCCCTGAGCAAGCTAAGGACTTTTTACTGTCCACCATTGAAAACGAGGTTAAGGCAGAGGCTGCCGCTCTCATTAGAGATGCAGAGCAGAAAGCCAAGCTGGATGCAGACAAAAAAGCCAAAGAAATCTTGGCAACTGCTGTGCAACGTTGTGCTGTTGACCATGTGACAGAAACCAGCGTGTCTGTGGTGCAATTGCCTAATGATGAGATGAAAGGGCGCATTATCGGCCGTGAAGGGCGCAACATCCGCACCCTGGAATCCCTTACTGGTATTGATTTGATAATTGATGACACTCCAGAAGCGGTAATTTTATCAGGTTTTGACCCTGTTCGCCGCGAAATTGCCAAGGTTGCCTTGGAAAAATTGGTGGCTGACGGCCGCGTTCACCCTGCTCGCATTGAAGAGATGGTGGAGAAGGCGAAAAAAGAGGTTGAAGCCTCTATCCGCGAGGAAGGTGAGTCCGCAAGCCTTGAAACAGGCGTGCATGGGCTTCATCCAGAGCTTACCCGTCTTTTGGGTAAAATGAAATACCGCACAAGTTACGGGCAGAATGTTCTGCGTCATTCTATCGAAGTTTCCCACCTTTGCGGGCTTATGGCTGGGGAGCTGGGGCTTGACATTACCCTTGCAAAACGTGCTGGGCTGCTCCACGACATTGGCAAAGCCATTGACCACGAGCAGGAAGGCAGCCACGTATCCCTTGGGGCTGCATTGCTTAAAAAGTACCGTGAAAACGACATTATCATTAACGCTTGCGAGGCTCACCATGGTGATGTAGAGCCTACGAGCATCATGTCTGTCCTCGTTATGGCGGCTGACGCAATTTCTGCGGCGCGCCCAGGGGCAAGACGGGAAACTCTTGAAAGTTATATCAAGCGTTTGCAAAAGTTGGAAGAAATTGCCAACAGCTTTGACGGAGTGGAAAAAACCTTTGCCATCCAAGCTGGTAGGGAATTGCGCCTTATCGTTGTGCCAGAAACAGTTGATGACAGCGGCATGACCCTCCTTGCCCGTGAAGTTGCAAAGCGCATTGAAACTGAAGTGGAATATCCAGGCAACATCAAAATAAATTTGATTAGAGAAACAAGGGCTATCGAATACGCGAAATAATAGACCTGTTCCGAAACCTGCTTTCGTCAGATTTTTGAGGATTTTTGTTGAAATGCAAGGGGGCAGGTTCCTCACATACCCCTGTACCCGCAAGAGGGCGGGCGCATCGAAGATGCGGTTTGCGAAGCAAACTAATGAATAGGTATGTGAGGGTTCTGACGCTGTAGCATTTCGGCAAAAAGACCAAAAAGATGGCGGAATGAGGTTTTAGAACAGGTCTAATAACAACGGGCGAGGGAAACCTCGCCCGATTTTTCAGGAATGTGCATTATTTTTTAAGCATAAGTGCCATAAAACCAGGGGTATCATCAAAACCATATTTTTTGTAGACGGGATACCCTTGTTCAGAGGAATGAAGGCGAACTAAATAGTGTTCCCGCTCCTCGGCTTCTTTTATAACCAAATTTAAAAGGGCTTTAGCTATGCCCTTGCCGCGAAAATCGGGAGAGGTGTACATATTAGCTATATACGCCATTTTGCCTGTAACATTTTTAAAAGACGGAGGGTATAAGTAAAAATGAACACCGCCAGTTGCCACAGCCACATCATTTTCTAAAGCTATGAACTGGGTTAAAGAGCCATTTGACAAGGAGCTTTCAAAATATGATGTTAACTCTTTGTCAATATTGGTGTCTGGTGCTTGCCCCTCATCTATCAATTGCAGCTTACGAAAAGCCACCAGGGTTTGGGTGTCTTTAATACTTGCCTTTTTGTAAACCATACTATCTCTCCAATCTTGTGTGAGGTTTCGGAACAGGTCTATTATACCATAAAATAAAATCTGTGTAAACATATGTTAGGAGTGTGAAAAATGAAACAAACAGCGTTTTTGTCCGAAGGCAGAATAAGCCTTTTGCAAGATGGCAATGTAAAGGATTTGACCTGCACCACTGCCGAAAAATACAGGGAGCGTGAGCGGGAAATCCGTATGCGTAATGAGTGGAAGCACAGCGGAGCAGGGGCGATGTTCACAGGCACATACCGCTATGACGAGGGCGGATTGGACATTAAACTGCCGATTATGGGCATTTCATGCGGTTTAGACGGCAGGTTGCTATACACCCTAAATTTTGACGATGGCGGCGGCATCTACTTTAAGCACCCAGACCCAACAGAGCCCGAAACTCCCGTGCTTGCGGACCTAAAAACAGCCTTTTTTGAGCTTGACATTAACCCCTCTGGCAATATTGCCGTTTCTTGTGCTGAAAATTATTTAGAGCGTCATATTGGCTTTTTAAATGCAGACAAGCCCCATTTGCAGAGCCTAACTGAGGGGGAGTGCAGCGATTGCAACCCAAAATGGTCGCGTAGGGATGAAAATGTATTATTTTACGACAGTGCAGGCATTGGATACAGCGCAAATGGGCATTTTGCGGGCTTTGGGCCTCGAAGCATCTGCCGCCTAAACACAAAAACAGGAGAGCTTGACGAAATTCTGACAGATGACAAATTTGACTACACAGCCCCTTTTGAGGACGAGGACGGCAACCTATACTTTATCCGCCGCCCTTATAAACAGCCTAAAGGCGGCAAAATGACCTTCATGGACTATATCAAAGCCCCTGGCAAAATCGCCCGCACCTTCGGCGGCTGGCTAGACTTTAAATCGCGGACATACACAGGGGAAAGCCTTAAATCATCAGGGGCAAACCCCGCCAAAGGCAACACAAAAAGCCCCCAGCAAATCTTCATAGACGGCAATTTGCTGGAGGCCGACAAAGCCATGAAGAAAAACGCCGCCGCAGGTGACAAAAACCCAGGCATCATCCCAAGAGATTGGGAACTGATGGTAAGGCGCGCAAACGGCAGCGAAGAAGTGCTTCAAAAATCAGTCATGTCCTATTGCGTCACAAATGGCGGCATCGCCTATTCCAACGGCAAGTTTATAGTCATAAACGAAACCGCCACCAAAGCCAGCCTCGCCAGTAAGTTGGTTGGCATGTAACCACATAACAAACGCTCCCAGTCGTCATTGCGGGCTTGACCCGCAATCCCATCTGCACCAACCAGCCCCTATTTTCTGGGCTTGGAATGACATGTGGGATTGCGGGTCAAGCCCGCAATGACGTTGTAGAACACCTTGTCGTCAGTCTGGGGGCGGATAATATCCGCCCGTGCATTACCATTATGTTGCTTGGTTTCTGGCACAGCGACTGCAAAGTTCTCCGCTGTGTAACTCTTTACCACAACCCTTACAACGAAATGCTGCAGAGTCTGTTATCTCCAACGTCTTATTGACATTAGTGTCTTTTGCCTCTGGTGTCTGGGTGGGCGAGGTTGGGTTTTGATTTTTTTCGTATTTGGGTTCACTAGGCTTACTGGGCGGTGTTTGAATTTTCTTTAGGGTTTCAACGATTTCACTTTGATTTTTCTTTAGGGCTTCAACGACTTCACGTTGGCTTTTTCTGTCGGCTTCCAAAGTTCTTTCTTGATTTTCCAAGACTGCTGCCATCCAAAACGAGCCAATGGAGGATAAAAAGCCGATTAGAGAAGGTACTAAAAATGCCATAAATATCTCTCCTGCTGATGGTCCCCATCTTCCCCATTCCGTACGGCTGACTTGTTGCCCCAATTGGTATGAAGCCCAAATACCAACAATCAAACCTGCCATTATTATCAGCCAACCTAAAACCCTTAACACCTTGATTAACATTCCGCTTTTCATAAAGTTCATAAAAATTCCCCCATTCTTGATTATTGTATCATGGCGTTGGTGAAGGCGATAGAGTTACCATTAATCTGAACCCTTAGCACCAATACACCTCTCACATCAACTGATATTTCGTGGGGGATAGTGTTGGCATCAACACTAAACGAAGCCAATTCTCTCCCATCTCCAAGAAAGCTGATTACGGATGTTCCTCCTTGACCGTCAATACGCCCTATTAGTCCTGTTAATTCGGTAAACTGTGCATTAAGGCTATGATGCGACCAAGCTCTTGCGCCTGCACCTTGACCTTGTGGAGCAATCATTGAGTTAGCATGAGGTTGTCCAAGCATCTGCACATTTCTTATGTGTGGTCCACCGCCAGTAATTCGTAAGCCTAAATTATTAAACGCTTCCCCTTCAAAATTTGGAGCAACAGAAAGAAAGGGGAAACCATGGGGAATTGTGCCGAGGTAAACAGTTCTTGTTGCCCCATACCACTCAACGGGTACATCAAACACATCTGCAATCCCACGAACAGGTAAAAATGTTCTGCCATCAGCTATAAATGGGGTCATGTCTGGTGGAAAGTTTTGGGGAACGCCATCCACAACAACATTAACCCCATAAAATACTTCACGCCACGCGCCACCTGTGTTTGCCCAAACTAAAGTGCCAGAAAGCAATGCGCAAACTAAAAATCCAGCGGCAAAACCCTTAATTTGAAACCTTTTCAGAAATTTTTGCATAAAAAAATCCTCCTTCTCCCCACTTAGGGGCTTGACAAAAGAGGCTACAGTGGTTAAAATTATCACTGAGCCTTTTGGCTTTAGATGCACGCTAGGCGGGGTTTTCTTGGTAGGAATTGACCGCCTAGCGTGTTCTTTTTTTGCCACCTACAAAATTTTTGTAGGAATGTGTATATTATAACCTTGTGGGGTGGGTTTGTCAAGAAGTTTTGGAATAAATAAATGTTCTGTGTGTCACCCCGAACCCTTTAACTGTCATCTCGTGCTTGACACGGGAGCCCACATGTCATTCCAAGCCCACTACTGTAGGGGTAAAGCTCTGTTAGTGCTGATGGGCTCCCGTGTCAAGCACGGGATGACGTTGTTGGGGCGCAGGATGACGTTGTCGGGGTGTGGGGTGGCGAGCAAGCGGGGTTCGCAAACAAAAAGCCACCATCAGGCGGCTTTTTGTTTATTCCAAAATATCACAAACGGCATCATGGAGATGGTAGGGCGATAGTTGGTGTTTTGTGTATCGCTTTGCCAGTTTATGTACAAAGGCGGGGTTTGTGCTTATGTCTAGCACTTGCGCCGCCACATCACCGTCTGCGTAGGCTTGCAAGCCGTAGGTGCGGGCGGTTTCGCCGTATTCTGTGGTTATTTCTTGGTAGACTACGTGGTAGGTTATTGCGGGTTTTGTTATAGCTTGGTTCATGGTTTTCCCTCCTTTGCTAGGAAATTTAGGATAGTTTGTCACGAAGGGTTTTTAGCACCCGTTTTTCTATTCGGCTTACTTGCACTTGGGAAACGCCAATGGCGGCGGCTATTTGGCTTTGGGTTTTGTCTTGAAAATACCGCATGACAATAACCTGCCTTTCCCGCATATCTAGCTGGCTGATGATTTCCCGCAGGGCAATTTTGTCAATCATCCTCTCGCTTTGGTCCTCCCCTGTCATTTCTAGCTTGTCCAACAGGTAAACTGGACCGCCATCCCCTTGGTGAACAACGGCGTTAAGGCTTTCCACGTCACTGCTGGCATCCATGGCATGGGCTAGCTCTTCCACGTCAACCCCCAGACCTTGGGCAATCTCGGCAATGGTCGGCACTTTCCCTGTTTTTTGTTGCAGGCTTTCTTGCATATATTTTGCCTTCATGGCAAGCTCTTTCAGAGGGCGGCTGACCTTTATCATCCCGTCATCCCGCAAAAACCGCTTAATCTCCCCCATTATCATGGGAACGGCATAGGTGGAGAATTTCACGCCGAAACTTATGTCAAATTTGTCTATACACTTCATCAGCCCAATTGCGCCAATTTGAAACAAGTCCTCCATTTCATAACCGCGCCCTGCAAACCGCTTAACAACAGACCATATCAGCCCTGTGTTTTCAATGACCAAGGTATCCCTTGCCCCGCTGTCGCCACTTTGGCTTGCGGCTATCATCTCCAATGTTCTGTCATGGGCTCTGTCTAAGGCTTTTTCCATTAAATCACCGCCTTAGAGAATTTTTTTGCTCATTTTAATAATAGTGCCTTCAGGGCTTGATTCCACTTGCAAATCATCCATAAATTCGGTCATTACAGTAAAGCCCATGCCCGACCGCTCCTCTTCTGGTTTGGAGGTGTAGAGAGGTTCAAGGGCTTGTTCAATGTCGGGGATGCCTTTGCCGCTGTCCTTAATTTCTATGTAAATATGACGGTTTAAAAGGCTGCAATTCATGGTGACGAAGCAGTCACCTTCTGACCCTTCGTAACCGTGAATTATAGCATTTGTGACCGCTTCGCTGACAGCAGTTTTGATTTCGGTAAGCTCCGCCACAGTAGGGTCGAGTTGAGAAGCGAAGGCGGCGGCGGCAACCCGCGCAAAGGCTTGGTTTTCGCTGATTGCAAGGAAAGTTAGCGTCATTTGATTGTCTGCCATCTCTACACCCCACTCTCAATTTCGTCAATCCCTGCAAAGCAAGGGATAATTTTGCGCAAGCCTGAAATGTCGAAAATTCGGCTTATCTCTGGTCCTATGTTTATGGCGAATACCCGCCCTCCTGTTTTTTGCAGCTCCTTATAACGACCTATGACCATGCCTATGCCAGAGCTATCCATAAATCCCACATGGGCAAAGTCAAAAATAATGTTTTTTGCGGTGCTTTCTGCAAATTTGGCTTCTAAGCTTTTGCGTATTTTATCGGCAGTGTGATGGTCAATTTCCCCGCGGATTTTCGCCACTAGATTGCCGTTTCTTTCTATAAATTGTATATCCATTTAAATCGCTCCTCTTTGGATAAATTTACCAATATTTACAATTATAACAGAAATTTCCATTTTTGCAAGCATTATTTTTTGATTTTACTGTATTTTTGATTTTTATGCTGTCAATAATATACATAATGGTTTGTAAAAAAAGATTGAGGGGCGTGGTTTTAATGGGAAAGTTTATAATCGAAAACAATGGGGCGTTAAAAGGTAATGTGCGGATTTCAGGAAGCAAAAACGCGGTGCTGCCCATCATCGCCGCAACGCTATTGACAGATGAGAAATGTGAAATTGCCGACGTGCCAGCTCTTACAGATGTGATGATAATGCAGGAGCTTATAGAAGATTTAGGCGGAACAACCAGCTGGGCTGAAGATGAGGTTTTGAACATACACGCAGACAAAATAAAGAAAATCCAGGTTTCTTATGAGCTTTGCACAAAAATGCGGGCATCTTTTTTGGTGGCTGGTCCTCTCCTTGCCCGTATGGGAGAGGTGAAAATTTCCCTGCCTGGAGGATGTGCCATTGGTAGCCGCCCTGTGGACTTGCACTTGAAAGGGCTTGCGGCATTAGGGGCAGAAATAAGCCAGGAACATGGCTATATCCACGCTAGGGCAGACAAGCTGACAGGGGCTAATATTTACTTAGACTTCCCATCCGTTGGGGCAACAGAAAATATTATGATGGCGGCGGTGCTTGCAGAAGGGCAAACCATCATCCAAAACTGTGCCGTAGAGCCTGAAATTGTAGATTTAAGCAACTTTTTAACTTCTATGGGGGCAATTATCCGCGGTAGCGGAACGGACACAATCCGCATAACTGGGGTTAACAGTTTGCATGGCACAAACCACACAATTATCCCAGACCGCATAGAAGCGGGAACTTTTATGATAGCTTCTGCCATTACTGGCGGGGATGTTTTCCTTGAAAA
>WQSI01000061.1 GCA_009787945.1 Defluviitaleaceae bacterium
CGTCAGTCATTCCAAGCCCCATTGAGTAGGGGCTACTTATTACTGGTGGGCTCCCGCGTCAAGCGCGGGATGACGGGTTTGGGGGTTTGTCTACAGTCTGAACAGCTCTTTATCAAGGGCTGTTTTATTGCTTTTGTGGCTGTTGTGCTATAGAATTTATTATGGTAACTATATATAGCTTTACACAACACCCTGTACGGGCGCATATTATGCGCCCGTTGTCCGACAAAAGCGATACTAATGCAGAATACGTTTGTCCAGCGGCGGGCGCATAATATGCGCCCCTACGATGTACGGTAATGATGCCAAGAAGTCATGCTGTCGCTGTAACCACGCGGTCGTGGTCTGACAGGTCTTTTATTATGGTTACATTTGAAAATCCAACCTCTTGCAGGATGTTTTTGACTTCTTCTCCTTGGTCATAACCAATTTCAAAGTAAATCCTACCCCCCTCCACAAGCCAGTGGGGGGCTTCTTTTATGATACGGTCATAAAAACCAAGCCCATCAGCCCCGCCGTCCAGGGCTTTTGTTGGCTCATATTCTTTGACGCTAATATCCAGCCCATCAATGTCCTTTGTGGGTATGTAAGGGGGGTTGGACACAATAAAATCAAACTTTTGAGGGGTTAAGCCATTAAAAAGGTCGCTTATTATAAAGGTTTTCTGGGCATTTATGCCGCAGTTATCCCACATATTATTACGGGCAACTTCCAAGGCTTTAGGGCAAATGTCAACCCCCGTCATTTGCAAGCCCCCGTGATGGGTTAGCGAAACAGAAACGCAACCGCTGCCAAGCCCGATTTCTAAGCCTTTCGCGCCTGTTTTTTCGCCGCTTAACACTGCGTTTACCAAAATTTCCGTGTCCTCACGGGGGATTAAAACATCTGAAGTGACCTCGAATTTTAAACCCATAAATTCCCAACGCCCTAGAATGTACTGCAAAGGCTCGCCAAGGACACGGCGGGAAACCGCATCTTTAAAACATCCCCAATTCCAGTCTTTTTCCTCTCTGTCAGCGGCAGTTAAAATTTCGGTTTTTGTCAGCCCATAAATTTCCATCAAAAGCAAGTCGGCTTCCCTGCCATCAATTTGGCTCTTCCCCCATGCTCTCATTTCCGCTATTTTCAAGGTTTTCGCCCCTTTCTGCTGCAAAAACCCCTTCAAGGGCGGCAATCGCCACTTCAAGCTGTTTTTCATCTGGCACAGCAGTGGTTATTTTTTGCATCATAAACCCAGGCCAGCTAAGCACCCGAACAATAATAGAATTGCTGATACCTGCCCAGCGGATAACTTCAAAGCTGATACCCGCAATAAAAGGCACAAAAAGCACGCGGGAAGCAAGGCGAAGCCACATGTCATCCGTCCGCACAAACAGGAAAAATATCATAGATATAAGCATTACAAAAAGCAAAAAGCTTGTGCCGCATCGTTTGTGCAGGCGGCTATGTTTTGCGGCATTTTGCGGGGTCAGCGCGTCCCCTGCTTCGTGGCAATTTATTACCATATGCTCTGCCCCGTGGTATTGAAACACCCGCTGAATGTCCTTTAGGCGGGAAATTAGCCCTAAATATATTATAAAAATAGCAAGGCGAACAAGCCCCTCAACAATCCCTAAAGCCCACAAATTTTCCCCAAGAACAGGGGATAAAAACCCCGAAAGCCATGTGGGCAAAACCATAAACATAGCCACGGAAAAACCTAAAGACAAAATTACCGCGAAAATTATTAGCACATTGGTCAGCTTATCCCCGAGTTTGCGCTCCAGCCAGCGGTCAAATTTGCTTGGGGCTTCCTCTTCCCCGTTATCAAGCCCTGCCATTTCTGCAGATGCCGTCATAACCTTCATGCCAACCACCATAGACGACCCCAGCCGCACAATGCCCCGCAAAATAGGGATTTTGCCTAATGTGCTAACAAGCCCGCTGGTGGCAATTTTCTCTGTTTTATGTTGAATTTCCCCCTTAGGGTCCCGCACAGCCACGCAATAATCCTTGGGTCCGCGCATCATAACCCCTTCCATAACGGCCTGACCGCCATAAAAGGTTTTTTGTTCTTTTGCCATATAAAAATCCCCCTAATACATACACGAATAGGGCAGAGAACATGCCCCCGCCCTTAATTCCCGATTGTAAATAAAATTAGTTAGCAGTTTCGATACCAAAACGCTTTTTAAACTTATCAACCTGTCCGCCAGCACTGGTAATAATTCTTTGGCTGCCAGTGTAAAACGGATGGCATTTAGAGCAAAGCTCAACTTTAATAGCATCAATAGTAGAACCTACAACAAACTCATTTCCGCAAGCACAATTTACTTTGGCTTCGTGATATTTTGGTTGTATATCTTTTTGCATTTTCTTCACCTCTCTGTGACTTTCTATAAATTTCCTCACCAAGAAAACATTTTACCACAACACAAAGCACTTGTCAACGACAAATTTTCAAAATTACCCACCAAAAATCCAGAAGTGGATTATAGCGGCTATTTCCCTTAGATAGTTGACGCCAAGGGTCAAAGGCGGGGTAGGCGCGCCTATCGGCACAATGTCAAAGCCAAGCCCCCGCGCCATGGCGGATGCCCTAAACATATGAAAGTCGTTGCTGATAAGCACCGCGCGGAAGCCATCTTCAAAATAATCAGACAAGATTTCTTTTGCAAACAGCAGGTTTTCGTATGTGGTTGTGGAGGCATCTTCTTGGATAATTCGGTGGGGGTTTATGCCGCGGGCAACGAGATAACGCTCCATGGCGAGAGCCTCGGTTATGGTCTGCGCCTCTCCAAGCCCGCCTGTAACCACCACAAGGGCGTTTTCATTGCGGTTGAGATAATCAATAGCAGCATCCAGGCGGCGGGCGAGATGAGTGCCCACCTCTTCCCCATTAAGCCCTGCACCAAGGACAATAACCACATCCTCATCAAAATTTGCCCTTCCTAAATTTCCATAAATTCCTAGAAATGCCATGAAAGATATGAGGATAAGGGCGAAACCCCCTGCCGCAAAATGGGCAACTTTTGGTATTTTAGGCAAAAATATGCCATAGGCAATAAGAGCCAAGGACGCAACCCCTTGAATACCATGACCATGATGCATATTTGTCGTAGCCGCCAAAACCGCCGCATTTAACAACAACAGGCTACCAATAACAATCATCACAATTCTAATGGCTTTTAAAATCATTTTACACCCCCCAATAATTCACGCCCTTGACAAGAAAGGCAGAACCACCTTTCCTTTTGCGAATATATTTTCTTTTCCTTCCAAAACAAAAAGCGTGGAGTTGCCCTCTTCTAATTCTGTGACGGTGTATCCCTCTGAAGATTTTGGCGTAAAGCCCAGGGCAACCTCGACAGTGCCTTCTTCCGCAATTATGCCCAGTAAATCTTCAAGACGGCAATCGTTATTTGCATAGACATCATAGCAAAACATCTCTTCTTCGTCCTGGTCGGCGATTATAACGGCATCATGTTCCTCAATGTAGTAAATGCTATCCCTTAAAAAGGTAAAACAGTGAAACATTGTTATGCCAATGCCGCCAACCAGTGCCAACTTTGAAAAAGGATTGGGCTTTTCAAGCTTGTGAGCAAGCAAAGCCGCATCTTCTTGGCAAGAAAGGTTTAGCTTTCTAAAATCCCCGCCTGTTTTGGTCAGCGGGCGGGAGTACATGAACTCATCAGCAGGAATAAATCCAAATTTCGGATAAAATTCAGTGACAGAATCGTTTGCGTAAAGGTAGATACAGTCACAATTTTCCCGCCAGTCATCCAAAACCCTCTCCACCAGAAAATTGCTTAATCCCATCCCGCGGTATTCTGGGTCAGTGGCAACGGTGCTTATTTGGGCAAAACGTTTAGGATTGCCCTCAAAAACAAAATCATTGACAACCACCCCTGCGGTGGCAACTGCCGCCCCATCACAAAATAAAGTGTATGTGACAAAGCTATCATCACAAAAGCCCGATTTATACCATATTGTAAAATCCAAACCAAACACTTTTTTGACTAAATCAAAATAACTTTCCCGATAGGGGTTATCCTCAATAGAACTCTTGATAAATTCATACTCTTTGTTATTTATTGTCACCTTCATTTTACACCTCTAAGCTTTGATATTGCGCCAGGCGGTTCTTCCCTTCTTCGTCCACAATAAGCTCATAAAAATTCCCTGCTTCCTCGTGGCTGTGGGCTACAATCTCACAGTTTTCATGGATATAGGACACAAGCTTGCTTTCGCTATACGGGATTATCACCGTCATTCGGATTTTGTCGCCGTTATAGGCTTCCTCCAAGGCATAGAGCAACTCGCCCTTCCCCTCTTCTGTAACGGCAGACATTTCCACAAGGGTTTCCAGCCTGCTATCCCTTGGCAGGGGCAGGGCAGGGTCTTTGTCCATTTTGTTGTAAGCCGCGATAATTTTTGTGTCCGTCACCCCTAAATCTTCAAGGGTTTTTAACACCACATCCCTATGGGCATCCCGCTGGGGGTGGCTGGCATCCATAACAAAAATCAACACGTCTGCATGTTGTAACTCTTCTAAAGTTGCCTTAAAAGCTCGGATTAGGTGATGAGGCAGACGCTCAATAAAACCAACTGTGTCCGACAGGAGGATTTCCGACCCGCCAGGCAGGTTAATGCGGCGCAGGGTTGTGTCAAGGGTGGCGAAAAGCTTATCTGCCACTTCTACATGGTCATCCTGGGCTAAAAGGTTCATAATGCTAGACTTGCCCGCGTTGGTATATCCCACCAAGGCGGCAACATATGCCCCCTGCCTTTTGCGCTTCTTCCGCATATTGTCGCGGTTTTTGCGTATTTCTTTTAGGTTGTCCTCCAAATTGCCAATGCGGTTTCTTATGTGACGGCGGTCTGTTTCAAGCTTGGTTTCACCGGGGCCGCGAGTGCCAATGCCTCCCCCAAGGCGGCTTAGCATCTTACCCATGCCCGACAGGCGGGATAGGCGATATTTCAGCTGGGCAAGCTCTACCTGTAATTTACCTTCAGCAGATGCCGCCCCTGACGCAAAAATGTCTAAAATCAAAATGCTGCGGTCTATGATATTGCATTTAAAGCGGTCTGTTAGGTTGCGGAACTGGGCAGGGGATAGCTCGTCATTAAAAATCAAAATGTTTGGCTGGGGGTCTGCCCATTCAATCATCTCTTCAAGCTCGTCAAGCTTGCCCTTGCCTATGTGGGTGGCTGGGTGGGGGCGTTCCCGCTTTTGGGTCAGCGTGCCAGAAATTTTAATGCCTGCTGTTTTGGCAAGCTCGGCAAGCTCCTCCATGGACCACTCTATGTCACCGCTGTCATTGTCTATTGCTACTAAAATCGCTAAATCTTCTTCTCTTTTTAAATCGTGCATAAATCCTCCTAAACGGGTAAGCGCGGATTTACTCCAATCCAATTCTGCCGACCAGAGAAGCGACAGAGGTTTGGCGGTGGTTTTCCGCCAAATCTCGATAGCTTCGAGGGAGAGCAGAATTGTGGTTGGAGTTAATTTGCGGTACCTAAACGGGTATAAAGCGCAGGAAAAGGATGAAAAGCAAACAAAAAAGTGCCTAATGCCCCACAAATCCAATTCCAACACAAACAAAGCCTAAGCTTTACAGTTATTGTGTCCAAAATTAGATTTGGTTGGTCATTCTCGCACCCCTCTCAAAATCTTACAAATATATGATAACAGGTTGCAGATGGAAAGTCAAGAAAAAATTTGCTCTTTTAAAATTTTGAGGGTTGTGTTATAATGGTAGATGGTGATTATATGAAAAGAAGATTAAGCGGCAGATTTATAGCTGTGTTGGCGGCTATTGTAGCAGCTATTGCGGCGGTTTTAATAGTTCCCCAGATTGTAGGGCTTGAAGATGACGGCACAACCGCCCAAGATGTGGTTGTCATTAATATAGAATTGTTAAACATTGACAGCAACCACGCTACCATGGTTTACACTTTTAGTTATCTCCATAGCAGGGTGGACATGGCGCGTCATCACGTGGTTGACCCTCTAAATTTTGTGAATTTGATTACATACAACCCCCGCAATGGTTTTATGGGTATACATACGGACATACCAGCGGGCTTTAATATAGAAAGTTGTGAGGACACTGGGGATGTTCTTATCCACGTTGTAAGTCTGCGAGAGGCTTATGGGCGCGTCTTGGTTTTAGACCCTGGGCATGGCGGTGCAGACGTGGGCGCACCTGTTGCGGGAGCTTATGAGAGCCATATAGTCCTTGCTATTTCCCTGTATTTATATGAATTGTTTCAGCAGTCAGATAGCGGCATAACCGTGTTTATGACCCGCCACAGGGATGATTGGGTCTATCTGCGCGACCGCTCTGCCCTTGCTAACAATCTCGGTGACTTGTTTTTGTCTATACATACCAATACATACACAGACCCCAGCGTGGCAGGAACAGAAACCCTGTACAGCACCCCTCAAAGTGTGCAATTTGCGCAAATTGTCCAGCGGCATCTTGTGACAGAATTAGGAACGCGGGACAGGGGGATAATACACCGAAGCGACCTGTATGTCCTTAACACAACAGACATACCTGCCGTTTTCGCGGAGATTGATTTTAAAACCAACCCAGCCGCCCTTGCAAATTTGACAAGTTCGGCATATCAGCAGATGGTGGCGCAGGCTTTGTACCACGCCATTGTAGAAGCTTTTGAGGTGATGACTTAGTGACCGAAAAGAAACTGGTTTTTGCCATATTTGCCCTGGTGCTAGTGTTTGTTGCGATGCTGGCTTTGGTTTTGGTTGCCATGGGGCAGTCTGGTATATTAGAGCGGCCTGAAATTCGCCAGGGGCAAGCCAGAGAGCCATGGACGCCACCGCCAAGATATGAAAGAGAGCCTCACACACCACCGCCACCACCCCCCAACATAGAGGATTTAGAGGATTTCTTCGCAACCTTCCCCTATCAGGTGTCGGTTTTTTATAAAAATTTGGACACAGGCTTTGTTTTCATGCACAGGGAAAATGTGGTTTACACCTCTGCCAGCTTAAACAAGGCAAGCCACGCCCTTTATATCTACCAGTTGGCAGAAATGGGGCAAACCGACCTAAACCGCGTCCACACCTTTAGGCAAGGGGAAAGGAGGGGCGGCACAGGGGTAATCCGCTTTGGCACGCCCTATGGCACTCAATTTACCCACCTCGAGCTGCTTATGTACTCGGTTTTATATTCTGACAACACAGCTTTTGACATTTTGCGCAATGCCTATCGCTATTACACCCCTAGCTATTATTATTTCAGCCGCCAAAGCGGGCGTGATATGAGCCTGATAACCAATGACCGCACCCACCGCGTAACAGCTGCGGATATGGGGCATCTGATGGAACAAATCCACAACTTTTTTGAAACAGAAACAGAGCTTGCAAGGCATTTCCAACATAGCATGTTTAACAGTGATGTGCCAATTATCACCTCCGACCATCCTATCGCCCAAAAATATGGGCATTGGGGGGATGGCAATATAAACGCCTTCCATGATATGGGGATAATTTACGCACCAAGCCCTTATATCCTCGTCATCCTGTCAGACATGCATGACACCGAGCCTTTCCACGTTTTTGATGAAATTTCTATGTTTATCCAAAATTTTAACGACAGGCATTTTATTCCATAACGCCGTAGGGGCGCATATTATGCGCCCCCATACTTTATGAATACAACATCGCAATACTTTTCTCTACAGATGCAATATCCTCCTTGTCCATAGGTGCTTTTGCCCTTTCGATAAGCTTATCCAACCCATTGACTTTAATGCCAGAATTAATCGCTTTAAGTTCCAAAAGGTCAAAAAGTCTTTCTGTTTGTTTTTCGCGTATTTCTAAATTATTTGCCATAAAAATACCTCCTTTTGGTTATTTTATCATGTTTAAAATTCCGTGTCAAGAAGGTTGCTAATAAATCCTTGACTGGTTATCCTGTGTCGTGTATAATGAGTTTAAAATTCTGGAGGAATTACAATGAAAAAAGAAATTATTAACACGGAAAACGCCCCAGCCGCCATCGGCCCTTATGTACAAGGAACATCTTTTGGTGACCTTATCTTTACATCAGGTCAGCTGCCTATCGACCCTGACACAGGCAAATTAATAAATGGCGGCATCACAGAGGACACTCGCCAAGCACTTAAAAATGTTCAAGCCATTTTGCTGTCTGCTGGCTCAGATTTGGACAAGGTGCTAAAAGCCACAGTCTACATAAAAGACATGGCAGACTTTGCCGAGATGAACAAGGTTTATGAGGATTTTTTCAGCGGAAACCCCCCTGCCCGCACCTGTTTCCAAGTGGCAAAACTGCCCTTGGATGCCATTGTAGAGGTTGAGGTTATTGCTCATAAATAAACAAAGGTAATTATATACGGCTTTACACAAACCCCCCGTGTATTACCTCTTGACTTTGGCATCATCATCCATCGTAGGGGCGCATATTATGCGCCCGCTGCTGGGCAAACGTATTCTGCATCACCATTACCTTTGTCGGACAACGGGCGCATAATATGCGCCCCTACGCGGTGTTGTGTAGAATTATACATAGTTACCTAAACAAAAATGCCATGGCATAAAAGTCCATGGCATTTTTATATTTAAAACTATTGCAAATCAGCAGACATAGCCCAAAGGGTTTGACCCGAACCAGGGTCGCCTGCGCCGCCTGCGCGAACCTGCACCACTAGCAATTGTACGCCAGTTACGTCAACATCAAGATTTACAGGCATTTGACCGCCACCTAACACAAAAGAATGGATTGGTGTGCCATCCCCAAGAATGGTAACAGTTGCTTCTCTGTTGCCAGGCGCGCCATCAACACGACCAAACAAACCAGTAAGGCGAGAATATGCACCGCCTAGATTGTGGTGAGTTTCTAGTTGGTTATTGTTATTGCTGATTCTGTATGTAGTAACATTTGTGTGGGTTGTGCCAACTATCTGCACAGAACCCTCTGTGGCAGTTCTCTCGACAAAATTTTCATTTAGTCGTGTGCCGTGGAAAGTGGTGTCAGCAAGGCGGTTGCCTGGCTGTTGGTGGGATGTGGTCAACAAAACGGTATTTGTTGCCACATCAAAATCAATTTCCAAACCAACCATGTCAGCTACAGCGCGAACAGGCAGGAAAGTTCTGCCATCAATTACAAACGGGCGACTGTCATAGTCAAAATCCTGAATTTCGCCATTAAAGCTAACCCCTACACCAAAAATCAACTCACGCATAACAGGATTTGCCGCAACAACAGTTGCAGATAAGGCAAACATAACAGCAACCCCCACAACAAAACCCTTCATACCACTAACTCTTTTGATTCTTTTCTCATTCATCTCTGAATTTCCTCCTGAATTTCTAAATTTTTACCCTAACAATTATACCACGATTTTTAAAAATGTCAAGGATTTTTTGCGATTTGTTAATGATGTGACACTTAGGCTATTCTTCGCAAAGCATCAGAGCCGCCATCAGAAAAACCAGGTCGTTTTGAGTGGGCTTGGGCTGTGTGGGCTGTTTGGGTTGGCTTTGGGCTGGTTGCGCTGTGGGTTCTGGCTGGGGTTTGAAATATCTATAAAATGGCTCTGGTATGACGCTGGTGTCAATTGTATTTTTCATAATTCACCTCGAAATTCTTTTGATATTTCAAGGTATTCTAGGACATCGAGAGATATGTTATTTCACACCTGTGGAACCATAGCCCCCCTCGCCGCGGGGGCTGTCTGGCAGGGCTTCCACTTTTGCAAATTGTATTTGTTCCACACGGTTTATCACCATTTGGGCAATGCGGTCGCCGCGGTTTATGGTAAAATCCTCCTCACCTAGGTTGATAAGGAGGACGCTGACCTCCCCCCGATAATCCGCGTCAATAGTGCCTGGGGTGTTTGGCATGGAGATTCCGTGGCGAAGCCCTAAGCCGCTTCGGGGGCGAACTTGGGCTTCAAAGCCTTTGGGCAGAGCCATTTTAAAACCAAGGGGAATAGCTTTGCGCTCCATGGGTTTTAGGGTTATTGGTTCATCTATGCAGGCGCGCAAATCCATGCCTGCCGCCCCTTCGGTTTCGTAGGTTGGCAGGGGCAAATCTTTTGCCTGGTCAAGCTGTTGTATTAAAAATTCCATATGTTCACCTCGTTTTGATTATATATCCAACTCCCAAAAATGTCAATGAGATTTTCTATTGGCAAAGGGGCGGGGTTGTGTTATAATAATTTAACAGGAGGGATTTATTATGGAATTGGTATATACTGGAAAGACCAAAGATGTGTTCGCTTTGGCAGATGGAAACTATTTACTGCAATTTAAGGATGATGCAACAGGGAAAGACGGGGTTTTTGACCCTGGCGAAAATTCCGTGGGGCTTACCATCGACGGACTTGGGCGGGAGTCCATCGCCCTTAGCAAGTATTTTTTTGAGATGCTAGGCCGCGGGGGCGTTCCAACCCATTTTATTTCTGCGGATTTGGACAAGGCGCAGATGGTGGTTAAGCCTGCTGTTATGTTTGGCAAGGGTTTGGAGGTTGTTGTCCGCTTTAAGGCAACAGGCAGCTTCACCCGCCGTTATGGGGATTACATACCAGAAGG
>WQSI01000062.1 GCA_009787945.1 Defluviitaleaceae bacterium
GACCTGTTCCGAAACCTGCTTTCGTCAGATTTTTGAGGATTTTTGTTGAAATGCAAGGGGGCAGGTTCCTCACATACCCCTAGGTATGTGAGGGTTCTGACGCTGTGGCATTTCGGCAAAAAGACCAAAAAGATGGCGGAATGAGGTTTCGGAACAGGTCTACTGTTCTAAAACCTGCTTTCGCCAGATTTTTGCCTAAATGAGGCTTCAAGAACAGGTCTATTTCAAGGTTTCCAAAAGATTGACCAAAAATTCATAGTTTTTTGCGACGCTAGAAATTCTCGTACGTTCATCTGGTGTATGCAAGTCGAAAATATCAGGCCCAAATGAAATCATATCAAGGTTTGGGATGCGGCTGTCAAAAATACCACATTCAAGCCCTGCGTGAATGGCACGGACAACAGGCTCTTCCCCAAACTTTTCTGCCCAAACCTTAACGGAAGCATCACGGATTGGAGATTTTGGATTGTACGCCCAACCTGGATAGCCGTCAGATACCGATGTTTCAGCCCCTAAAAGTTGCCCAAGCCTACTAATACGGGTGCAATGGGAATTTTTGCGGGATTCCACAGAAGAGCGCACAGCGCAGGAAATCACAATGCTATCATCTTTCACGGCAACCACACCAAGGTTGTTGGAAGTTTCAACCAAACCTGGCAAATCCATGCTAAAGTGGGCAGGACCATGAGGGATAAGAAGCAACAGGTCGATAATTGCCCCTTTGGTTTCTTCGGCAAAAACCGTAGCCCCTTCCCCAATTTGTTCTACATTTATAAATTTAATGGAAACATCAGGGTCGGATGTGGAAAGCTCTGCTTTATATGCGGCTTCTATATGCTCAAGCTCCACCCAAAGCAAGTCCATGCAAGACTGGGCAACAACAAGCTTCGCCCAAGCTTCGCGAGGGATGGCGTTTGTTTTGCTTCCGCCGCCAATTTCTGCAATTTCAAAGGGGGTGTTTAGACTGTGCAGCACGCGCCCCAGGATTTTGTTGGAATTACCCCGCTCCAAATCAATGTCTGCACCAGAATGTCCGCCCTTTAAGCCGCTGACAAACAAAGTTACAGAGGTGGTGACCCCTGGGTTTGCCTTTGCTTCTTTTATGGGCAATTTAATGGTTACGCCACTTCCGCCAGCGCAGCCCACGCAAAAAATCCCATCTTCGCTGCTGTCTAAATTAATCATCCGACGACCTTCTAAAAGGTTGACATCAAGAGCTTTAGCTCCGTCCATGCCCGCCTCTTCCACTGTGGTAAACACAGCTTCAATTGGCGGGTGCTTTAAAGTTTTATCTGCCAAAACGGCCATCATCATGGCAGAACCAATTCCGTTATCTGCCCCTAGGGTCGTGCCGTCGGCAGTTATAAAGTCGCCTTCAATTAGCAAATTAATGCCTTGGGTTTCAAAATCAAAATCCACATTGGTGTTTTTCTCGCAAACCATGTCAATGTGGGCTTGCAAAATAACAGGGGGCGAATTTTCAAAACCTTCACTTGCTGGCTTTTTGATGATTAAGTTATGTAACTCGTCTTGATGGGTTTCAAGCCCCAAACCCTGCGCCCATTCGAGAATGGCATCGCTCAATGCCTTCTCATCCCAAGAGCCATGGGGAATGTTACAAATCATCTCAAAATTCGCAAAAACATCAGCTGGTTGCAAATCTTTTAGCACGTTCATTTCTGTGTCCTCCTAATATTTAATTACTCAAAAATTCAGCAAGGATGCCTACGGCGTTATTCTCGACAACAACATCGCCATGCTCTTTAAGGAACAAAGCGGAAATTTCCAAGTTAGAGAATTTGTCGCCATACTCTTTAAGTGCGTTTTCTTGAGCATGGGGCAAATTAATTTTGTCATTGTCGATGGTTAAATAATATTTGCCGCTATATTTGTAAAGGGCGTTGTTACCGATATAAACCCCAGAAATGCGGGCGCAAGCGTCCGCCACCGTGTCCAAATCTTTAAATTCAAAAATGGACTGGGCGTTTTTATGCAGTTGTACAGGGGGTTTGTTTTGGGGATTTCCAAAGTTTGGCTGGAAAGACTGCCCTTGGTTTGGCTGATGGGGATGCTGCCCATAATGGGGATGCTGATTGTGCTGGTGTTGATTTTGGTTTTGCTGATTGTTACGCGCCCCAAACACAGGAAACGGCGGAAAGCCAAAACGCTGGTCAAGTTCCGCTTGGTTTGTCACTTTTGTAACTATCACCATAATGCCGTCACGGGATACAGGTATCGCCTCAATAATAAGGGGTGTTTCGCTAGAAGTGTGGAAATCACACTCTCCTGCGGCTCTTTGCATAATCTCCCTAAAAAGCTCCTGCGCCTTCAAAGAGCCGTAAGAAAGCTCATGCAACTGCATGTTGCGATGGGAAAGGTCATCTTGTGTCAAGGTAAACTTTATTTGATTTTCGCTGATTCTTTCAATTCTCATGCCATCAATCCTTTTCGATAGTCAATGGTCAACAGGTTACAATAAACATTATAACACAAACCGCGCAAGATGTAAAGAGGGAAATATTATCTTGTTGCCAAAACACCAAAAAAGTCTTGACCTTTTGGTAAAGTTGTGCTAAAATGAAATTTGGCAGTCGATTTGAATTTTAAGGAGGTGATAGGAATGAAACATTTTTTGCTCTTAAATAATGCGGCGAGCAGGCGTGGATTTACTGCAGTTTCAACCAAGGGGTTTTTGCGCCCTTTTTTAGGAGATTGTTTTGTATGCCTGTCACCGTGCATTATAAAAGCGGTTTAATATCGCTTTCTTTGAATGTTTGGTACACCTGTGCAGATAAAACAGTCTGTGCAGGTTTTTTGTATACAAACTAAAAGGAGTTTTAATTATGATTGATATTTCAGTACATGAATTAAATAAATATTATGGCTCAAACCACGTCCTTCGGGGAATTACCCTAGAAATTTACAGGGGCGAAAAGATAGGGCTGTTGGGCAAAAATGGCTCGGGGAAAACAACCCTGTTTAAAATTATTGCAGAAGATGAGTATTATGACAGCGGCAGTGTGTCTAAAGCGTCCGACAAAAAGGTGGAAACTCTTTCTCAAATTCCCGTTTTTGGCGAGGGGGATACGGTTGAGGATGTTTTGCGCTCTTCATTTGAAGAGGTTTTTAATGTTTATGATGCCATGAAGAAAATCGAAGGCAATGACACGCCATCCATGCTTACGCGATATGGTAAGCTAATGGAGGAATATGAGCGGCTTGGCGGATATGAAGTTGAAACAAAGGTCGAAAAGATATGCAATGGTATGAATATTAGCGAAGATATGCGGAACAGCCCCTTTAGTCTGCTTAGTGGCGGGGAAAAAACAAGGGTTAATTTAGCCCGTATTTTGCTGCGGGATTGCGACATACTTTTGCTTGACGAGCCAACAAACCATCTGGACCTGACCTCCTTGTCGTGGCTCGAAAACTTCATTAAGGAGTTCCCAGGAACCGTTGTTGTAATATCCCACGACAGGGTTTTTCTTGATAATGTTGTCAGCAGAATTATTGAGATTGACAATGGAGAAGCCAACTTTTATTCGGGCAACTACACCTTCTATGTGGAGGAAAAGGAAAGGCGTTACCAAACCCTGGCAAAACAATATAAGCACCAACAACGGAAAATTGAGCAATTAGAAACCGCAATCAAACGGCAAAGGGTATGGGCTGCCATAAACCCTGCAAATTCGGGCTTGGCAAAGCGCGCTCTGGCAATGGAGAAGCGTATTGAACAAATGGAAAAGGTGGATAAGCCAGCCACATCAAGAAAAATGACAGAAGATTTTAACAGCGGCGGATATGCGGCAAAAGAGGTGGTTTCCCTTGATTCTGTGAGCAAGAGCTACGGTCTTAATATGCTGATGGATGATGTTAGCCTTGTTATTGGCAGAAACGAGCGCATCGCTTTAATTGGTGCAAATGGTTGCGGCAAAACCACCCTCCTAAAAATGATTATGGGTGAAGAGTCTTGCGACGAAGGCGAAATTAAAGTGAGCAGCAATATCAAAATTGCCTATCTGTCGCAGATTGTTATATTTGATAACGAAAACATGACGGTTCTTGACGCTCTGCGAAGTGTTAACCCTTCTCCCGAGGAAAAGTTACGCAGCATACTTGCGCGTTTTCGTTTTAAAGCCCTCGATGTGGCGAAGAGGGTGGGAAGCCTTTCAGGAGGCGAAAAAAGCCGCTTGAAGTTATGCCTGCTAATGCAAAATCAGGCAAATTTCTTGATTCTTGATGAGCCGACAAACCACCTGGACATAGAGTCAAGAGAGTGGATAGAAGACGCTGTGGCAGATTTTAGCGGCACAATGCTATTTATTTCCCATGACCGCTTTTTCTTAAACCACTTTGCCTCAAAAATTTGGAGCATGGAAGGCGGCACAATTACAGAATATGATGGCGGCTTTGATGACTTTTTACGGGGGGCAGACCTTTCAGAAAATCAGCAAACCAAAAAGAAAAAGAAGAAGCCCCCAATCAAAACGAAGGAAAAGGCTGTTAATTCGCTGTCAATTGAAACGCAAATTTATAACGCAGAAGCTGAAATGGTTGCCCTTGACGAAGAAATAGCCTTGAATTTGTCTGCTTCTAATTACGACGAAATGGAGGTTTTGTATAGAAAAAAGCACCAGCTGGAAGAGTTGATTGCTTCTCTTTACAACGAATGGGGTTAAGCCTTTTCCGAAGTTGCCCGAAAGAGCTTCCTGGGCAAATCTCCCTCCTCAAATTCGTCTATAGCCAATATTTTGAACCCCTTCGCAAGATGCTCCACCTGCTCTTTGCTGAGAAAATGCACAATAAACCCGTTGACCTCATACATGCCTTCACCCCTGTGAATCCCAGTGCCAAAGTGTATATCGTCAGTGTTTCTGGTGGTAAAAATGTTGATGCCCCCAGGCTTTAATGTCCGCAAAATCTCTTGGCTGACATTTTCAAGCTGTTTTATGGTTAACGCCATGCAAAAAAACATGTGGGAGTAGCAAGCGTCAAAACTTTCCTCGTCAAAAGGAAACCTTTCTCTTGCGTCATGTCTGGTTGCGGTTATTTTATGAGATAAGCCCATTAATTGGGCTTTTTTCTGTATGGACGCAATGCCCGCATGGGAATAGTCCAGCACATGGACATCAAAACCATTTTGAGCAAAATATATAGTGTCACGACCTTGCCCGCCGCCTAACTCCAATATACTTTTGACACCTCTACTCTTAAAAAGCTCCGCCGCCTTAATGGCAGGCTCGCTTGGTGATGTGCCGAATTTATCTTGATTGCCCGCATAGGTACGCTCCCAATGGGAACATTGCTGGTTTAACGCATTATCATCGTTCATGCCGAAACCCCCTTATTTTATTTACTGTACCACATTATCCCGATAAAAGCAACCGCAATTGTATTATTAAAAATTTTGATGAAAAGCTCGGATGTCATCAATAATTCGTATTTGAAGATTGGCAGATGTTTATGTTATTATTCAAATGCAAAAACAAACAAATTTTTAGGAGGTTTTTATGAAAAAGTTTTTGTTATATTTAGTTGGATTGCTTGCTTTACTTGCCTTTGCGGCTTGCGGCACAGATGATGACCCTGTGTTTTTTATTAGTGCCATTCCAGACCAAGACCTTACAAGGGTTCACGCGGCAATGGACGAGCTTGCGTCGGTTTTATCAGAAGCCACTGGCTTAAATGTGCAGCATCGTGGTGTTACAGACTATGCCGCAGTGGTTAGCGGCTTTGCCAGAGAGGAAATTCATCTGGCTTGGTTCGGCGGGTTAACTGGGGTGCAGGGCAGGGCGCAATTGCCAAATTCTGTTGCTGTTGCTCAAAGATATGAAGATACAGGCTTTACGTCAGTTTTCATAGCAGGGGCTCATACAGACATACATACAATGGCAGACTTTGCAGGGTATAGCTTCACTTTTGCTTCTGAAAGCTCTACATCTGGGCATTTGATGCCAAGGTATTATCTGATGCAGTGGGGCATAACCCCTGAAGATGATTTTGCAGGGCATGTGGGTTATTCTGGAAGCCACAGCAGGGTGATTGAGCTTGTGCAAAACGGCACATTTGACGGCGGTGCGCTAAATGACATTATTTGGCATCGTTATGTAGACGAGGGAAATATAGATTACGATAGAATTAGATTCATCAGCTATACGCCAGAGTTTTATAATTACAACTTCTCCATGTCGCCAAGAGCCAACATTGACGCAACATTTGGCAATGGTTCATTTGATGCAATTGTAGACGCTTTGATGAATGTAGACATCGCAAATAACCCCCTTCTTCATCCGTTTTTTGTGTCTGAGGGCTTCATACCCACAAATAACGGCAATTATCACGACATTGAAGAAGTTGCCCGTATGTTGGGGTTGATTTAATGATTAGCATTAAAGGGCTTGAAGTTAATTATGGCAACCAATTGGCGTTGTCTGTGGACGATTTGCATATTGGCGCAGGAGAGAAGATTTGCCTGATAGGCAAAAGCGGCAGCGGCAAGTCTACAATGTTAGAGTGTATTTTTGGGCTGCGTGAATACGAAGGAGAGATTAACAGAAATATCCAAAACATCTCCCTATCCTTGCAAAAGTCAGATTTAATACCGAATTTTACAGTTAAAACCAACATTTTAATGGGTCGTTTTGGCGGCAGGTCGTTTTTTCGCAACCTAGCTTCAATTTGTAAGCACGAACCAATGGTGGACGAGGTTCTTGAGAGTCTTAACATACCAGAAAAGAAAAACCAATATGTTAAAAATCTAAGCGGGGGCGAGCAGCAGAGGGTTTTGCTCGCCCGCGCTTTGTATGAAGAAAAGGCAGTTTATTTGCTAGACGAACCAACCTCTGCTCTTGACGTGGCAAACAGCCGAAACGCCATTGAAACCCTACTTAGCAACAAAGCAGATTGCACGGTGATGTGTGCCATCCATAACCTATCTTTAATCAGCTTTTTTCAACGGATTATTGTGATGAAGGGCGGCAAAATTGTGCTTGATGACGCAGTTGCTAATATAAATGTTGAGGATATGGGGGCGTATTTTGATGATTAAAGGGATAAGCTTGGGCAAATGGGTTTTATACGCCGTCGCCGCCCTTTTTGTGGGGGTGTTTGTATATCAAATTATGGTGACGGATTTGTTTATCCCAAACTCCCTCCAAAACCTCCAAAGAATTTTTGTTGCCGCTTTCACCCCTCGTTTTGACGCTGTCACATTGGGCAACATGCTAACGGGATACCAAAATACGCTGATTTACTCTATAGCAGGTTTTTTCGCGGGCATTGCCATCGGGCTTTTGCTAAGCTATTTCAGCACCCGCTTTCGCAAATCTAAAGTGCTAGGTCTTGCTACAGCGGTGGTTTTCCGTTCCACCCATGAGGTGGTTTTTATGTACCTGTTGGTGTTAATTTTCGGACTTAACCCCTTTATCGCCATTATGGCAATAGGTATATCCTTCGGCGGCATCCAAAGCAAGGTTTTCACTGACAATATGAACCTTGTGAGCGACACGTCTTTTCTGGCGTACAAAAACAGAGGATATAAATATCGCGGCAACTTTTTTTACAATCTATTTCCAAACTCCTTTAACAGCAATCTAAATTATGTTTCCTATAGATATGAATGTGCCATACGTTCTGCCGTTGTGCTGAGTTACATTGGCTTGCCTGGCATTGGTTTGCACATCCACCACACCATGACCGATGCTGACTATAATGCCCTTTTCGCCTACATATACAGCCTTATCATTTTCATACTGCTGTTTTCCATGCTAACCGCATGGGCTTTAGAGAAAATCCAATACCGCATCGGCAAATTTTTAAAGTGGTTTATCCCTGGTGCTGTGGTGCTTTCTGGCGTTTTTTTAATAACCCATTTTCGGGAGTTTTTGGGGCTTTTTCAAATGCGCAATTGGCAGGGGATAGTCCGTTCAGGGGAGGCAGTTGTAAATGTGATAAACCCATTTAACGGCGATTTTTTCAATGCTGATAACCTATCCCGCTTTTGGTCTGCCACGGTGGACACGGTTGTTTTAGGGGTTTTGGCAACGGTGTTTTTGGTTGTGTTGTTCACTGCCCTGTTGCTCCACTATTTTCATGGCTTCACCAAAGGCAGCAAAATTCACCTAGCCGTAAACAATGCCGTGTCGGTAATAAACCGCTCTGTGCCAGATGTGGTATTTATGGTTTTGCTCCTCTTCATCATGCGCCCAAATATTGTAACAGGGGCGTTGGCACTGGCTCTGCACAATTTCGGCATTTTAACCAAGCTTATCAAAGATAGGGTTGTGGGTAATTACAAAAAGACATTTACCGCCTACAAAAACCGACGTTTTAAAAGCGTTAGCATGTTCTTTTTCCTGTTTTTGCCCCTTATGGGTAAAGATTTGGTAAATCTCCTGTCTTATCGTTTTGAAATGATGATTAAGTCATCTGCTGTAATCGGGATTTTAGGCGGAGGTGGGCTAGGCTTGCTTTTGCGCCTGGAAATGTCCCGCTTTAACTTTGAAGCAATATATTTTATTGTAATTTTGTATGTTATCCTATTTCTTATTATTGACAGGATTAATGCCGTAATTTCTCGATAATTTTGTGCTTGACGGCATGTTATACATGTGATATAATTCTAAACGGTAAAAAAATAAAAATTTTCTCCGACCCGAAGAACCTAAAGCGGTGTGCCATGGTTTAAGGGCGCGGGTGCGTTTGGAAACGGATGCGCCTTCCATGTTTGTAAAGGGGATAAAGCCGTTATTTTTGCGCATCCCTTTTTGGCGGCGCATTTTTTATTGAGGTGATTTTATGGCAAAAGCAAGAAGAAGCCTGCTTGCAGGGTTCACAATACTTGATTTGGTTGTTATCACGGTGCTTTCTGCCCTTGGTGTGGCAGTTGGCGGCATTGTGGGCTTGTTGGTTCGCTTTGTTACAGGGCCGCTGATGATACCTGGCGGCGCGGTGGCAGGCGGCATTTATTTTATGTTTTTGGTTCTCGCTGTCGCGCTGACAGGGAAAAAGTCTGCGGCTGTTTTGGTAGGGGCTTTACAGGCTATTATGGTAATTGTCATGCCTTGGGCGGGCAACCACGGCATTGCCACAATCCTTACATACACAGCCCCAGGGGTTGCCATATTTTTGTTTTTGCTTATTATGCGGCATAATGGCTGCTGTAAATTGTGCTGTTTTTTCGCTGTTATGGTGGCAAACTTGACAGGGGTTGCCTTGGTTAGCGGTGTGGTAATGCAACTTCCCTTAGTTCCGATGCTTTTGGGGCTTACCCTTGGTGCATTGTCTGGCGGTCTTGGTGGGCTTCTCACTTGGTCGCTGGCTAAGCAGCTTAAAAAGTTGGAGGTGATAAAGTGATGCGAAAGCTGATTTTTGCAGCCGTTGCAGTGTTTGCCCTTGCATTTGCAGCCTGTGGCAACGCTAATAATGACAGCTACATAGGAAATCGGGATTTTCCTAGCCCTGAATGGGTAGGGATTGTTTGGGGTGAGGATTCCACTCTTCTCATCGGTGTTGAAAGTGCTGGCTCAACCATAGGCGAAATGTACTTAGAGGATACTTTTGAAATCGAAAACGAAATTGCCGTCATTTTGGCTTCTGGCGAAATTCACCGCACAGGAAATTTTGCTGGTGCTAGACTTGTTGATGACGGAGATAATTTTGACCTGGTTTTGGCAGACGGCACAACTTTCGTCAATATCGCTGGGGTTATAGCTGACCCGCCAGACCTGTCCGTCACCGATGTTCACGACCACGCGCTAAGGCTTCTGCAAGAGGGCAATCGGGTTATGGTTATTGTCCTTGATGGTTGGGGTTGGCATATGCGTCATTATCACGCACATCATCAGCCATTTTTAAGCAGTCAGCCAGCGCAAATGGCTCACACAGTTTTTCCGCCTTTTACCCCTGTGGCAATGTCCAGCATTTTTACAGGGCAAACCCCTGATGTTCATGGTGTCCACGACCGTGCCACACGCACAATGTCCGCCCCTGATGTTTTTGAAGCCGCTTATGAGCTGGGCTTCACGTCAACACGTGTGCAGGGCGGGGTTAACATTGTGCAAACCAGCGTATTATCTGCGCTTATCCCCAATTTAGGGCATGTTTTTGACACAGACCGCGGCGTGTTTGATGCGGCAATGGCGCGGATAAATGACAGCGACCTAATGTTTATCCATTTTAACAGCGTGGACGACATTTCCCACACTTACGGACCATATAGCCGCCAGGTCAGCGAAGCCATGGCATTGGTTGACGAGCTTGTTTGGGATTTGGTAGAGGCTTGGGATGGCATAGCGATTATTCTTGCAGACCACGGACAGCACTATCTAGGGGCGGAAGGGCGTTTAGGCGACCA
>WQSI01000063.1 GCA_009787945.1 Defluviitaleaceae bacterium
TAATTAATCTAAAGGAGAAATAACATGAGAGATAGTTTAGTTTTTTACAGAAGTTTTTATGAAGCCATTAAAAAATTACCAAAAAGTTTAAAACTTTCTGCTTATGATGCTATTGTGGCTTATGCCCTTGATGAAGAGTTGTTGGAAGTGAAAGGGGCTGCAAATGCCGTATTTACAATGGCTGTGCCTCAGGTAGATGCCAATAATAAGAAGTTTAAGGACGGAATAAAGGGTGGTCGTCCATCTAAAAATAATAACCTTAGGTTATTTGGTGAAGAACCTAATGGAAATGAAAATGAGAATTTAAATGTTAATGAAAAGGAGAAGGTGAATGGGAATGAGGACCTTTGGGGCTGCGCCCCGATAACCCTCGCCTTCGGCGACCACACACTCACTCTAACCAAAGAGGACTACGAAGAAGCTCTTCAAGGTGAGCCGTTTGATTATGACTTAATAGATGAAATGAACCCTTTGGGCAGTGAGCTTTTAGAAGAGATTTGGGATAACGATGATTATAATGATGATATGGTTCTCGCCAAGCCTGATGAAGAGCTTGGTAGCTACTTACGTAACCTTTTTAACCCCATAAAATCAAGCGAACGCAGAGCTTGGAATAAACTTACTAGATATATGGAGGAACACGAATGATAGGTATTATAGGAGCTATGGAAGTTGAAGTTCAGGGCATTTTGGAGCAGATGACAGATAAGACCACCCGCACAATCGGCGGGCTTGACTTCCATGAAGGGAAGATTGGCGGCGCGCCTGTTGTTGTGGTTAAATGCGGCATTGGCAAGGTTAACGCCGCCCATTGCGCATCTATTTTGGTGACAAGCTTTGATGTGGCGGGGGTTATAAACACTGGGGTTGCGGGGGGCATTAACCCTCATGTTAACATTGGGGATGTGGCAATTTCAAACGACCTGGTTCAGCATGATGTGGAAGCTACGGAGTTTGGCTATGTAACGGGGCAAGTGCCTGGGCTTGCCAGCCCCTACTTTGCCGCTTGCAAAGAGCTGATTGAAAAGGCGAAAACCGCCGCCAAAGATGCCTTGCCAGAGGGCAAAAAATGGCATGTTGGCAGAATAGCCACAGGCGACCAATTTATCGCAAGCCGCAGGGCGAAAGATGCCATTTGGGAAAGCCACGTTCCCCTTTGCACCGAAATGGAAGGGGCGGCAATTGCCCAGGTTTGTATGCTAACCGCCACCCCCTTTGTGGCAATACGCGCCATAAGCGACAAGGCAGACGGCACAGCCCATGAGGACTTTCCTACGTTTATGGAAGAAACGGCGGTTACTTCTGCTAAACTCGTGATGGGTATGGTGGGGGAGTAATTACAGGCATACCTCACGCCGTCATCCCGCGCTTGACGCGGGAACTCGTCAGTAATAAGTAGCCCCTACAGTATGGGGCTTGGAATGACATGTGGGATTGCGGGTCAAGCCCGCAATGACGGTTAAGTTAATAATTAACAGTTACGTTTGTGCCGTTTGATGTTATGGTTATGTTGCCATGAATGTCTGTACGGTAAACCCGAACGCCGTGGCTTACAAGGCGGGTTATTACCTGGCTGTGGGGGTGTCCAAAGGTGTTGTTTGCTCCCACGCTGATGACGGCAATTTGAGGGCTGACAGCTGAAAGAAATTCTTCCGTGGTGCTGGTGTTGCTTCCGTGATGCCCCACATGCAACACATTGGCGGACAAGCTGTGTAACGCCACCATCTCTCCTTCGCTTGTTCTTTCTGCGTCGCCTGTAAACAGGAAGCTGGTGCTTCCGAAGGTTAGGTGGGTGGCAACGGAATAGTCGTTTAGGTTGCTGTAACCGCTGGAATTTGGGGCGATTATGGTAAACACTGCTTCACCAAAGGCGAAGGTGTCGCCTATTACAGGGGGCGACACGTTTATGTGGCTGTTTTCCAGGGCTTCTATAAACCGCTCGAAGGTTAAGGTTGTGTGGGTGACATTTGGCATTATCAGCGTGCCTATGGGAAACTCGCTGATAATGGGGATAAGCCCGCCGATGTGGTCGGCATGGGGGTGGGTGGCTATTACATAGGCAAGCTCCCTAACCCCATGGCTGTGGAGATAGTCTATTACCCGCTGACCCATGTGGTTGTCGCCACCGTCAATAAGCACAGCCCCGTAGGCAGTGCGGATAAGGACGGCATCCCCCTGCCCTACGTCAATAAAATGCACATAAACATAGCCATCAGCGGGGATTTGCCCCCCTGCGAAAAGGTCAATAAAAAAGCTTGACACACTATCCCAAATGTTTGTGGCTGTTTCTGTTATGTTTTCCCGCCATTCTGGGTTTTGGTGGAGGAAAAACCCAGAAACCCCCGCAACCACGGCAACCATGAGCAATATAACTAAAAACCTTCTGCGGCGCACCTTTGCCATTGCGGGGCTGCGCCGTCTGCGGACTTTTCTTTTTCGCGGCATACTTTTACCTCTTTCCTGCGTATATAGCTTATGGTACTATAATACTACAAAACCCGCAAAACCGCAACCCTAAAATTGGAGAACAAATGACACTAGAAAAACATTTCGCAAATTTAAATAAATTTTTTATTGCCTTTTTGGTTATTGGGCTGATGTTTTACGCCACAGAGGATTTATTTGTGATGACATATATAGCAATGTTCATCCTTGTGACCTTAAAGGCGGTGCTGACCCCAGGCGAAGCGAAAATTAAGATTGTGCTGATATTTGCCTATGTGGCGATTGTTGTGCTGCAGGTGTTTATGATTTACCGCCTGATATTCGTAAACAACGGCACAGGGGATTATGCAGAGCAAATCCACATTTTACGCAGGTTTCTTGCTATCGCCGCCCTTATCATGCCTGTTCTTGCCAGCCGCTTTATTGTGGCAGGGCGCAGGGCAAATTTTCATCTGCCTTCAATTGGCTCTGCCGCCACCATCGGGCTTGCCCAGCTTGCCCGCCTTAAAAACACCGCGGCAGACACGCGAAAAAAGCTCTGCCTGCACAACATAAGGGATGCGGCAGACGAGCTTTCCCGCCACAACAGCCGAAATTATATTAACAACGGCAGTTTGACGGAAGAGTATTTTGAGGACGTTAAAGCCACAATGGACGACCCCAATATCTACGTTATCATCAGCAAAACAGGCTCGCCTGTGTCGGAGCTTATGTCCATTTACACCAAAAAAATGTACAACCACGCAAGCTTGTCATTTGACTGCCAGTTGCAAACCACCGTAAGCTACAACGGAGGGCAAAAGGTGTACCCCCCAGGCTTAAATTACGAGATGATAGAGTTTTTTAACCAAACCCCAGACGCGCGCATCTTGGTATACTCCATCACCTGCACCCGCCAGCAAAAACAAAAGCTGGCAGACAAAATAGCCCAAATTAACAAAGAAGGCAGTGCATACAACGTGACAGGGCTTGTGACCAACAAAAGTTACAAACCCAACATCATGTTTTGTAGCCAATTTGTCTACGCCATGTTGGACTATATAGACCTCGCCCCCTTCAAAAAGCCCCACCGCCCCGTAAGCCCCACCGACCTTATCGAGCTGGACTATTATAAAAAGCTTAAATTTGTAAAGGAAATCCGCCTTAATGAGGAGGATTAGGAAACCTTCCTTCACCGTCATTGCGCCCCTACAATTATAATGATTTACATAACGGTTGACTTTGTGTCAAGAAGATGATAAAATAATCTTGGAGCAATCAAAAAGCAAGGCGGTTGGCTAATCTCCCGAAAGGGGGTGAAGCTTATGTCAATTTCCGAAACATTTATAGTGATTTTTGCAGCAATGACTTTTGTCATCGCGCTTATCACGCTAATGATTTACATAATTGACACATTTCTGAAAAAGAAATAACCGCCCTCAGCAAAAGGTAGCGGTTATTTGCATTAAATTTAACTAAACCTTAAGCCAACCGCTTTGCGATTGCTCTGTTTTATTTCTCTAAACATATTATAACACATGGTTGACTTTGTGTCAAGATGATGATAAAATAAATTCTGGAGCAATCAATAGAAGCAAGGCGGTTGGCTAATCTCCCGAAAGGGGGTGAAGCTTATGTCAATTTTTGAAACATTCATAGTGATTTTTGCTGCAATGACCTTTGTCATCGCGCTTATCACGCTAATGATTTACATAATTGACACATTTCTGAAAAAGAAATAACCGCCCCTCGGCAAGGTCGCGGTTATTTATATCCCACAACTAAGCCAACCGCTTTGCGATTGCTCTGTTTTTATGTCTATGTTTATATTATACCACGCCACAAACAAAATATCAAGTGCAAATTTAAGGTTTTGGGAAGCGCAAGGTCATGGTTGTGCCTACGCCTAGGTCGCTTGAGGCGTGGATGCGCCCTCCGTGCCCTTCCATAATTTCGCGGGCGATGGAAAGCCCAAGCCCTGTTCCTCCCAGCTCTCGGCTTCTTGCTTTGTCCACCCTGTAAAAACGCTCGAAAATGTTCCGCAAATCTTCTTTGGGGATGCCTATGCCATTGTCGTGGATGTAGACCATGTAGAACAGCCCCCGCTCTTGCACTTCCACCTCAATTTGCGCCCCTTCGCCGCTGTAGCGCAGGGCGTTGGACACAATGTTGTTGACAACCTGGTTAATGCGGGGGGCATCCATCAGCACATCTGCCCTTGAAATGTCGCTGTGGAAGGTGATGGTTTTGCCCTGCCTTTCTGCGGTGACCATATGGCTTTGCAAATTCTTTTTAAGCAGGGCAACAATGTCCCCAAGCTCAAAGTCAAATTCCATCCGCTTATCGTCAAACCGCGACAGTTCCAGCAAGTCTTTGATGATTACTGACATACGGTCGCTTTCGCTGTCAATTGTTTCTAAAAATTGGTTGCGCAGGGACGGCTCTTCCCCTGCCCCATCCAGCAAGGTTTCCGTGTAGCTTTTAATGGTGGTGAGAGGTGTGCGCAATTCGTGGGAAACATTGGCAACAAACTCCTTACGCATATTGTCCAGGCGCATGTGGCGGGTAATGTCTTGCAGAACAATAATCAGCCCTTGCATCTCGCCTTTGGCGTTTTTATGGGCATTAAAGCTGGCGTTTAAAAACTTATCCCCACGGCTTATGGTCACATCTTCCATGGCTTCCACGCCTTCTTCTGGCACTTCAATATCAAGGACGGCAAAAAGCTCATCCATAGGCATTTCGGCAATGCGGTCAATTGCCAGCAGCTCTTCACAGGCGTGGTTGCTGTGTATCACACTGCCCGACCCGTCATAGGCAAGAACCCCGTCCGTCATGTTGTACATGATAATTTCCATTTTGTTTTTTTCGTTGGTCATCTCCACCATGCCTTGGCGCAAATGGCGGCTCATGGTGTTGAAACTTTCTGCCAAATCCCCCACCTCGTCATTAGCCCCTTTAAGGTCTATTTTGGTAACTTCCCCCACCTTAAAATTTTTAATTTCGCGGCTTAGGTGGAACAGGTTTTTAGTAAGGGGCATGGAAAAGGCAATGGCGAGAAGGGTGGCAACCCCCAAAGCCATGGCAGAGCTTAACACAATAATATTTGTTGTGGCATCAAGGCCGTCAAAAAACTCATCAGCAGACATGCGGGTGTAAATTACAAAGTCTGGATGAATTTCGTTTGTTAAAAACACAGGTTTTGCATATTCAAACCAGGAAACTATCTCCCCGAAAGGGTCTGGGTATCTTCGGGCTGTGTCAAAGCTTATGTTTCCTGCAAGGGCGGCGGTTATCACGCTTCGGGTAATGTGGGCATAATGCCAGCGGGGTTGTGCGGTGGTTTCCAATGTTTGGGGCGGTCCAATTGCTGTTATAACAAAAGCATCCATCCCTGGGGGGATGCGCTGGGTTACTAATTGGTCAAAGCTTTCAATTATACGGGTTTCCAAATCGTCAAAGTCAAGAGCTTGGTTATGCTCATGGTCGATTATGTTAATGCGCACATCATTAGCCCAGCCAGACAGCTCATCACGGGCGGCATTTTCTGCATCCAAACGCAGGGCATACAAAATAAAAGTGCCAATTGCCACCATCACAATAAAAACCAATGCCACGCTAATTACTACAAGCTTCCAACGGATACTCATCTAATCACCTTACGGTTTAAAATAATACCCAACCCCACGGCGGGTTAAAATGTATTTTGGGCTTTCAGGGTTTTGCTCCAGCTTTGCGCGCAAGCGGCGTATGGTAACATCAACAGTGCGCACATCCCCAAAATATTCATAACCCCAAACCCTCTCCAACAACTGCTCACGGGAGTAAACCTGCCCCCCATTGGTTGCCAAAAACTTTGTCAGCTCATATTCTCTATGGGTAAGGTCAATGGCTTCCCCTTCACGGCGCACTTCATAACGTGCCGTGTCGATAACAATATCGCCAAATTCCAATAAATGCCTGTCGCCTTCTTTTTCTGGCTCTTCTGGCGCATCTTTGCGGCGCAAATTGGCTTTAACCCGCGCTAAAAGCTCCCTAACCCCAAAGGGTTTCACAACATAATCATCTGCCCCAAGCTCCAGCCCCAGCACCTTATCAACCTCTTCTGCTCGCGCTGTCAGCATGATGATAGGCACTTGGCTTTTCTCTCTAATTTTTTTGCAAGTTTCAAAGCCGTCCATTTTGGGCATCATAATGTCAAGCAAAACCAAATCGGGCTGTTCTTGGTTAAATGCCGTAAGGGCGGCTTCTCCATCCCTTGCCACCACAACTTCATACCCTTCTTTATGCAGGTTAAACGCCACAATATCAACAATATTCTTTTCATCATCAACAACCAAAATTTTTCTTGACATATAAAATCACCCCTAATATCTTAAAATCAAATTTCCTATTGAATTTTTTTCAAAAAAAGTGTATAATAGAGTGCTACATAATTATTATAACTCTAATTTACATTTAATGCAAGTTAAATTTAGGGAGGTTGAAGGCATGTCTTACACAGATAACTTAATCCTAGAGGGTGTTGCTAAGTACACCTATGTTTACGACCTTAAAACGGACACATTCACCTTCAACGAAGCATTTAAAAACCTCTTAGCGCTTGATGGCACGGTGGTTGAAGATGGAACAGAATGGCTGTCAACCATTATTATGGATAATGCTGCGGTGCAAGAAATGCTGCAAACCCTTGCCGCCATAAAGGCAGGCAAAAAAGATGCTCTTGACATTAAAGTTCGCATTTTTGATGATGTTTGCAAAAACCTGCGCTGGCTGCGCTTTTGCGGCAAAAGCGACGGGGCATATCTTGCTGGCTCTATATCAGAAATTACAGAAGAAGAGAAGCGTTACAAGCTTAATAAGCTGATAGTGCAAGGCAGCAGCACGTGCATTTTTGTTTTTGACCTTACAAAAGACTCTTATGAGTTTTCAATGCAAATTCACGAATTAATTGATATACATTCCCGCAAATTTAAAAACGGCAGAGATGTTTTGTTAAGCCACATTTTGCCAGCCGACCATGCCGCCTTAAACGACGCTCTCGACAAGATAATTTCTGGAAGCACAGATGATTTTAAAGTGGAGGTGCGGGTAAAAGGTTATGACGGCACGCCTGTTTGGGTGGCGTTTATGGGAAAAGCCACAATAGCAGAGCCTGCAGGAAATAGGGTTATTGCTGGGTCGATTATAAATTTGCAACAGCTGACAAAGTTTAGTGAGCATATGCGGGACGCGGACAACACAGCCAAAGCCAGCGGATTGCCGAACCGCGCCGCCTTTTTACGGGAAGCTTCCCAAATGATGTTAGAAGATAATGACAATTTTGGTGGCAACGGCGGTTTTGTTGTTTTAATTGATATAGATAACTTCCTCGCCCTAAACTCTATCCATGGTTTACACCTAGGGGATAAAATAATGGCAGAATATGGCAATGTTTTGGCAACCCTAAAGCGGGATTCTGATGTTTTATATCATTTCGGAAACGACCTTTTCGCCATCTGCTCCCATGGGCAGGAAAAAACCCATGCTAAATGGCTTTGCGATACAATTACCGCGGTAACAGGCAATGGCATTTTGGTTGACGGCACTTTTGTTAAAATGACTGTTTCTATAGGCGTTGCGGAATATGTTGCAGGGGAAGCCCCTTCAGACATTTTGGTAAACGCAGAACTTGCCCTAAGCAGGGCGAAAAAACATAAGGATTCTGTTGAATATTACAGAACCGACTACAGAGATTCCCATATAAAGCAGGTAAACCTGGAAGCGGAACTTTTAAAAAGCATAACTGCCGAATTTGCAGGGTTTGAGGTGTTTTACCAGCCCATCTTTTCCGTTGCCCACAACATATTTGCAGGGGCAGAGGCTCTTTTGCGCTGGCGTAACGAAGAAGGCAAAATTGTTTCTCCTATGGAGGTTATCCCTGCCCTGCAAAACCTCGGGGTGTTCCATCAGGTAGAGTCTTGGATTTTTAGCACAGCCGCCGCCCAATGTGCCGTATGGAAGAAAATGACCCACAATGAAGATTTTACAATGAACATCAACATGTCACCCCAACGGGCTGTAAGCGGAAGCATAGCTGATGAGGTGGTGGGGGCTATGGAAAGCAACTCCCTTAACCTGTCGAATATTTATTTGGAGCTAACAGAAGAAAGCGTGGTTGTTGCCGCCAGCGGCAGCGATAAAATTTTAGAAGATTTGCAAAACCTAGGCACAAGAATTGCCCTTGACGACTTTGGCACGGGATATTCCAGCCTTGGGCATCTGCGCCACCTGCCCATTTGTAAAATTAAAATTGACAAAAGTTTTGTAAACGATATTGAAACAGACGAAATTGGCAGAAGCCTTCTTGGGGCTCTTGTGGAAATGTCGCATATTATGAATTATGTGGTTTGTGCAGAAGGGGTGGAAACCCTAGAGCAAGCCAGAATTTTAGCCCAGATGGGAGTGGAGTATTTGCAGGGCTTCTATTTCAGTAAGCCCATACCCGCCCAAGACATGGAAAGAGATTTTTTGGTAAATGTAGACGACCCAGAAGCCTTCGCCCACTGGCATGACAAAATCTGGGGCGGCAACAAACTCGTATATGAATGTGGCGACAGAAACCAGATAAAACACAGCCCAGAACCGTATTTGTGTTAACCTTTTATAAATGCGTGATTACATTGCTGTTGCTCGACGCGCGCGGCATATATCGGTAGGGGCGGGCATTGCCCGCCCCATTCCCGTCTTATCAATATCACTTAGGTATCTGCCTACCAGAATGGTCAAGCTTATACTCCCCACGGTGTATAAGCTCCGAAACAGGCACAAACCCATAACCCTTATTACTAAGCTCTGCCAAAATCTTCCGCAAAGCCACAGGGGTTTCAGGTATATCATTATGAAACAGCAAAATAGACCCATTCCGCAAGTCCTTGTGGTTTATAACCCTATCTGCCATTGCCTCTGGTGTTGGGCGCTTCCAATCCAAACTGTCCACATCCCATTGTATGGTGTGATAATTAAGCGACTTGGCAGCCTCTAACACCGTGTTATTATACTCCCCATAAGGCGGGCGGTACAAATCCATCTCTACCCCAATAAGCCCTAAAACACGGGTATGTGCCGCGGCAATCTCTTCCACATTTTGCTGAAAATTTAGGCTTGCCACATGGGCGTGGGTATCTCCATGGTTTGCAATGTCATGCCCCGCCTCGTGAAACTTTTTCACAGCATCTGGGTATTTCGTCACCCAATAGCCGCAGATGAAAAATGTTGCGCGGCAGTCATATTCAGCCAAAATCTCAATAAGTATGTCGGTGTCCTCTGCCCCCCAAGCCGCGTCAAAGGTTATGGCAACAACTTTCTCGTCCGTTTCAACGGAGTAAATTGGCAACTGCTTTTCCCCGCCAAAGACGGTTTTTACCACTGGCAGGGCAAAGGTTAGGGCAAGCAAAGCCAAAGCCCCCAAAACCAGCACTTTCGTCGCCCTAAGAGGGCTAATTTTTTTACCTGTCATATTCTCACCTCAAAATATTTTTTGTACTTGTACATTAATATTCCGCTGTGGGGTGAAAATATTATGTTAATTTTTGTGTGGTACGTAAAACAGAAATAGGGCGCGCAATGCGCGCCCCTACCAGTGATAATATGAAAACGTAAATGGTAGGGGCGGGCA
>WQSI01000064.1 GCA_009787945.1 Defluviitaleaceae bacterium
ATATTTAATAAAAACTTTTCAACTTCCACAATAACAATAGGCATAAGCGACAGCCCCGCCACTATCATCCAGGCTGCGCTTTCCATTGGGGCTACATGGAAAATATTAGCAACGGCCTCAATGGAAATTACGCTGACCTGTAACAAAGTGCCAACAATTAGCGCACCCACCAAATAGCGGTTTTCAAATAGTCTGATTTTAAAAATAGACTGCTCGCTACGCATGTTAAAGGCGTGGACAAGTTGGGAAAGGGATAGGGTTGTAAACGCCATTGTGCGCCCCATTTGCGCGGGGTTTTCCCCTCCTAGAATTGTGTACCCCACAGCAAAAGCGATTAGGGATAACATACCAATCATTGCCCCTTCTAAGAAGATGCGCAACCAGGTTTTTTTGCCGAAAAGCCCTGTTCGTTTGCCTTTTCCTCTACCGTTCATAATGCCTTCATCAGCTGGGTCAAGTCCCAGGGCAATGGCTGGCAGGCTGTCCGTTACCAAATTTACCCAAAGAAGGTGAATCGCCAAAAGGGGAACAGGCCAGCCCAGCAAAATAGCCGCAAAAATGGTTATAATTTCGCCAATGTTAGAAGAAAGCAGAAAGTGGACAGCTTTGCGGATATTTGTTAATATTCCCCTGCCCTCTTTCACAGCAGAAACGATTGTCGCAAAATTGTCATCTGTCAGCACAATATCACTAGCCGCTTTTGCTACGGCTGTGCCGTTTATGCCCATGGCGCAACCAATATCAGCGGCTTTTAAGGCAGGGGCATCATTTACCCCATCCCCTGTCATGGCAACTGTGTGACCTTTTTTCTGGAAAGCTCGGACAATCCGCAACTTGTCCTCTGGTGACACGCGGGCGAAAATACAGGTATCATCAACGGCTCGGGAAAGGTCCTCTGCGTCCATTTTGCTTAAATCTTCCCCAGTGACCACGGTTGTGCCGCCAATGCCTATGCTTCTGCCGATTGCAAGAGCCGTCGCGCCATGGTCGCCTGTTATCATCACAGGGCGGATGCCTGCTTGTTTGCAAATTGCCACAGCATCCCGAACCTCTGGACGGGGCGGGTCCATCATGCCTACCAAACCTATGAAAATCAAATCTTTTTCCACGTCATTGTCATAGGGGATTTGCCTTGCAGGCTTTACAGCAACAGCAAGGACACGCAAAGCCTTATCAGCCATTTTGCCCACATTGGCGAGGATTTCCCTTCGGCGCGAATCACTCATGTTTTGTGTGCAAAGGGGCAACAGCACATCTGGCGCGCCTTTGGTTATGACCAAATAGCCCCCTTTGTCTGCGTGGATTGTGGACATAAGTTTGCGCTTGCTATCAAAGGGGATTTCTGCCACCCTTTGCCTGTCTGCCTCCAAGGCAGATTTTTCGATTTCATAGGCTTGCAAAGCAGACACAAAGGCGGCTTCGGTAGGGTCGCCCACAACCTCCCCGCCGCTGACAAAGCTGTCATTACACAGGCTTCCAAGGCGGATAATGTCCAAGGCTTCTTTGCTGTCCTTGCGCAAAATGCTGCGCCCATCTGATATTTCTACAATTTTCATTTTATTTTGGGTTAGCGTTCCTGTTTTGTCAGAACAAATGACGGTAGCAGAGCCTAGGGTTTCCACAGCAGGCAGTTTGCGTATTATTGCATTGCGCCGTGCCATTCGGGTAACGCCAATGGCTAACATTATTGTGACAATTGCCACAAGCCCCTCTGGAATAGCCGCAACAGCAAGGGAAACAGATGTTACAAACATGTCTAACGGCGGAATTTGCCGCCACAAACCAATTGCAAAAATAGCGGCGCAAATTATTAAAGCGGCAATACCTAGCACCTTGCCAGTTTCTGTTAATTTCTTCTGCAGTGGGGTGTTTGGGGATTTTTCCTCCATAATAAGGCTGGCGATTTTGCCCATTTCTGTGTCCATGCCTGTTGCAATGGCGACACCCATGCCCCGCCCATATGTAATGAAAGAGCCTGAAAACGCCATGTTAAGCCTATCCCCTAAAGGCGCAGAAGGCTCAGCCACAGCATGGGCATCTTTATCAACAGGCAAGCTTTCCCCCGTCAGCGCGCTTTCTTCAACTTGCAAATTTACAGTGTTAATCAGGCGCAAGTCGGCAGGAATAATATCCCCTGTTTCCAAATAAACAATATCCCCCGCCACAATTTCGCAGGCTTTTATGGTGATAACTTGTCCGTCACGCAAAACCCGCGCTTCTGGGCTTGAAATATCCCGCAGAGCTTCTAACGCCTTTTTCGCGCGGCTTTCCTGCACCAAACCAAGGACGGCATTAAGGCTTACAATAGCTAAAATTATCAGTGCGTCTGTTGTGCGGTTTTCCCCATGCAACCTTCCCGCAACATAGGACAAGCCCGCCGCAAACAAAAGCACAATAACCATAAAATCTTTAAATTGGGCAAAAAAACGCAGTATCAAGGGGGCTTCCCGTTTGTGGGCAAGTTCGTTGCGCCCAAATTCCTGCAAGCGGCTTTCTGCCTCATCTTTGGTTAGCCCTCTGTGGGTGTTTGTTCCAATTTTTGACAGCGACCGCCCTAAATCCATATTATGCCAGTCCATACATAACCTCCACTTTTGTAATTTGCAGATGCAATTAGTAGAGTATATGATGGACATGCTAATTTATTCCAACACGTTAAATCAAACTTTAAGATGCCTTCGGGAAAGGAGTGCGATTATTACAGAAGCCCCAGAGGACACAACAACCACAATCCACGGTGCAAATTGCTCAAAGAAAATGCCGTAAATCAACTGCCCGATGGCGTTAGCAAGAAATGGCATCATCATAATAACTGACATAACTTTGCCAATAAGCTCCCCTGGGGTTTCCTTTTGGATATATGCAAAAACTGGTATTGTAAACATCTGGACAATTAGCAAAGTAACAGCAGAAGCGGCAGTTATAATTACAAATGTAGCAAAGTTTGGCAAGTCAAGCAACAAGGCTATACCAATGGGAGCAATGACAAGACCAACCAAAAGCCCTATAAACCACATTTTTGGCATGGTTAACCTCTTGCCCAAAACCCCTGCCAAAATACCTCCCGCTAAACCGCCCATCATCATAAAACTGGCAGAAAAGCCCACCATATCCATTTCCATCCCCAGATGTTGGGTGATGATTACAGGCATCCCCACCATTAGGGTTGAGGCAATGGTCATATTAAGCAAAAACATGATAACAGCAAGCTTTGCCATTATTGGGCGTTCTTTAACAGCAAATTTTGCCGCTTGGGTCAAATCGCTTTTAATAAGCTCTGGTATGCTTTTGCAAGCAGGCTGTTTTACAAATGGTATGCGGATTAGCAGGTTCATAACCGTTGTTATGGCAAAGCAAACTGCTGCTATTATCAAAATTGGAAACAGCCCGAATTGGCTGAACAAAATGCCAGCAGCAGCAGGGGCAACTAAATTAGAAAGGGAGTTGACCACTGTTGTTACAGCGTTAGCGCTAACCAGCTTATCAGAAGGCGACAGAGCGGGGATTGCCGCCTGCACCGTCGGCATATAAATGCCTTGGATTGCGTTTAACGCCAGAAGCTTCACAATAACAATAGGCACAACTGCTTCAAAAAGCCCGCTTATTACCATATACGCCACAATTATCACCGTTGTAACCGCATCAAGCCAAAACATTATCCTTTGTTTTTTAAGGCGGTCTGCCATAATGCCGCCAATAGGGGACATGATTAGAAGGGAGATGTTAGGAACAGCAAGAACAAGCCCGAAAAGGGCAGAGCTGTCGCTAATATAAAGTATATACAAGGGCAAAGCCCAGCTAAGTATCATATTGCCGAAGATAGATACCACCTGCCCTGTTATAAGCAGGGAAAAATCTCTGTTCCAAAGTTTTGTTTGTGTCATTTTGATTACTCCTTTTTGATTTGGTAATTTCATTTTAACAGGGCGTTAGGTTGAATACAATCAACCATTGGTTGAATTTTGGGGGCTTTGGAATTTGGCTCTTTAACAAAAAAGGGGCTACCTCCTGTGAAGTAACCGCCTTTTTGTTATGGTGTGATGCCCTTTTCTTGCTCTTCATTCAATTGTATATAATTTTCATCGCTCAAAGCTCCAATTGCGTTTGCAATTTTGCCTCTCCTTTTCCTTTAGCGCGTCAAATAGATTTATATTAAGTTTATTGCAAATAGCAAGAAGCACCACGAAAACATCGGCTGCCTCGCTTTCAACTGTGTCATAATTTTGCATTTTGTCCACATCTACGCTCATGTTGGTTTGGGTTTTGCGGATTGCCTTGGCAAGCTCCCCTGCTTCTTCAAGGAAAATCAGCATACTTTCTTGGATGGTTTCCTTAGAGAACCCGCGTAAATCTAAGACCTTGCCTATGTAATTCTGCACATCTGTCAGGCTAGAATTTTCTGTCAAATTATCCAACAATTGGGATTGATTGGCATTGTAAGCGTCTTTATTTATGGCGTATTCCAAACGGTCTTTCATAACACCGTCGTGGTACACAGCCTTTATTCTCACGGCTTCTTTGTAAAAGCCCACTTTTTCCATAACTTTATAACTTGCCACGTTTTCAGCGTGGCAACCTGTGGTTATTCTTATGCAGTCATCCTGTTCAAAAGCAAATTTTATAACGGCTTCCACGGCTTCGGTGGTGTAGCCCTTGCCACCATATTTTGGAAACAACAAATAACCCATGTGGACGATTTTGCCAAGGGGGGTGGCATCTGTGATGGTATAGCCCACACTGCCCATAAATGCTCCAGTTGCTTTGTCGCAAAAACAAAAATAATGCCCATCAGCATTTGCCATGGCATTTTTTAAATTTTCAGCGGTATCTTCAATGGAATGACACATAATGTCATCTAAAAAATACATAATGGCAGGGTCAGACCATAGCTGGTGCATCACCTCTAAGTCACTTTCTTGATAATCCCGAACAATCAGCCGCTTTGTTTCAATTTTAATCATTTCAGCTCCTCCAAGGGGATTTTTAGCTTAACCGCCATTTTTTTCAGGGCTTCTGCTTCGCCAATTGTCACCACAGAAATTACAATGCCGTCAGCCCCTGCCCGCCCGCAACGCCCTGCGCGGTGAACATAATCCTTGTCGAGCATAGGCAAATCAAGATTAACAACATGGGTAAGCCCTGCCACGTCAAGCCCGCGGCTGCCTGCGTCACTTGCAACCAATGCCTTTATTTTGCCGCGGCGCAAAGCTTCCATGGCTGCCTTCCGCGCCATTTTGTCATTGCCGCCGTGAAGGGGGCTTGAGGGCATGTTGTGAAAATTAAGCCGTTCTGCGGTTTTCTCTATGTCATAAGGGCGATTGACGAAAACCAACGCCTTCTCAATTTTTTGGTTGTGGATTAGGGAGCGCAGACGCTCCGCCTTCTTGCGCCCTTCGCTAATCACATAAAAATGGCGGATATTTTTAGGTATTCTGTTGTCGATTGTAAGGCTCTCGGGCTCTTTCATTAGCGGCGTTGCTAATTCAATAATTTTTCTGGGCATTGTGGCAGAAAATAGCAAAATTTGCCTTTCTCTCAAAGTCGCCCTGATGAGAGCTTGGATGTTTAGTGTGTTTTTTTCGTCAAAAAGGCGGTCGGCTTCGTCAAAAACCAGGGTACGGACATGGTGCATTGACAGCTTTTTCTCCACAACAAAATCCGTAATCCTTCCCAAACTTCCCACGATTATTGCAGGCTTTGCCTTTAAGGTTGTGGCTTGCCGCTTCTTGTCTGCCCCGCCAATTAGCAGAGCCACATCCTCAGCACGCTCTGCAAGCCCCCGCGCCACATGGGCAATTTGGCTGGCAAGCTCGTATGTAGGAGCAACAATAACCGCTTGTGCCCCTTTAACTTCTTGATTTAGCCCCGCAAAAACAGGCAAAAGATATGCCAATGTTTTCCCCGTTCCCGTAGGGGATTGGACGAACAAATCCCGCCTTTCCAAAATCAGCGGCAACGTCTGCCTTTGAACCTCGGTAGGCACTGTCACCCCTTTCATGGAGGGTTTTTTCTCAAATCTATTAAAAATTTCCTGTAAATTCATATTTTCTCTCCAATAAAAAACCCCAAGATGCCGCTCCCAATTTTGAATCCTAGCTTAGCTAGGTGGGTTTCCTGTTGACTGTTTTTGACTTCCCCTGGGGAGCGGCTTTTCAGCCGAACTCGGTATTACTTGGGGCCTGTCATACACCTTCAAACTTATCCAGAATCCCGAAAAACAAATGTAGGTTCAAAATATGGGTTGGCGAACAACTCAGGAATTTAAATATTATGGTCGTTTTAATTGTCTTTCTATCTTCTTAATCATTTCGTCTAGAGTGGTGTTTGTGACACCTACCTCGGCTAACTCTTTCTGTATTCTCACTAGCTCTGATAATTGATTTTCTTGATGAACGTCAAACTGCCTATCGGTCATGCCCATACAAGCACCCCCTTTACTAGAATTAGTTACTTACAACTCCATTATACACGAAACCTGCGTCAGCGTCAACAGTTATTGTGATATTATTGTGAATAATATCTGTAACCATTTCGTTTGTGATAATCAGGGGCTTTTTCAAAGCTTTACAGGCGATTTGGGCGTGGCTGTGGTCCGTTTGCTGTTCATTTCCTACAACAACTGCCCCTGCTTTTCTAATATAGTCCATCAAGCTGTCGTCCGTGGTGGTGGTTACGAGAATATCCCCTTCCACAAACTTCTTGTCATGACCTTCTGAAGAGCGGAAAATTACCGATTTGCCCACAACAACCCCCGTGCCAACGCCCCTTCCGCGGGTCAAAACATTTCCTAAAACGTGGACTTTTATAAGATTAGTAGAGCCGCTGACACCAACAGGAACACCTGCCACAATCACTATGGCGTCGCCATTTTTAGCAAGACCCATTTTCATAGCTTCCCCTGCGGCAAGCTCAAACAGCTCATTTTCATTGTGCGCCATGTTGGAACGAGCCGAAACAATTCCCCATAAAAGGGACATTTGCCGCCACAAATGCTCACTGGTAGCAACGGCGATAGCTGGGCGGGCAGGGCGAAACTTTGCCACCATTCGGGCGGTGAAGCCCGATTTTGTCACCGTTGCCACACATGCCGCCCCAAGCTCTTGGGCGATATTTGTTGCGGCGTGGGTTATGGCGTTGGTAATATTTACCACATGCCCTCCGCTCCACTGCTTTAAGGACTTGCCATAATCCACACTGTCCTCAATTTCGCGGGCGATTCTATCCATCATCTGGACGCTTTCCACGGGGTACGCCCCTTTGGCGGTTTCCCCAGATAACATAATGGCATCTGTTCCGTCAAAAATGGCGTTGGCAACATCATTGGCTTCTGCCCGTGTTGGCCTGGGATTTGTTACCATAGATTCCAACATCTGGGTGGCAGTTATAACAGGCTTACCCACTTTATTAGCTTCCTTAATCATATACTTTTGGATAAGCGGCACTTCCTCTGGGGGAATTTCCACGCCCATGTCACCACGGGCAACCATTATGCTGTCAGAAACTTCCAGAATTGATTTAAGGTTATTAACCCCTTCACGATTTTCAATTTTAGCAATAATAAGAATGTGGCTGCCTCCGTTATCCTCCAAAACCTGGCGAATTTCCAGAACATCTTTAGCAGAGCGCACAAAAGAAGCCGCAACAAAATCCAAATCATGCTTTATTCCGAATTTTATGTCCTCAATATCCTGAGGAGTTAGGGAAGGAAGGGAAACATTAGCTTCTGGCAGGTTTATACCCTTGTTATTGCCCAAAACCGCACCATTTAAGGCGATACACTCTATATCTCCATTTTCTTCAATATTGGTCACACGAAGCTCTAACAGCCCATCATCAATCAAAACCCTTGACCCTATCTGCAAATCTCCCGCAAGCCCTGCATATGTTACAGACACGCGGTTTTCGTCGCCTTCCACCTCTTCTGCCGTCAACACAAACTTTTGCCCTTTAACAAGCTCCACTTCGCCTTCCGCAAAGGTTTTTATGCGAATTTCAGGCCCTTTGGTGTCAAGCATAATAGCCAAGGGCGCGTCCATAGCCTCCCGCGCCTGCTTTATCCTGTCTACAGTTCGAGCGTGAGTGTCGTGGTCCCCATGAGAAAAATTTATCCGCGCCACATTAACACCAGCAGTTATCAACTTCTTAATGGTTTCCACTTCCCAAGTAGCAGGCCCAATTGTAGCAACAATTTTGGTTTTTCTAAGCATCTCTATTCCTCCCTAAATTTTAAATTAGTATGGTCTGAAATGTGATAAAATATATTTAATTCATCACCCATTTGATTTCAGCATCATCCCGTAGGGGCGTACATTGTACGCCCGCTGCCAGGCAAACGTATTCTTCATTTAAATTACGTCTGTCGGATAACAGGCGCACAATGTACGCCCCTACGGGATGTAAAAGTGGTTTCATTAATAATCACCTTCCTCGATTATTGCAAGCACTGTCGCTAACGCATCCATGCAGGACGGTTAAAGTGGTGTGGGATAGTTCCCGCTTCCAAAGGTCTGCCCCGACTGTCTGTAAGATATAAAACATCAAAATAGAAAGCTATCCCTGTATTGGGCATTAGTGCCATCGTGCGGGGGCTTCCCATATTGCCCCCTGTTGTTTCGCCTACATGGGTTGCAAAGCCTATTTCCGCAGAATACCAAGCTGCCAATTGGGCAGCAGAGCCGTTGTGACCATCAGTTAATAGCCAAATTTTGCCATTAAAGGCGGTTGGTGGAAAAGTCACCCTAGGGTGTATAATTGTGGCTTCATTACCTGATAATACAGAAATTGCAAGCGCGCCATAGTCAAGCCTTTCAGCGTCTGAAAGATTAAAGTCAGGCAAGTGATGAGCCTCTAAAACCTCATAAATCGGGCGAAAATCCTCCAAATTGTTAAAAAACCAACTTGCAGTTCCAACCCTTTGAACATGGTAACCATCTAAGAAAAAAACATACCCCATAGGAGCTTCAACAGGTTCAGTTAAAAGAGGTCTAATAACCGCTTCAAAAAAGGCCACGTAATAACCACCGCCATTACCTCTCATATCAATAATTAAATGTTCGTAATCACGTATCTGACGGTAAAAATTAAATAATTCAAATTGACCTTCTAGCAATGCTCCCATGCTCCAACCAGTGGAAATATAGGCAATACGCCCTTCTTGTATAATTTCGGTGGTTACGTAGGGTGGAGAGTTAGACCTCGGACTATCAAAAAAGCGATTGCGCGGAAATCTGCCCCAATCAATTATGCTTTCGGCATAACCAAGTCTAATTTCAGGCGACTCGTAAAAACGCCGAGCCAAAGGGCTTTGCAAAAGCAAGTCATTCATAAAAGACATAGTTGAATTTTCCAGCATAATATCATAAGTGTGGTGCGTAAATACACTGAAATGACCAGTACCTACCAAAGGGTTAAAATTGAAAATAATATGCGCCAAAAATGTACCCTCACAAGGTTCTCTCATTGCTGCAACAGAAGCGCGGGTGTTTTCTATAATCCATCTATAATCTATACCCCACGCCCAATTTGCAACGCCCAGCAAGGGGAAATTGTTTTCAAGAACATAGACCATATAGTCCAAATCCTCAAGAAAATGTTGGACAGTAAGAGAGCCGTGGGGCATTATCCGCCTAAGCTCTCCTTCTATCCTTGTATATTCGTGTTGCGGTTCGTATTCCTCTTCATAAATAGGTTCATAGGGTTCATAGGTTGTTTCTTCTGTGCCGCAAGCAACAATGGCTATTAGTATAGCCGCCCATGTGAACAGCAAAAAGAATCTCTTCCCAATTGCCGCCCTCATTAGTAACTCCCAAACTTACGGAAGCGTTTATAACGCTGTTCTGTTAATTCTTCTGTGGGCAGAGCGGATAACTTGCCATATTCTGCCAAGAGCAGGTCCTCCAGGTAGTTTAGGGAATGACCCATGTCGTTTTCAAAGCCAGTTTCAACTTCTGGAATGATGCCTTCAATGATGCCCAGTTCCATTAGGTCTGTTGGGCGCAGCTTCATCACGGCGGCGGCTTCGCGGGCGCGCTTGCCGTCTTTCCATAGGATGCTGGC
>WQSI01000065.1 GCA_009787945.1 Defluviitaleaceae bacterium
GGGGTCGTCCCATGCTTCTGCGTCAAGCGCGGGATGACGTGCGGGGGCGCGGTAGTTGTGGGTTATTGTAGTAAGTTATCGGCGAATTGCCACAGGTCTGACCCTGTGGGGACTATGCCTTTTTGCCACCAGGCTATGCCTCCTAGGTTGTGCTGGGTGACGAGGCTTATTTTTTCGCCTGTGGAGCGGTTGTCGGCAAGCCAGGCAGAGGTGCGCAGTTCTGTGCCGTTGTGGTCGTGGTAGACCGTTGCAACGTATTGGCGGAGGATGTAATCCCATTCAAATTCTGCACCCATGTCGTTCATAATGTTGCGGCCGAATTGCATGCCTACGTCCCGCACGCGGCGGTGTGGATAAAATTCTGGCAGGGGGTTGCCGCCTGGTCCTGGCGGGAGAAGCTCCCATGAGCCCGTTTCCATGCTAAGTTGCTCTACCCAAACACGCATATATGTGGGCAGACCAACCACAATTTGTTCTGGGCGCACACCCCATTCGAGAAGGTTTAGGATGCCGTCCCGCACAAAGGGGAAGGATGCCACACTGCCTGCTGTTTGGGCTGTTCTGTAATGCTCGTCATATGCCATGATTGTGAGAAAGTCTACAGCGGCGGCGGTTTCTTCATAGTTGCGCCAGTGGTTAAAGTGGAGAGGGTTAAACACGGCAACAGACAGCACAGCCCCTGCCTGGCGCATAGGCACAGAAAGCTCCCGCAGGAACTGGACAAAATGGTCAACTTCCCCTAATGTCCAGGCTTCATAGTCTATGTTAATGCCCTGCCAGCCGTAAATATGTATCATATTCATTAGCTGGTTTATTACCATGTCGCGGATTTCCGCATCCATCAGCACAAGGCGCGCCGCTTCGTTGCTGAACAGCTCGGGTCCACCTGACGCCGTCCAAAAGGCGTCAGAAATCATAGGCCACACCTCTTTGCCGTTTTGGTTTGCCCATGCGGTATACTCCCTGTTGCCAAAGTTGATTATTGTGCCGTCCATACTATCACGGCAGAAGTATAACCAGGTGGGGGAAATGGCGTTGACACCAGGCAGAACCTGCCAATTTGCAGGGTTTGCCGCCGCGCCGTGGCTTGTTACCAAATGCCACGCCATGTTTACCCTACCATTAAAGTTTGGGCGGGTTATGGGGCGGGTTGCTGTGGGGATAGTCTGTGGGGGGGTGGTGTGGTGGTGTTGGAGCATTTCTGTTTGTACATATCCCATTACGCCGTTTTGTAGCATAACGCGGGTGAAGCCGTCAGCGGTTGCGAAGGCTGTCAATTGGTCGCTTAAGTGCAAGTGGTCTAAAATTGGGTAGGCAAGCCCTGCCCCTGTCCGCAGAGGGGTGGAGTATAGGGCTGTGTAGTCGTCTGGGGTAAATTCTACGCGGTAGGTGTTAATGGCTGTGGCTGGGGTTATAATTAAAATATTGTATTCCTGCTGTAAGTCAAAAGTTATATATGGGTGACGCTCTGCCACCATGTCCAGGCGCATATATGCCATATTGCCCACCTGGCGGATGGGGCGGTCTAGGTCATGCTCTACCCAGTTTAGAGTGAAGGTGGTTGCTTCTGGGGTGAAGCGGAAAATGTGGTCATAGGTGGAAACCGTTAGCCGTCTGTTGCCCTCTTCCCAGAAAAAATGCTGGTCGAAATGGGTGCGGATGAAGTCCGCAGGAAGGTATAAGTTGCCATCAAGCTCCCTTGGTGGGTTTTGGGGCTGTATATACTCGCCGTCCATTGCGATTAGGATGTTTGCGGGGTTTAGGTGGCTGAAAAACTCAAAAAAGCCCACTTCTTCTGTGTTTATAAACTCTTCTTCAGGGGGGGTGTTTCTGCCGCCGCAGGCGGTTAGGATGGTTGTTAGGGTTATTATGCCTATTGTTAGTATTAGTTTTTTCAATTATATCGCTCCTTTGTTTTTGTCGGAATTGGGGCGGCTAATACCCGCCCCTACGAAGGTTAGGGGGATGCTCGGCATGAGCATTTTCCCCACGATTACCATAATAACACAAGCCCGCTATAATTGTCAAGAAAAGCGTTGCAAGTTGGTTTGGATTGTGCTATAATATTTGGTGGTGATGTGATGAATAACAAAATTAACATTGACACGGCAAAAATACGCCTTATGTCCAAGATGGCTTTGTATGATAAAAAGGGCTTTCAGAAGGATGCAGAGGCGAATGAGTATTTTCGCCATGATTTTATTTACAAGAAAAACATGTCCATGCGCTTTTATGTGGGCATTGGCATTTTAATTCTTGTGGCTTTTTATGCCCTTAGGGTTATGTCTGTTGCTGAGGGGGATATTTTTTCTCTGGACTTTCAAGCGGAAATCATGCGCATTGTGGTTTTTGTTGTTATTGTTGTGCTGTTTTACAGCTTTGTTGGCACGATAATTTTCACAAGAGAGTTTTTGGCAAGCCAAAAGCGGGTGAAGGCGTATTTCGGGCTGATGCGGGAGCTTCATGGAGAGCCGCCAGAGGAGGAGGTTTCCTCTAAGGCAAAAGCAAAGGCTAAATCTAAAGCTTTGCCAGAGCCAGAGCCAGAAGAAGAGGAAGAGCCTGTTGTATTCCGTCCTTACCGCAGCCGCCGTGTGGACACCAGCTTGACATATAATTACAGAAGTACAGACGACCCAAGCCTTTGGGAAGATGAGGAGAACAAATAGCCATGGAACAGCTTATAAATATTAGACAGAATATAATTGATGTTTACAAACGGTTTGAAGTGCCGTTAAACCACGTTTTAAAGTTTATTGTGGCTCTTGTTGTGTTTTTGCATATTATCCAGATAGGCATGTACCGAGAAGAGTTTGCCATACTGTTTAATGGAGGAACAGGCATCCTGTTTGCCCTTGTTTTTGCAGTAATTTTTACGGTTGCTCCCCCTGCTTTAGGGCTGTTTTTCGTGGCGGCTCTTATCGCCATTCAAATGTCTGTTGTTATGGAAGTTGCCGTTTTGGTTTTTCTGTTTTTGCTTCTTATAATTGTGTTTTATGCGCGCATTGCGCCAAAGCATGCCATGCTTGTTCTGGCTATTGTGGTTGGTTTTCAGCTTAACATTCCCTATGCTGTGGTGCTGTTTGCTGGGCTTTACTTTGGCTTTGCCGCTGTTGTGCCTGTGGTTCTTGGCACGGCTGTTTGGAGCTTTTTGCCCCTGTTTAGGGAGCTTGCCGAAAACACCCCTGTTGTAGCAGGGGAAATTGACTTAATGGAGCTTCCCGTAGCTTTTCTTGAAATTTTTGGGCAGTTTTATGAAATTGTAACAACCAACCTTGCTTGGGTGATGATAGGCTTTGTTTTCGCCATGATGATTGTGGCTGTTCATTTAATTTCTTTGCTGTCTATCGCCCGCGCTAAGGACATTGCCTTGGGGCTTGGGGCTTTTGTGGGGCTTGCCAGTATGATTATGATTGTGGCTGTGGCAGAGGTTGAGCTTACCATGGCTGGCATTATAATTGGTAGCATTGTTTCCTTTGGGCTTGTGTATGTTGCTAAGTTTTTTGATAATGTTGTGGATTATACCCGTGTGGAGCGGGTGAAATTTGATGATGATGACAATGTGTATTATGTGAAGATTGTGCCTAAGGTTAAGGCGGCAAACCGCCCGACACCTGCCGCGCCCGTGGTTGAAGAGGAGGAAGTGCCGCAGATTATACGGGCTAAGCGGGGTAATCCTTATGATTATGGACAGCGGACGGATGAGTAATATCGACCACGTCATCCCGTGACGTTCAGACTACGTCATCCCGTGCTTGACACGGGAACTCGTCAGTAATAAGAAGCCCCTACAGTATGGGGCTTGGAATGACATGTGGGATTGCGGGTCAAGCCCGCAATGACGGTAAAAGGTGCGGTCAAGCCCGCAATGACGGTGTTAGGTGCGGGCGGGTTATGCAAGGTAGGGGCGCGCATTGCGCGCCAACGTCCGCACATACGTACCCTACATCGGTTTCACGCTTACCCGACAGCGGGCGCGCAATGCGCGCCCCTACCATGCAACATGTGGGATTGCGGGCGGGGCCCGCAATGATACGTAGGGGGCTAGCGAAAGGAGAAAAGTATGTTTTGCAAAAAATGTAAAACTCCAATAGAAAAGGGTGACAATTTTTGCACCAACTGCGCAGCACCCGTTGTTGTTGAGCCTAATATAACATGTAAACAGTGCGGAAAGGAGCTTAAAGCTTCGGCTAAATTTTGCAGTGCTTGCGCCGCCCCTGTTTTCGTCAAAACAAAATCTGTTTATAAAAATTTGTTAATAAAAATTTGTTAATAAAAGCCCTTTTGATAACCCTTGCAATTTGCACCGCGGCAAGTATCGTTAGCATCATCATTGGCGGCGAACCTATGTGGAGGTTTTTGCAGAGGGCGTGGCTAACATATTTTAACATTGCCGCCTTTGGTCTTTTCACTTTTATCGCAATCCACGTGTACGAAAGGCAAAAGCCAACCTACCTTTTGTATGCTAATTTGATACTTATAATCGGCGCGTTGCTCTACTCTACTATTAATATATGGTTTTTGAATGTAACCTGGCAGAGCAACCGAGAGCTGTACAATCTTTTGTCGGATATAACATGGGCGTTGTGGATTGTTCGCGTGGGTTTTGCCCATATATCCCTCATGTTTTTGATTAAAATTAAGTCGCCTAAGATAAAGTATTCCCTGGTGGCAACTGTGGTTTTGCTTGCTGTCACCTACGCGCTTTTTGCAATAATTATTGTGGCAGGCATTTCCAACGAAGGGGTCGAAAGGCTGGCGATTGCCTTGTCTATTCTTTCGGCATTTGGCACAATTGCCATCCCGCTTATGAATAAATTAATGAAGATAAGTAGCTAAGTGGCTTAATATATTTATATTGACATTGACAGGATGTGATTTTATGGCTGAACAAATTTCGAGCTTTTTAAACCTGCCTAGTTTTGTTATGCCAAATTTCACCCCCACGTCTATTTTGGATATTGGTTTAATTGCCTTTGTGGTTTACAAATTGCTGACGTGGATAAAGCAAACCCGCGCTTGGACGCTGTTTAAAGGCATTGTGACCCTTGCTGTGGTTTACCTTGCTTCCATTGTTTTTGACATGCATGTAACCCAATGGATTATTGACCAAACCCTTGCCTTTGCTGTAATTGCGGTGATTGTGGTTTTTCAGCCAGAGGTGCGCAGGGCTTTGGAGCGAATGGGGAAAGGGCGCAGAATTCCCTTTTTATCCCTTCTTGTGGAAGAGGATGGGGCGGAGAACACAGAAGGCAGTGTGGATGAGATTATCACAGCGGCAACCCGCATGGCAATGGCTCGGACAGGGGCTTTGATTGTGGTGGAACAGGAAACCCCCCTGGGGGATTTGGAAGCCACAGGGGTGAAGGTGGACGCGGTTGTGTCCAGCCAGCTGTTACTTAGCATTTTTGAAGATAAAACCCCGCTGCATGACGGGGCTGTTTTGATAGCAGGGGGCAGGGTGAAGTCTGCCGCCTGTATTTTGCCGCTTACCAGTAAGGATTTAGGGGATTTGGGAACGCGCCACCGTGCCGCCCTTGGGGCTTCTGAAAATAGTGATGCCTATGCCCTTGTGGTGTCGGAAGAAAGCGGGAATATTTCCATTGCTAAGGATGGGAAGCTTTATAAAGCTTTGTCGGAAGATGAGATTAAGAATATGCTGATGTCGGGGGTTAAGCCCACCAAGGTTAAGATGCGGAAGAAGCGTAAGCGTAGGTAGGTCATGGCAAGGAGGTAACTTGTGGATAAAAACAACATAATACCAAAACTAAAAGACCTTTTCGTCACCAATTTGCCCCTTAAAATCGGGGCTGTTCTTATTGCGGTTGCCATTTGGTTTTTAATTCTAAATTTTAACGACCCCGTGCGGACGCAAGAGCTTTCAAGACCTTTGCAACTGCGCAACGAAACTGCCCTCATGCTTGGGGAAAACCAGTTTTTCCTTGAAAATGCTGACCTTTTGCGAGGGTTGGAGGTAACTGTCCAGGTGCGGGGCAACAATGCAGATGTAAGCGCATTAGAAGCAAGCCTTGAGGCATATATTGACCTATCCACCTCCGACATTATTTACACAGCGGCAGACACCGACCGCCTGCCTGTCCGTGTTAACGTAACAGGGAATTTTGGCGAAGGGGTGGACTTTCGCTCCCACAATCCCTCTAGTGTTATACTGCATTTGGATAATATTATTGACAGGGAGTTTCCTGTAGAGCTTTCGGTAACAGGGCAGGTGGCAGAAGGCTATGTTCGCATTGAAGGGGATGCCCATGTGCGCCCTGATGCCATAACCCTGCGAGGGCCTTCAAATGCCCTTGCCCAAATTGACAGGTTGGAGCTTGTCTTTGACGTGGAAGGAGAGAGCAACTCTGCCATTGTGTTAAACCAACGCCCAGAAATGGTAGACACTTATGGGGATGTGTTTCAAAATGCCAACATAAACCCATTAAGCGGGGTAACTGTAACCATACCTATCCACCGTGGGGGCATGGCGCATGTTTTGCCCGTCACCCACGAAGGTGACATTGGGGCGGGCTTTGGCATACAGCCAATCCACGTGACCCCTTCCCAATTTGAAGTGGCAGGAAGCCGCGAAGCCATACAGGCTTTAACGCCCATTACCCTGCCGCCAATTGCCTTAAACGGGGCAACCCAAAGCTTCACCATGGAATTTGACATAAGGCAACACCTGCCCACAGGGGTGTTTTTAGTGAACAGTGACGAGAATACCGCAACAGTGCAAGTTGTTATCGAGCCTATCGGGCAAAGAACCTTTACCGTAACCAGCGAAAACGTAAACTTTATCGGGGCGACAAATTTCCAGGTGATGACAGAAAGCGTGTCCTTTACCGTGTCTGCCCTGGAAAGCATTTTGGAAGGCATTGACACGGTTAACACAAGCATCAGCATGTTTGGGCGCGGCGAAGGGGAGCATACCATTAACATGACCATAAGCCTGCCCCCAGGGGCTACGGTTGTTGGGGGTATACCATCTATGACGGTGCGCATTGGGGCAGAGCAAGGTGAAGATGAGGATTATTATTATCAGCCAACAGCCCAACCAGAGCCTGAGCCTGACGAGGACGAAGATGACGAGCCTGACGAGGATGAGGACGGGGAAGAGGATGAGCCAGAAGAGCAGGATGAGGATGTAACGGAAGATGAGGAATAGCCGATAAGGAGATGGTAAAATGACTGAAATTCTCGTAAGGGTTAATGAAGCCGAAAGAAAAGACATGGAAAAATATGCCTTTGCCAATGGGATTGATTTGGGAGAGGCTTTAAGGCGCGCTTTGCTTGAGAAAATGGAAGATGAAGAGGATTTGGAGCTTTTGCGGGAGTATATGGAGCGCAAGGCTAGGGGTGAGGTTAAGTATTACACCATAGAAGAAGTCAAAAAAAACCTAGGGATTTGTGATGATGAATTATAGCGTAAAGATTAGTGATGATGCCCAGAAAGATTTAAACAAAATTGACCATTATCAAAGAAGGCGGATAATTGCTTGGCTTGAGAAGAATTTAGAAGGATGCCAAAAGCCGCGCGATTACGGAAAGCCCCTTAGGCATGGGCTAAAGGACTTTTGGAGCTATCGCGTTGGGGATTACAGGATTTTGGCGGATATTGTTGATGATTTGGTGTTGATTGAAGTGGTGAAGGTAGGGCATAGGAAGCATAGTTACGAATAGGAGTGATAAAATGACAGAAATGACATTAGTCCTTGATGAAGGCGAAACCAGATTTTTAGAGAAGTTTTGCAAGGAAAACGAAATGAACAAGGAAGCCGCTATAAAGGAAGCTATTTTGCGTATGGCGGAAGAAGAGATGGAGGACTATTTGTATCAAAAGTACCTACAGTGGAAGAAAGAGGATTGCGGCACAAGATACACACAAGAAGAGATAGAAAGGGAGTTTGGTTTAATTGACTAAATATAAAGTTTCATATAGCACAAACTCCCAGAAAAATTTAAGGCGCATTGACCACTTTCAAAGAGAGAGGATTATTAAATGGGTTAGGAACAACCTGGAAGATTGCACAAATCCACGAGACCACGGCAAACAGCTAAAGGGTCATTTATCCCATTTGTGGAGCTACCGCGTCGGCAATTATAGGATTGTAGCTGAAATAATTGATAATATTGTAACCATTCAGTTATTGGAAATTGACCATCGTAAGGATGCGTACTAAATAGGTTTTAAGGGGGAAACACAATGAAATTCGGAACGGATGGGGTTAGGGGGCTTGCAAATAAGGAGCTGACAGCGAGGCTTGCCTTTGAGCTTGGGCAGGCGGGGGCTTTGGTTCTTGCTAAAAAGACAAAAAGGCCGCGGATTTTAATTGCCCAGGACACTCGCCTATCAAGCGACATGCTGGTGGCGGCTCTTACGGCGGGGCTTTGCTCTGTTGGGGCTGATGTTATAAATTTAGGGGTTTTGCCCACCCCTGCAATTGCCGCCTTGGTGAAGGAATATAACGCGGCGGCAGGGGTTATGATGTCTGCTAGTCACAATCCTTTTTATGACAATGGTATAAAGTTTTTTGACGGCAATGGCTACAAATTGCCTGATGAGGTTGAGGGTGAAATTGTAGAGCAGATGAAACAACTTGACAATCTTGACCTGCCCAGCGGGGAGGATGTGGGGCGCATGTTGCCAGCAAATGATGCCCTGCCCTGCTACGTAGACTTTTTAAAAAATTGCCTGGGAAATATTAACATCAAAGGGCTGACCTTTGCTTTAGACTGCGCCCATGGGGCTACATACAAGGCTGCGCCGCGGGTTTTTGTTGAAATGGGGGCGAAGCTGCACCTAATGGGGGATGCCCCAGACGGGGTTAACATTAACGAGGGCTGTGGCAGCACCCATATGGAAGCTTTGGCAGAATTTGTTAAGGGCAATGATGGCGTAAACGCAGGCTTTGCCTTTGATGGTGACGGCGACCGTTGCCTTGCTGTGGATGAAATGGGAAATGTGGTAGACGGGGATATGATAATGTCCATCATTGCCACTCATATGTTGGAGAAGGGGCAACTTGCCCACAACACCCTTGTTGCAACGGTTATGTCCAATTTGGGGCTGTTTAAGGCGGCTGAAAGTCACGGCTTTAATGTGGAGCAAACCAAGGTTGGCGACCGTTATGTGCTGGAGCGCATGAAAGAAGGGGGCTTTGTCCTTGGGGGGGAGCAAAGCGGGCATATTATCCAGTTAAGCCACCAAACCACAGGGGATGGCATACTTGCCGCCCTTACCCTTGCGGGCATTATGGCAGAAACAGGCAAAACCCTGTCGCAACTTAACAAGGTGATGGTGAAGATGCCCCAAACCCTTAAAAATGCCAAAATACCAAATGACGTTAAAGATAAGGTGCTTAGTGACCCTGCAGTGCTTGCGGAAATAAACCTTGCCCACAGCAAATTTGAAGGGCGCGGGCGGGTGCTTATACGCCCATCAGGAACAGAGCCGCTGGTGCGGGTGATGATAGAAGGGGAAAACCTGGCAGAGATTGAAGGGGAAGCTGTGCGGTTGGCGGAATTGTTGGAGAAGGCGGCTAGTTGTGGATAACTTGTGGATAAGTTTGGGGATAAGTTTTCATACGTCATCCCACGCCCCCTATACGTCATCCCGCACCAAACAACGTCATCCCGTGCTTGACACGGGACCCCACATGTCATTCCAAGCCCCATACTGTAGGGGCTTGTTAGTGCTGACGGGATTGCGGGTCAAGCCCGCAATGACGGTTAAAATGGGGGTTGGTTATTGCCTGCGTAGGGGCGCATATTATGCGCCCGTTGTCCGATAAACGTATGTTTATGGAGGGTACGTTTGCCCGACAGTGGGCGCATAATATGCGCCCCTACAATATTTTCAAAAAATCTTCAAAAAACCAAAAAGTACATTGAATGTTATATCATTTTATGTTATAATCTTATTAGAATAATTAATCTAAAGGAGAAATAACATGAGAGATAGTTTAGTTTTTTACAGAAGTTTTTATGAAGCCATTAAAAAATTACCAAAAAGTTTAAAACTTTCTGC